>CAYUGI010000116.1:14813-20076 GCA_964444105.1 uncultured Pirellulaceae bacterium
GCATCACGGCGTTGTTGCATTACGCCGCAGAAAGGCTGTGGATTTCTGTAGGGTGGGTCAAGGAGCTTTAGCGACGCTGACCCACCAGTTCAAAAGCACTGCCGAAAGTGGTGGGTCAGCGCGGCTGTCGCCTCTTGACCCACCCTACGTCTCAGATTGCATCACGTCAGGGCCTGACGCGACAACGTAGATAGCGTCACAACTATGCGACGCGTTTCAGTTGCCCGACTTCGGACTTCTTGTAGAACACGCCTTCGAGTTGCACAAATTGGCCGGTGCGAGCATCGGCAAACACTCCGCCAACGCTCATCATGCAGTAACCCAGGCTTTCCAGATACTCAACCATTTCGGGAAAGAGTGTTTCACCGTCGTATAGTGGTGTCAAAGCCATTTCCACTTGCAAGCCGACGACGCGGTCAAGCGACTCCAGCGCGCCCTCCAGGACGTCTTTCTCGAATCCTTGCACATCCAGTTTCAAGAAACAGCGGTCGTTCGGCTTGCTGTACTGATCGATGATCGAATCGAGTCGGCGAATTTCGACCGTCTCCGTTCCGATGGTCTTGGACGTTGGGGCGGCGTCGGTATGTGCTGGCAAGATTTCGCGAAACGAACTGCTTTGCGAATTGCCCGCGATGTTGATGTCGGCCTGCCCATCCGTCGCGCCCAGCCCAATATTGACTGCCTGCCAATTGGGAAACGGCCGCGAGTTGGCAACCAGTTTTTGAAAGGCCGACGAAAGCGGTTCGAACGACACCAATTGCTTGCCCGGCAATCCCATGGACATCTGCTCGCGTCCGTACTGGCCGTTGTTGGCACCCACGTCAAACACCACGTCAATGTCGTACTTCGACAGCAATCCGCTGGCGTGGTTTGGCCGGGTCTTGCCACCTAGGGCTGTTCGGCCCAGCGGGGAACGTTGAACCATGCCTCGCACGTAGGCTTTAATATCGTAAGTTGACACGCCAGAATCCTTTCCGAAGTCGATGAACTATTGGCCGGAGTGTATCGGGTCAGCCAAGACCGCTTCAACAGCGAAAAACCCCGTAAAAACGGCTCGCTGGTCTATTGATAGCGGATTTCCTTCACCTGTCGGGCCCACAATCGCCGTGTCGGGTTGGCGTCGGGTTCATTTTGGGTTGGCTTTGACTGGCGGCTAAGCAGGCTTGATACTCATTGATTGCATAGCCGTTCGCCGATCCTTTCCTCACTGATTCGAGTCTCGCTGATGATTCCCAAGTCCCCCAACTGTCAGTATTTTCGCCGTCAGTTTACCCGCCTCTCTCTGACAGCGACGGCATGGATCGCAGTGGTCCTCTCAAGTCTGATTAGCACGGTCGCAACCGCCCAAACCGCTGTTGCACCTCCCAGTTCGCCACCAGTCTTGCTGCAGATGATCCGCGATGACTTGGTGCATCAGGACCTCGGTCTAACAGAACCGCAAATCGAATCGGTCCAGAAAATACTTCAATCGATTGACCCACGCTGGTTTCGTGCTCGCAACTTCCAACCTGACAAACTGGAAACTGAGTTAGTCACACTCACCAGTGAACTTCGAACGAAATTACAACAAACGCTTACCCCTGCACACATGAAGCGACTTGCCCAGTTGGAACGTCAAGCCTTGGGGACACGGATGATCATTCGTGATGACGTCGCCCAAGAACTCGGGCTGTCAGCATCAGATCAGCAACGATTTATCGACGCGTTTGTCAAAACGGACGCCGACGCTGCCGCTGTGCAAGCGAAAGTCAAAAGTGGTGACATGGAAGCGAGCAAGGCAGAAAGTGAGCTGGGGAAAATTCAGGCTAGGGAGCGAAAGCTATTTGCAGATCGGCTCTCGAATCAGCAGCGTGCCAAGCTTCCAGCTTTAACGGGCAAGCCATTCAACTTTTCGCTCGTCAAACGAACCTACCCGATGCCGCCTGAGCTAAGCGAGGAAGGCGTCACTTGGATCCAAGGTGGTCCACTGAAACTGGACGATTTGCAAGGCAAAGTCGTCGCGGTTCATTACTACGCGTTTCAGTGCATCAACTGTCAACGCAATTTGCCCCACTACAAAGCCTGGTACCAGGACTACGCCGATCAGGGCTTGGTGATTATCGGCATCCAAACACCAGAGACGTCCGCCGAACGTTCGCTTGATCGTGTCAAAGCTGCCGCGGCAAAGGAAGGCATCGAGTATCCCGTCATGTTGGATGCAAAATCGGAAAACTGGAAGCAGTGGAGCAACACGATGTGGCCGACCGTCTACTTGATCGACAAGAAGGGATTCCTACGTCGTTGGTGGCAGGGAGAAATGAACTGGAAAGGCACCCCCGGCGAACAGCAAATGCGTCAAACCATCGAGACGCTGTTGGAAGAAGAAGGTTAGTCAGCCGTCAGGCTACCGCTCCTTGGCAATAGCGTTTCTCCCTCCAGGTTGGTCAGTTTTTGAAGATGTAGGGTGGGTCAAGAGGCGATAGCCGCGCTGACCCACCATTATCGTCAGCGTTTTTGCATTGGTGGGTCAGCGTCGCTAAAGCTCCTCGACCCACCCTACAAAAGTGAAATTCGATTTGCTGGCGAATCGGAGCTTTTGCCCCTCTACATACCGCTCTTGAGCGCATCGAGGTGACGACCGAAGTGATCGTCCAAGACTTCGACATAAGTCTCCGGGTGCGACTTCAAGCAATCGTGAACGATCTTGCCAAGCTTGTCGTCGGTTAGCACCGACCCAAATGTGCAGTGCAGGATCTGACGACCTGGTTTCGTGAACCCTTTGCCCACCGGCACGTCGGCCCACATTTCCAAGTACTCGCTTTCCAATGTCGCATCGTCGGCATCGGCTGTCTCAGGTGCATCGGCAAGTGTCGCCGAAACGTGATAAGTTGCCTTGTCCGTTTCGTAGCGGCCACGCGAAAAATCGATGATCTCGCGAAAGGCTGCGCTGTCGTGACGGGCAACCACACGCAATGCTTCTAAGTAGCTAGTGCCCGCCGTTTTGACGTGGAATTTACCACCAGTTGAACTGGCCAAGATCCCGTACATCGACACCTTGTCGCTTCCCGAGTGCAGGCTGATTTTGTACGGGCCGAGTGCTTCGGAAACCGCAGCGTGATCCTTCAGCGAAACTTCCAACGCTCCAAGATCGCCGATGAAGTCGATGCCCTTTTCAAAGTCACCGATGAATCGCGGTGCCAACGAAACCAGTTTCATGCCGCCCTTGAGACACTGGTCGGCAATGATGTAGTGCTCCGCCAGCGTCGTTGGCTGATCGGTTTCGTCGACCGAAAGTTCGATCTCGTAGTCGTTGTTGGCTTCTTCATTGACTTTCTTGATGTAGTCACCCAGGTCCAAAGCACGCTTGATCGCCTTGCCGTACTTCACAGCGGCTCGCATGCAAGCTTCTTCGTTTAGATCGATGGTCGTGCCAGTGCCAAGCTTGATTGTCTTGCCAAGATAACCGTCGTACCAAGAGGCATCGTCTCCGCAGTCGGCGAACTTGTTTTTCAAAGTCGCTTCGTCGTAGTCATCAGCCTTCTGATCGACGTCATCGGACGGATCGATCGTGAAGAAAGTGAAGCCCGCCGCAGCCGTGATATCGACGTCGTTAGGAACTTTCAGGTGATCCGCGTCGGCGCCAATGTCATCGGTCCAGCCAGCATCGGCGGCAGCGTTCATGGCGTCTTCCATCACGCCAACCGGATTACGCTGTGTACGCGTCATTTCGCGAATCGATTGCTGCGGATAGATCGCGGAGATCCCGCTACCGCATCGTTTCATCGAAGCAACGTGGCCAGGGGTCGCCAAGCCGGTGCGGTCACCAAAACCAAAGCTGGGGTTAAGCCCCAGAGCTACACATTTTTTAGTCATTGATCTATCTATTTCGTGAGAGTTTTAGAGAACGAGTGTTGTGTAAGTGGGGTGCTGCGTCGTGTCTTGCCATCGTGTTTCGAGAGCGTCCAAAGTTGCAGGCACAATCCCTTGTGCCGCCAGCCTCAAGCAACCCTTTCGCGCGATACAAGGTTAGCTCAGCGGGCGGGCGGCAGAGCGGAGTCTGCCTGCTACCTTTGCGGAAAGGACTACGCGACCTCGATGATCGCTTTGATCACGCCGGTTTCCGGTTTAGTAAACGATTCGAAGTCGGTCAAAACACCTTCAAAGTCGGTGCGGTGCGTAATCCATGGGTCAGTATTGATGGTGCCTTCTTCGATCAATTCGATGATGCGTGTGAAGTCAGCCGGCAGCGCGTTACGTGATGCCAAAATCGAAGCTTCCGGGCGGTGCATGACGGGATGCTTGAATGTCAGTTCGTCTGTCGTGATCCCCACGTAAACCAGCGAACCCGTCGGAGCGATGTACTGCAGGGCTCCCGACATCGAATGCTTGTTGCCGGTCGCATCGGTGATGACTTGGTACATATCACCGCCGGTCAACTCTTTCATGCGATCGACTTCGCTTCCGTCACCTTTGAAAAGCACGGTGTTTTCGATTCCATAAGTCTTCCGCACGAAATCCAATCGAGCTTCATTCATATCCATCACGCTGATCGTCGCGTCCGTCAATCGTGCAAACTCCAACGTTGCCAGCCCGATGGGCCCCATGCCGATGATCAAGGCATGATCGCCGCCTTGGGGGTTGCCACGGTCATTCGCGTGGCAGCCAATCGCCAGCGTTTCAACCAGAGCCAATTGGTCGTAGTTTAGTTTCGTCGACGCATGTAATTTTTCGGCGCGAACCAAAAAAGATTCGCAAAGCCCGCCGTCCATCATCACGCCAATGACTTTCAGATTTTGACAGCAGTTGATCGCTCCACGACGGCACGGGTAGCACTCGCCACAGTGCATGTAAGGTTCGATACTGCACTTGTCGCCCGCCGAGACATTCGTCACGCCCTCTCCAACTGAGACGACTTCCACGCCCAATTCATGGCCGGGAATGCGAGGGAAATCGAAAAATGGAAACTTGCCCAAGTAGCAACTGATGTCGGTTCCGCAGACACCCATCCGGTGCGTACGAACTAACGCCTCGCCAGGACCTGGCGCAGACGGTTCGTCGATCTCGATTGATTTGAGTGTCTTTACTTCGGAAATTTGGATTGCACGCATGAAAATAGATCGGGAGTTGAGTTTATCTGTAGTGTTTAGGAGCGTAGCCTACTGGTGACAGAATTGCTCCACCGCGCGGTCGTCGTGCTGTCTTATTTCACCCTCCTTTTCAAGGAGGGTCGAGCCTTAGCGAGGGGAGGTTCTGCGCGGTCGCCCTCTCCTCGCTGGCGCTCGAC
>CAYUGI010000117.1:0-14932 GCA_964444105.1 uncultured Pirellulaceae bacterium
TTCGGGTTACCAGTCTCGCCTCGAATCGGATCATTCTCAAAAATTCACAACCTCGAAGGCATGGCGCACTCCGCGGAAAAACAGAGCATTTCGCCTCGTCGCTCTTGTCATCGTGCGTTGGTAGCGGCATAATCTCGGGCTTCCCCGAAGGGATGGCGAGTCGGTTGGCTGGCGGTATTTCGATTTGATGCCCCCACGACACAACCGACCGTTTGAGACCATTCGCCCAGTTTTGAAAGACACGCTTTAGATGCCTCCACGCCCAATGAGCAGTCGCAGTCGCGCCCGGAAACGGACCCGCGCTCGCTCCCGCACCCGCAAGAAAGATCCCATTTTCGTCGATGGGCAGCGCCCGCGGCCGATGTACGTCGATTACAAGGACTTGGATCTGCTGAAGAAAATGATCAACCGCCAAGGCCGGATCGTTGGTCGTCGCAAGAGCGGCTGTACGGCAGCCAGCCAGCACGCCGTCACGGCAGCCGTCAAGCGAGCCCGGTTCATGGCTCTGTTGCCATACGTAGGCGAGTAAAATCGCTGTGCGATAAGAAATTTGTATTTAAGCCAAGCGTTGATCGCTTGGCTTATTTTTTGGAAATTCGCGGCTCCTCTTTTGAAACAACGCGAAGCGCTAGCGAGCAGCCACGACCAATAGAGAATCGATTTGCGACGCAGTGGCCGCTCGCTAGCGATTCGCGTTTGTTTTCAATGGCGAGTAGACCACCAATACCCATTGCATCTCCTATGCCCGCTTTCACCGCCCAACGCCGAGTCGAATTTCGTGATACCGATGCGGCAGGCATCGTCCACTTTTCCGCGTTCTTCCCAATGATGGAAGCTGCCGAGCATGAGTTACTGCGCAGCCTTGGCATTTCAATCATGGATCATGGCAATCCAGACCAGCTGACTTGGCCGCGGGTTTCTGCGTCATGCGATTATCAGGCGGCCGCCCGATTTGAGGATCTGCTGGCGATCGAAGTCACGATAGCGAAAATTGGCACTTCCAGCATCGACTTCGATTTTCAGTTTCTTCGTGAAGATCAAAAAATCGCCAACGGCCGGATTACCACGGTGTGCTGCCATTTGAAACCAGGCAAAGGCCTGGAAAAACAGCCCATTCCAGATACTATCCGACAACTTTTGGCCAAACACGGTTGAGAGCAAACCTTTTTGCTGCTTTCTACGTACAGCTTCTCTGTGTGCAGGTGGGGATAGGCTCCAGTTCTACCCTCACATCATTTTCAATCTCGCTTCACGCTCCATTGGCTCGACATGACCGCTGGCCTGATTTCTACCTTGGTATCCACCGATTGTCTTGCATCGTCGTTCCTTCAATCGGGCCAGATGCAGCCAGCTCTGATCGTTGCTCAGATGGCGAAATGGTTGCCCGTTTGGATGACACCTGTCTGGGTCATTACCGCCGGACTGCTGGTTGGTGCTGTCGCTTGTGCTCTGGTCTACGGAATTTTGGCGGCACTTTCGTTGATACCGGGTTTGGGGAATCTGCCTGATTCACCCCGTCGTGGCATTACCGCGTCACTGATCGTTGGCGGTTTGATTTCGGCATTCTTATGTTGGCAGTACGTTCCCGGCGAAGAGGAGTATGCCGAGTCTCTGTTCCTGCCGCTGATCACAATCGGATTGGTCTGCGGATTTGGAATCATCTATGGAATGTGGCATCGAACGCGAGACGAATGGGGGACGATTTTGGGAGAAGGAATCGTGCCGTACCTCCTGGGCACCTTCGCTGTCGTCTGCGTGATCGGAATTGCTGCGACTCTGTGGGTCAAAAAACCGATGGACTTCGTGACGTCGATGAAGGATGTCAACTTGGTCGGTGATGGCACACGCGAAGTGGTCGTGACGATCCCCGCCACGAGCGAAGACCTGACCGCAGACGAAGCTCCGTTCATTCCTGCGAACATTAATTACGATCTTCGGTCGATGGCCGAATTGAGAATCAAGTCCGATCGTACCATCAACTTGGCGGACTCTTCTGACCCGTCAACTTTCAATCGCACACCGACACAGGTTTTCGCCGATTCCGAATTGTCCTACCGCTACGAGAACCGTGATACACCGCCGATCCCTGGCGACGCCTCGGCGCTTCACATTCAAAACCGTGAAATTTCACCCGCACGAGTGTCGTTTACCTTTAAGACACTGCCGGCCGTTCCTGAGGCGGCAACCAGCGTCAACATTGCGATTGCGTTCTTTTTGTTAATGACATCGATCGTGGCGTTCCGCCAAGCCGCGCCGCGCGTGTGGGCCTTGGCACTATCGACCGCCAAAAACGAAATGGCTCAGACGCTGTATCTGATTTTATTAGCGATCGGAATCTTTGGCGTGGTGATCTTCGCGATCTACCCATTCAATACGCTGGGTGATGACATACGAATGTACAAAGACAGCGGTGTCACGCTGATCATGGTCCTGGGAATGATCCAGGCCGTGTGGAGTGCTGGCACGACGGTTAGCGAAGAAATCGAAGGCCGAACGGCACTGACGGTTCTGAGCAAGCCAGTGAGTCGCCGATCGTTTGTGCTCGGAAAGTACGCAGGCATCATGATGTCGGTCTTGGTGATGTTTGTCATCATCTCTGCAGTGTTCATGGTGCTGATGGCTTACAAGCCGATCTACGACGCTCGCGAAACTTCCAAGGCGCTCCCGATTTGGCAAATTGGCCTCGACGAGATCAGTTCGACGCTTCCCGCGCTAACGCTGTATTTTATGGAGACGATGATCATCGGTGCGATCGCGGTGGCATTGGCGACACGATTGCCTCTGCTGGCCAACTTCATCATCTGTTTCGTCGTCTATGTGATCGGCAACCTGACTTCGCCACTGGTCGCTTCGGCAGAAGGCAATAACGAATTGGTCGGCTTTGTTGGCAAGCTGATCGCGGTCGTGATACCAAACCTGAACGTCTTTAATGTCCAAAGTGCCGTGGACACCGGAAACCAAATCCCGCCGCTCTACCTCGCTGGCGCCTTTAATTACCTTTTCTGCTTTGTGATCGCCATATGGATGCTGTCGATGCTTCTGTTTGAAGATCGAGACTTGGCCTAAGCCGACTTGGGCCCGCTGCATTTTAGCAATGCATCACGGATACAACACGATTTGAAAGACCGATTCAGTTTGATGCTGAACAACCCGGAGGGGTAAAGCGAGGCTCATCTCCTTTCCGATTCGACTGAACCGGCTTTTTGTTCCTCTTGCGACCTTTTGTGGCCCTTATCCACATGGCAGTTTGGCACATTGTCCGACTGTGCCGACTATCATGGGTTCGTGGCGGCGGCATGTTGATCGAGCGCCTGGTCACGCAATCCCACTTCTCATCTTGTTCACATCTGTGAGGCTGAAGCATTGCCTTCGTTCAGTACGCTGTCGGCAGCACGCAGCGAACCCGCTTCGCGCGGTCACTATCTGGCATACGGTTGGGCCGCCTTAGCTGGCCTGTTGGTGCCACTGCTCATCATCTTGCTGGGCCTCATCGCGTTGCTTCTTAACGCCGGCGGGATCGCCGCATCGCCGGTTCGCCTCGGCACGCACTTGTACATTCCACTGAGCGAGAGATTCACAGACCAAGCCACTTTGTTGCAACTCAGCGAATTGCTTGGAGTCACGCTGATCGTCGCAGCCGTTTTTTGCCTTTCGGTTTGGATGCACCGACGCGCCGCGGATAACCGCGCCAGACGGATCGTGAAGGTGCTGCACACACGAATGCTAGGGCAAAGCCTGCGACGCGCCGAAATCGAAGGTGCGGCGGCGCAACACGTGCGTGCGCAACATCTCATTGGCGAATCGCTTCCTGAACTTCAACAAGGTCTTTCGCTCTGGTACCGTTCGATCCCGCGAAGTGTGTTGATGGTGATCGGTTGTGTTGCACTTGCACTGCTGGTCAACGTTTGGCTGGCACTGCTGGCAGTCGTTAGTGGTGTTTTGCTTAGGCAACTGCACCAGCGTCTTCGCCAACCCGACGAAAAACGTTTAAGTGAATGGGAAGTGCCTCGCTCGCGTCAGAGGATGGCCGAAATTGTGGGGCAAGCTCCCCTGCTGGCTCGACTGCAAACTCAAGGCTTAGCAGACCGGTCTTTCCAGGCGGAGCTTGATTCGTTGTACCGACGACTGGCAAGCGAAGACGCTCGCAGTGGTCGCGTCTGGCCACTTCTTTTCCTGGCCACTTCCGTCGCCATTGCCGTTCTCGTGCTCGGTTTAGGTGTCAATCTTTTTGGGGTGGATAATGGGCTCAGCGTACCAGCGGCATTCGTCTTGGGGCTTGCGCTATTCGGAGCCGTCACGGCGGCAAGTCGGCTGTCTCTGTTGGCAAGCAAGTTGCGTGGTAGCAGTGCCGCTTGCGATGAAATTTACGGCTACCTGAAACGCAGCAAAGACATCTCGCCGACCGAGCAGCGAGTGGGTTTTGCTGGGCTTCGCGATGGCGTCCAAATTCAAGACGTCACGCTGAATGATTCTCAGGGTAAACCGATTCTGAGCAATCTCAGCTTGGAGCTGACTCCCGGAAGCATGGTTTCACTTCTTGGCACGCAAGCTGTTTCCACTCGAGCCCTTACTGAATTGCTGATGGGGTTCGGGCGTCCCAGCGATGGCCGCGTTTTGATTGATGGGATTAAGTTGCTAGACGTTCACCCACAGGCCTTGGCAAGCAATGTCATGTGGATCGAACCGTCCGGCCCCATCTGGGATGGAACTCTGATCGAGAATCTTCGCGGCGCCGACGATTCCATCAACAACAGCACGCTAGTGGAAGCACTCGACGAAGTGCAGATTTATGAACGACTGCAACGCCTTCCCGAAGGCCTCAATACGATCGTTTCTGCGGACGACGCATCGCTGGACGTCGAAGCCACCTACGCGATTGCGGTTGCGCGAGCACTGATCCACCGCCCACCTATTTTGTTGGCCTTGGAACCGCCTCCGCCAGCCGAGCATCTTCCCGAAGACCCGTGCTTGAAGGCACTTCGCAAGCTCGTCGACGCAGGTACTTTGGTCGTGATGTTGCCAAGACGTTTGCAAACGCTACGGGGTGCCGATCGGGTGGTTTTGTTGAACGGTTCGCGACTCGTCGGCGAAGGCCATCATGCCGAGCTACTGGCGCAAAGCGACTTGTACCGCCACTTGAACTACCTGCTATTCAACCCCTACCGTCACAAACGCGGCGGTTAGGGAGCGAGTCATCGCTACGTAGGGCGCCCACCACCGCCGGTCGCTTCGGAAGGTCGTCCGCCGGCAGCTCCGGTTGGTCGTCCGCCGCCGCCGACTCCAGGAGGTCGACGCGGCGTGTACGTGCAGCAATCTTTTGGGCATACGTCATGCCAAGCCCCCAGGGTGCCCGCAGCTTGCTTCTCGTCTGTTTTGCCCAAGCGTTCTTCGACCAACAGCCGTATCATTTGCACGAAGGACGGCGAAGTTCCGGCTGTCGTCGCACGAGCCATTTTAATGTCTCGCTGTTGGCAAAGATCGGCAGCCTCTTCGTCCAGGTCGAACATGACTTCCATGTGGTCACTTACGAAACCAATCGGAACGACCACCAAATGACTTAGCTTCTTTGCTTCGTCCATCTCCGCAATCGCATCACAAACATCTGGTTCTAGCCATGGTTGCTGGGGCGGGCCGCTTCGGCTCTGAAAAACAAGCCGCCAATTTGTCGCCCCGACACTTTCGGCCACCAAGCGACTTGATTCGAGCAGTTGTTTTTCGTAGTCGCAATTATCCGCCATCGACATGGGAATGCTGTGTGCGGTGAACAGTACGGTCACTTGGTCAGCGGATGCATCCAAAGAAGCGATCGACGCTTGTACGTTGTTTGCCATCGTCTCGATAAAAAGCGGGTGGTTGAATCCCATACGCACCTTTTCGACTAGCGGTGCGTCTTCGCCGACTTCCTCTTGAGCGGCGATGATGTTTTCGCGGTACTGCCGGCAACCGCTATAGCAACTGAACATGCTGGTAAAAAATGCCAAGCTGCGTTTGCATCCATCGTCGCGCATTTGCCGGAGCGTGTCGGGAAACAACGGTTCCCAATTGCGATTCGCCCAATAGACCGGCAGATCGATTCCAGCATCAGCAAACTCTGCTTTGATGGCCGCCATCAGATCGCGGTTGTGCTGGTTGATTGGGCTGACACCGCCGAAATGGCTGTAGTGCTCGGCAACCTCCAACATCCGCTCGCGCGGGACGTTCTTTCCACGCAGCACGTTTTCCAGGAACGGCATCACATCGTCGGGGCCTTCCGGACCACCGAAGGAAACCAACAAAAATGAATCGTAGGGCTGTTCTTGGTCTGTCATGCGGTCGGAAAAAACGGAGTGAATCGGAGGGAACAAAGACTTTGGCTTTTCAGAATTGTCGCGAAAGTCACTTCCAGCGGAAGACCTTCAGCGCGGCAAGATCGCGAACGACGATGTAGTCTCCCTGAACAGCCAAGTGAGCCCAAGAGTCAGCGGCCACCTTCTGCTGATCGACGATATTCAGCTTCGACTCATCTGGGGCAATCAGCATTAAGTCTCCCGAGCTATCCAAGGCGAGGATTTTTTCACCGTTGCTGACCATGCTCCAGTACTTCCCAAACGGTGAACTGGTCCATTTGATTTCACCGTCGGCTAAGTTAATCGAAGCAACTCGCTGGTTCTTCAAATGAATGTAGATCGAATCACCCATCAGAACCGGAGACGACATGTAAGCTTGTGATTTTTGCACCCAAAGCTCTTCGACATTCCATTGATCGTCATCGTCGTGCTTTATCTCAAATAGCTGGGCCTTGCCGCTGTGCGCCGAAGTGAAAACACGATCACCGGCAACCAACGGCGTCAAAATGTTCATTCCGCGAAACGCTTCGATCGGCTGCTTCCAAAGCACATTTCCCGTCTCCAAATCGACGCCACAAAGTTCTTCTCGTGTTTGCACGACCAGTTGCCTTTTCCCAGCAATGGTTGCCAGCGTCGGACTGCTGAATGCACCGCTGCTCATCATGCCCTCGCCGTTGGCAAGCGTCTGCCAAATCAAACTTCCGTCGGACAGTTTCAACTTGACCAACGCACCGCCCGTTTGGACGTAAACAGCGCCGTCGTCGATGATGGGAGAGCAAACGGCACCGAATGACGGCATGGGGGTTCCCATGGACTTGGGAAAATCAACCCGCCATTGTTCGTCGCCACTTTTTGGATCAAGCGACACCAGGACATCTCGCATCCCCAGAATCACAAGCGCGTCACGGGTAACAGTCGGTGTCGATCGGATCCAGTCGCCGTTGGCTGCTGCAAAAAAAGGAACTGCCATCGCACCCGGCCACTCTTTTGACCACGCCACCTCACCTGTTTCCAACACGTAGGCAGTAACTTTTTCGCTTGCCTTGTCGATTGTTTCGGTGGTGTACACCAGACCGTCGTGGATCACGGGGCCGCTGTAGCTCGGTGCATGAGGTTTCTCCCAAACAGATGCCAGATTGTCACCCAAAGAGCTTGGCCAGGCTGCATCGGACAGCTGACTATCGCGATTTGGGCCACGCCACTGGCTCCAGTCTTCCGCAAGACTTGTCTTACCAAATAGAACGCAAAGCAAGATGGCCGTTGCCAGAAAGGAGATGGATTTCATTGTGGGCTTTCGGTGGAGGATGAGCATTCAGTTATGTTAAGCGAGTGGAAAGCCCCCGGAAATACCTCGCCCCCTTAATCGATTCCATCATGTACTTGCTGCAGTCGAGCCTTCACACACCACGCATTTCGTTTCTTTGCCTGTTCCTCTGTTTTAGGACGCTGCTTGGTCAAACTGCATCCGCAGATGAAGTCGAAGTCTTAAGAAGCCCTTTCCAAATCGTACGTGACGATTCGCGGATCGAAGTGCGTGACGGTTCACGCCCTGTGCTTGCGTTTCAGTTTGGCTCGCGCGAATTGTCGCAGCCGAAGGCTTTTCGGCGGGCGCACTACGTTCATCCGCTTTACAGCCTGGATGGCGAAATCCTCACCGAAGACTTTCCAGCGGATCACAAGCACCATCGCGGCATTTTTTGGTCGTGGCATCAAGTGACGGTTGACGGACGTGCTGCGGGAGACGCTTGGCTGTGTCGCGATTTTCAATGGGAATCCAAGTCTGTAGAAGCGACAGTCTCGGAAAACACCGCACAGATTCGCGCAGCCGCGATATGGCGTTCGCCAGCAATCGTTGATGACGAAGGCAAGCCAGTCGCAATCGCGTCGGACAGCGTTTCTGTTTCCATTCATCCGATCGTCAATGACCGGCGTGACATTGATTTTGAAATTTCCCTGCAAGCGTTAGTGCCCAGTGTGCGCATCGGTGGATCGGATGACCCAAAGGGCTACGGTGGATTTTCGACTCGTCTGCGCATGCCCGATGACTTGCAGTTTCAGAGCGAAGCGGGCTTCATTGAGCCGGATAAGCTGGCCGTTGTAGCCGGTCGGTGGATGGTGTTCCGTAGCGACCATTTCAGCTACGCCATTCTGGCGCACAGAGAGAACCCCGGCCTAGCGCAAAGGGAGAACCCCGGCCTAACGCAAAGGGAGAACCCCGGCCTAACGCAAAGGGAGAACCCCGGCCTAACGAACAAGGAAAACCCAGTTGAGTCGAATCAGTGGATTTTGCGTCGCAAGCGAAGCATGCAAAACAGCGTTTTTCCTGGGCGTCATAGCGTCCCGTTGTCGCAAGACCAAGCCACTGTACTGCGTTATCGGCTGGTTGTTTTTGATGGACAACCGCAATCAGAAGTAGACTTCTCCGAACTGCTTAGAGAGTTCGATGGGTCAAGCGGAGACTGATTTTCGATAGTACTTCCGCCCAGCTTGTTTGGGAGCGAAAGTGACTTTGAGCTCTTCTTTGTGCTTGCGAAACCACTGCGACACAACTTGCAGGGTGTGCGGGTAGGAACCATGACCACGGGTGAGTTGATTCGACGAAACCGCGTCCCAATGTAATAGTTTTGGTTTCAGGGCAGCGTACTCCTTCGGGCTTTTTGGTGCTGCGGCGACATCTGCTACTTCACCACAGTGAATCAGATACCAAATATTGCAGCCATCGTATCCATTCACCGAGTAGATAAACGTGAACTCGCGACGTGCCTTGGCTAGCCGTCTCAACCGGCGATGAACGTATTCGATGGACTTCAGCGTCAACATCGCGCGGCCTGCCAGTTCATATTGGAGATTCGCAGATGCCGTTTCCATTTGTTCGCGAACGACAACTAAGGGCTCGTCGTTGAAACCATCCAAAAAGCTCTCCGCCGCATTCACTTGTTGATCGTAAAGCTCGTGTGAACACGCTGCAGCGCAAGGACCAAGACAATTGCCGATTTCGAGCCGCAAGCAACCGGGGCGATGATCCATCTCGAACAGAGAAAGCTGTTCGGCGAAGTGAAACACTTGCTTTTGACTGCAGTCACGCAGCTTGAACACTTTGTTCAGTGCGTCGATCGCGTGTCTCATGCGGCCCGCTCCGTAAAACGGTCCTTCGATCGCAACGCAGTTGTCCGGTGGGACGGCGGCGAGGAAGAAATAGGGTGCCGGCTGACGTCCCAAGCAAAGATAAACGGGCCGCTGACGTTTGGGGACACCTTGAACATTCCATCGCGGCGTCAGCAATCGAATCAGTTGCTGCTCGCGAAGAAGCGAAGCAAACTCGCTGGGTTGCGTTTCCCACTGGATCGCGCGAGCGTTCTCGATGATCCGTCCACCTTTCTCTTCCGAGTTGGAGTCGGCGAAGTAGCTAAGAAGTCGCGAGCGAAGTGACTTGCTCTTGCCGATATAAATCAGCTGGCCCTTGCGGTCCAACATTCCGTACACGCCGGGAACGCGTGGGCAAGACTGCACAATCTGCTTACGCAAATCTTGTTTCTTCAATCCACCAACGACTTCGATACTGCGCGCAGCGTGAGGATTGAACGGATCAGCTCCGAACCCCACCTCTTTTTGGTTTTGCCAAATTGCGTCCATGCGGACCATCCCTGTCGGCCATCGAATCAAGCTGCGAGTTCCAAGTCAGATCTTACAGAATCCAGCGAACATTATGCCCGACAGAGTCCGTAAGCCCAAACCCGGCTAACTCCGGACTGTTAAAAAGACATTGTTGACACGAACGAGCGTCCTTGTCCTTAACCACAAGTCTGCATTTCTAATCAGCGCCTTACCCTCCCACGCGAATGATGTTCCATTAGAAAACACGCTGTCGTGGGAGGGTCGATGGTGAGCCTAAGCGAGCCAACGGGGAGGGCGAACAGAAGGTCTTGATCGCCCTCCCCGTCACACTCGCTAAAGCTCGGTGCCGACCCTCCCACGAAAAAGTCTTCCATACGTGGTTGATTTAGCGTGTGGGAGGGTGAATTAAAGAAGCAATATTCAGCCGACTTATGGGTAATGACAAGGACTTACGTCCGCATCGAAGGCTCGGGGCAAACTCCTGCCATCGCTTCGCGTTAGAAGAACGGAACAAAACCTGCACCGTCCAAAATTAAGGCAACACCAAACTCTTAGCAGTCTCGGTTAACCTCCGCTAGCATTGGATTTAGCGGCATCGGTCTTAAACCTGCTGCATTTCGCATATCTTCAGCGCGTCCGCCGCGATGGAAGCATCCAAGATCATTGAGCGTTCGTTTTGATCCACGCTTTTCGCTGCCGCCTCAATCTCCGCGACGAAAGCGGACACAGGATCACCATCGCCCAACTGAGGGCGTTCGACACTGCCATCGGCGTTCATGATTGTCACGGGAATGACATTGGTCGAACCATCAGCGTAGGCCGCAAATTCAAATTGCACGGTCGCTCGTTCAAAACTCACTTCGTACCCATGCGTGAATCCGCGAGCCGGTGAATCGATCACGCCACCACCGGCACTGACGGCGACTTCGTTGCCGTCAAACTCAAACACGCTCTCGTAAAACATCACCGAACCGTTCTTCTTTCGGCTGACCGTGTGCGCCGCCGTTGGCATCCCAAACAGCAAACGAATCAGGTGCGCGTCGTGAACGTGCAGGTCAATCAACGGTCCGCCCACACTGCCACGATCGTAGAAATCCGGGATCCAATCTGGCGGGCTGATCGTGCGTTTGAATCTTCCGGCAACAGCCTTGCCCCAACGTCCGTCACGGGCCGCGTCGAATAGTAACTGGAACTCAGGCATAAACGGCAGAATGTGAGCAACCAGTAATTTGCCATCGCTGCCCAGATCGGCCAACCTTTGCGACGTCATCGCGTCCAACGCAAGTGGCTTTTCGCACAGAACCGTCTTGCCGGCCGCCAAGCATTTTTCGATTGCGTCGGGGTGCAAGCTTGGCGGTAGACAGATATCGATCAGATCAATGCTGTCGTCTTTCAGCATTTCATCGAGCGTTTCGTAGACGTTCAAACCGGATACATCAATTTGTTCGCCAGGAGGCCCAAAGTTACCCTTGATGCCGGTCCAATCGCCGCTCCGTTTCGCTTCATTGCGACTGCAAAAAGACACCAATTCCGCGATGTCGCTGCGCTGATACGCCAAGTAGTGAATCCACGACATAAATCCAACGCCAACAATTCCCGCCCGCATGCGATCATTACCTTGATGAAAAAGAAAAGGATGTGACGTCAGAATAACGAACCCTCATTCGTATCGCGAGGTCGTGCAGTGAACTTGTGCAGAGATCCTGGGCAGAGATCCCGTGCAGAGATCCTGGGCAGGGATATTTGGCAGAGCTCTGATGGATTGAGGAAGAGCAGCCAATGCTACTGAGTGCTTTTTGCGCAAGATCGGGTAAGATTCGGGCTCTACAGAATCGTTCGGATGCCGTTTTAAGATCCCTCGCCGAATCGCTTGTCACATGAAAACGAATCGACTCTCAATCTTTGCTTCGACGCTTGCTCTGTTGTTTCTGCATTTGGGACCGCCGAATTGCCAAGCGGATCAATGGCCCCAGTGGCGCGGACCCAACGGAGATAACCATGCTGCGTCGGGCAGCAAAGTCCCGCTGAAGTGGGATTTTCAGTCGGGTAACAACATCCACTGGAAACTGAAGATCCCTGGACGCGGGCATTCGACGCCCATCGTTATCGAAGATGGGATCTTCATGACAACGGCTGACAAACAACTGCAAACTCAATCGTTGATTAAGGTGGAACGGGAAACGGGACTTGTGCTGGACCAGTGGGTAATCCATCGGGGGACTTTGCCCAGAAACATTCACGGTAATAACTCGCACGCTTCTCCGTCCCCTGCCTTCGACGGTGAACGGGTGATTGTTTCGTTCTACACGGACGATGCGATCTGGCTGACCGCGATGACAACGAGCGGACGACAGGAATGGAAGCGAAAGGTCTGCGATTTCAAACCGTCGCTTTTTGAATTCGGTTATGGCGCAAGTCCGATTGTCGAAGACGGTTTGGTGATCGTCGCTGCCGAGTATGACGGAGCTTCGAGTGGTCTTTACGCCTTCGATTGCCGAACCGGCAAGCCGGTATGGAAAACTCCGCGACCTAGCAACCTGAATTTCGCTTCGCCAATCGTCCATTCAATCGCCGGGCAACGTCAGGTTCTTTTGGCGGGTGCCGAGATGATGTGCAGCTATTCCGTGCCAACGGGCAAACTGATCTGGAAAGTTGACACAACAACCGAAGCGATTTGTGGAACGGTCGCCTGCGACGACCGGCGTGTGATGGTCAGCGGCGGCAATCCGAAGTCGGGGATTTGGTGCGTGCTGGCCGATGGTTCGCAAAAATTGTTGTGGGAGAACAACGTCAAGTGCTACGAACAATCGCTGCTGACGATCGACAACTATGTGTTCGCCGTCGCCGACTCTGGAGTCGCCTACTGCTATCGTTCGGTGGACGGCAAAGAAATGTGGAAACGAAGATTGTTCAGCGGTGGAATCAGCTCTTCGCCCGTATTGGTCGGTGATCGTATTTACGTAGGAAATGAATCAGGAAAGGTCTGCGTGTTCAAGGCATCGCCCGATCGTTTCGACCTTCTGGCAGAAAACGATAGTGGTGATTCCCTATTCGCCACACCAGTCATCGTTGACGACCACTTGTACTTGCGAACGGCAACCGGACGGGGCGATCAACGACAGGAGTTTCTGGTCGCGATCCAAGCCAAGTAGTGCGATCTAATCGTCTCGTCCAGTTCACGAGTTCAACACAATGTTTCAAGGCAGTGTTTCAACGCAATGTCGAATCCCTATCAACCACCCGAATCAGAACCGGCGTCGCCGCTAGTCGATCAAGTTCTGACCGAGGTCCGATTTGCGGGCGGTTGGCCCGCTATTCTGGCAATCGGTGCCGTGAATGGCGCTGCAGCGATGGCTTACTTTTTGATTGCTGACGGTGGCACCGGGCAGAATCCCTTCGCAGTAATAGCGTTGTTTTGGCTTGGAGCGATCTGTCTTGTGTTGTTCTTGCTCCGCGGTGTTTCACTCGGACTCGCACGGCAATTTTCACTGCTCCTGTTGGCGTTCCCCGTCGCCTACGTCCTTTACATCCCCGTTTGCACGATTGGGGCGATCACACTGGCGGGTGGGACCTATGTCGTTGACGGATTGCCGATGGTAGTCAGTTCGGTGGTTAGCTTTGCAGCCGTGTTATTGCTCACTTGCCGACTGATTCGAAGTACAGTTCAACTGCGGCAGGCTCGCTGGAAAAGACAAGCTGACAATTTTGGCGAACCCGAGTAGGCATGCACCGCAATGAAACCCACGCAAAAACCACTTCCCGCATCCGCCATTGCAGCGATCGATCCCCGCCCCCGCGCGGACCACGTCATGATCGGCACCACGGATTCGCTTTGTCCGGAGTGCATGGAAGTTGTCCCCGCAAAAATCATCACGCGCGGCAAACGAGTTTACTTTCGCAAAAAGTGTCCGACGCACGGGACGCGCGAAGACTTTGTGTGTAGCGATGCCAGTTGGTGGGATCGGCCCGAAGGACACACCGCATCGGTTTTACCGCTGGTGCGTTCGACGAAGTCATCCGGCAAAGGCTGTCCCCACGATTGCGGCCTTTGTGAAGAACATGAACAGCACACCTGCATTGGGTTGGTCGAGCTGACTGATCGTTGCAACCTCAGTTGCCCGATGTGCTTTGCTTCCAGCGGTCCCGGTGGCAAAGACCATTCCCTCGACGACGTGATTGCATCGCTTGATCGACTGATTGAATGCGAAGGACGCGCTGAAGTCGTCCAACTGTCTGGCGGTGAACCCACCCTTCATCCGCAATTTGAACGCATCGTTGATGAGGCGCTCGCGAGGCCAATCGATTACGTCATGGTCAACACCAACGGCATCCGCTTGGCAAAGGATCCCGAATTGGTCGATCGGTTGGCAGCGAATCGCGACCGGGTGGAAATCTATTTCCAGTGGGACGGTGTCAGTGCCAGCGATGTGATGCGAATTCGTGGCGAAGACCTGGTCGACATTAAGCAGCGAGCACTGGACCGGCTGGCAGACGCTGGCCTGAATGTCACGCTGGTATCGACCCTGGCTGGGCCGCTTGATCCGAATTTTTATCGAGACCTTTGGGCCGAAGCGCTTCGTCGACCCAATGTAACGGGACTCAGCTTACAGCCAGCGACCTACAGCGGTCGCCACCTACTGCCGGAAGATCTGGAAGACCGAATTACGTTCCCCGATGTGATTCACGGCCTCGCTGCAGCCAGCCATGGTGCGGTGACCAGCGAAGACTTCTCGCCGCTTCCCTGTGCCCACCCCAATTGCCATCAGATCATGCTTGCGGCGCGCGACGGAAACACGATCGCACCGCTGAATCAAGCTGCGCCGGTTGCGGAGAACCTTGACTTGATCGCGGGCGGAATCAGCTTTACCCCGGAACGATCCAAACAACTGGTCGAACTATTCCTGCAACGCATGTCGCACTGCGGCAGTGATTGTGGTTGTCACGATGTAGTGTCGATCGGTGAAACGAAAGCCCCGGCCGCCAGTACAGCC
>CAYUGI010000117.1:15032-20060 GCA_964444105.1 uncultured Pirellulaceae bacterium
GTTCAATCACCGGCTTGCACACCGGTTCGACCACTGGCAACAAGGCCGACGTGGCTCTTGAAAGGTTCTTCCAGCGTGTCTTAGCCGAACAAGCATCCGCGCGAGATTTGATCCGCGTGACAATCACGAGTTTTTTGGACGCGTATAACTTCGACGTGCGGCAATTGATGAAGTGTTGCACGCATCACGTTCTACCCAGCGGACACATGGTTCCTTTCTGCGCGTACAACACGCTGTATCGCCCTGGCCTACTGCCGTTGCCAGAAATACAGCCCGCCGAATCGTCAAAGTAACCATCATGTTCGGTTCTCGCGCCGCCTATACCGCTTGCATGTTACTGGCAACGATCGTTGCTGGGATCCTGCTGCGACGGCGGCAAACAAACCTTGACTTACAACCATTGCAAAAATGGGGTGTCGCCATTGGCGGCTTGATCGGGGCTACCTTCGCAGCAAAATTGCCGTTCATTCTCGGTGCGGCTGGCAGCGGTAGCGTCCTGGACGCTTGGCTCAGCGACGGCAAGACGATTCTCTGGGGACTCACCGGCGGATACATTGGCGTCGAACTAGCAAAGTGGTCGTTGCTGGTCACGAAGTCTACCGGTGATTCGTTTGTCGTGCCCGTCGCGTTGGCGGTCGCGATCGGACGCGTTGGGTGCCTGCTATTTGGCTGTTGCTTCGGGATCCCTACCGATCAAAGCTGGGGCATTGCATTTGTCACCGCACCAGACGGCGGAAGCCTACTACGTCATCCCACGCAGATCTATGAACTGACGTTCCATCTGTCCTTTGCGATGATCGCTTGGGCATCCATTGGCACCAAACGCAGTGTGTACATTTGGCAGGGAAACTGGATGCCGATCTACTTGATTGCCTATGCCGTTTTTCGATTCTTCAGCGAATACTTGCGGCCCGAAACGAAACTGGCGGGCAATTTCACACTTTACCAGTGGAGTGCCATCGTGATTGCAGCGGCTTTTGTACTTTTGCTTGCCACCCGGTATCGATCCAAGACGACTGGTGACTATGATCTGCGTTGATTCGCCCGCGTCTTTTTACACCGCTGATATCTGATGTTTTCAACGAAACGATTTCCCGTCGTCGCCGCCTTGGCATCATTGGGACTGCTACTGGGAATCGCAGACAACGCGAATGGTCAAGGCATCGACGTGAAGTCGCTTTTTACAGACGGCGCCAAAATTGACATCGAAAACGATCCCGACGAAATGCGACGATTGCAGGCGCTTGCAATGGTCAAACAGAAATCTCCTTTGGGACGATGGGGGCACATCAAAGATAAGTACAGCACGTGGGTCAATCACAGCAACCGGCTGATCCCGGTCTACACCTTTGGCTTGACACTTGATGCGCTTCGTGATGAGGAATCTGCCTACACAAGCGAGGAAAGACTTCGCACTCTTTACGGCATCGTGCCCGATGGCACGTTGAATCCAAAAGCCAATTACTACGACCAAACCGATCTTTATCGTCTCCAAATTGCTGCCGCAGATGCCGGCTACAAGAATGTTATCGTCATGATATTCGACGGCATGGATTGGCAAACCACTCAAGCCGCAGCCATCTACAAGAACCGTGCGGTCGAGTATGCCCAAGGGCGTGGAAAGGGACTCGCTTTTCAGGACTACGATAACGCAACGACCGACTTCGGCCTCGTTTGTACCAGCGCCTTACTAGCGGGAGCGAAAACAAACGTTGATGCACAAACGGTGCTTAGCGCGGCCGATCAAGCGACCGGAGGCTACGATGTTCGACTGGGAGGAAAATTTCCCTGGGCCGAACGTGGCGACCATGACTATCTGATTGGGTTGGACCGCGAACGTCCTCACACGGTGACTGATTCGGCTGCGTCCGCAACAAGCCTTTTTTCAGGCGTCAAAACTTACAACGGTTCGATCAATGTCTCTGCCGACGGAAAGAAGAAAATCTCCATCGCCCGCCGATTGCAACGCGATCGAAATTTTCGCACCGGGTTGGTGACCAGTGTCCCTCTGAGCCATGCCACCATTGGCGGCGCGTACGCAAACAACATTACGCGCAAGGACTACCAAGACATTACGCGCGATCTACTTGGGCTACCGTCATCATCGCATCGCAAGAACCCGCTGCCTGGCGTCGATGTCCTGATTGGCGGTGGCTGGGGAGAGATTGCGGAAAAGGATAAGTACCAAGGCCAGAATTATTTGTCGGGCAATAAGTATCTGCACGACGAAGACCTGAAGCGTGCGAGCAAAGCGAACGGCGGCAAGTACATTGTCGCTCAGCGGACGCCCGAAAAATCGGGCCGCGATGTACTTCAGGCCGCCGCAGCGAAAGCAGCTGAAAGCGACGCGAGGCTCCTGGGTTTCTTCGGCACGAAAGGCGGGCACTTTCCGTTTCAAACCGCCGATGGAAATTTCAATCCAACCGTCGATGCCAAAGGAACCGAGGTCTATTCCCCCGCAGATATTCGCGAGAACCCCACTTTGGCTGACGCGACGCACGCTGCTTTGACTGTTTTGGAAAAAGCAGAAGACGGTTTTTGGCTGTTAGTCGAAGCAGGCGACGTAGATTGGGCGAATCACGCGAATAATGTTGATAACAGCATCGGCGCAGTGCTAAGCGGCGAAGCTGCGTTCGAGGAAATTGTTCAGTGGGTCGATCAGAAAAAGGCTTGGCATGAAACCGCGTTGATTGTCACCGCAGACCACGGCCATTTCTTTGTGATCGAAGACCCCGAGGCAATCGCAACCGCGTCCAAAAAGACCGCGACTTCGCAAACTGCAACGGTGACAGCGGAGTAAACTGGCGATCACGCGGCGGCAACTTGACCCGCGATGCAGCGTTAGCCCGTTAGCATATCGAAGCTGGCAATCCAAGCTGGCGAACCGACACTCAACCTGCTAACATCGTCCTGTCGTCGCTCACCGGCGGGCGGGTTTTTCACCCGATCGCCGGCGTGTGACATGTTACGCTAAACGTGTTCGTGTCATTCCGCTTACCTTCGCTCAGTCCAGTTCAATCCGTCTCTCACAACGTAGCCAGAAAGTTGGTTTGCGGAGAGGCCGATCACCGGGCAGCGGTTGGTTTTTTTGTCCCATGGCGTTCGAGTCATGTAGGACCAATCGGATTGATGTGCCACGAGAGAAAAAGTGGTCACATCGTGAATGCTCCCGAGTCCAATTCGCCCAAACCTGTAGATCCCGGTCAACGATCGGAGATTCGCTTGATCGACGATGTCGAAGGCGTTGATGGTAGCGATCAAGCGTCCAAACTGGCGAGATGCCAAACGCTGATCGACTACAAATTCAAGGATGAATCGTTGCTACTCTCGGCGCTCACTCATGCCTCGGGTGCGACCAATCGCTTGGCCAGCAACGAACGTCTTGAGTTTCTGGGTGATGCCGTTTTAGGATTGACGGTCTGCCATTGGCTTTTTGAGACTTATCCCGAATACAGCGAAGGTGATCTGACCAAGATCAAGTCGGCCGTGGTTAGCCGGCGTGCTTGCGGAAAGATCGCCTGCGAACTGGGGCTCGATACGTGTCTAATCGTCGGACGCGGTGTGACGCGCAATCGCAGTTTCCCCAAATCACTCGTCAGCGATGTCTTCGAATCGGTCGTGGCGGCAATGTACCTCGACGGTGGCCCAGAACTCGTTCGCGATCGACTGCGAGAATGGCTGGTCGGCGAAGTGGCTATCGCAGTGGAAAGCCAAGGCGCCAACAATTTCAAGTCGTCACTGCAACAGCACGCCCAACGTGAGCTCGGCGGCACTCCCATCTACCGGCTTAAACAGGAGTCGGGCCCCGACCATCGCAAGTCATTCATGATCTGCGCTGTGATTGGTGAGCAAGAATTTTCCGCCGCGTGGGGCAACAACAAAAAAGACGCCGAGCAGCGGGCCGCCGCAAACGCACTGGCAGAGTTAAACGATGAAGACGTCCCATTTCCATCTCCTAGCGATCCCGACGAAGACAATCCTGCATTGTAGGAAGCTCGGGGCCGTTAGTAGTCTTCACCGTTGAGGCTATCGACGACAGACGATAGCCAGTTGAGCAATGGCTTTTTCATCCGCTCGGCGACCTCGGCACTTTGCGTTGCGACATCGTTCGCTTCGACGCGATCATTTTTGAGGTTGTACAGTTCCCAGGTGATGTCACCGTTTGTGTCTTCGATGCGATGGAGTTTCCAATCACCATCGATCCATGCCGCGTGTCCGGCGAAACCCGTTTTTGTGAAAGCGGGGTCCGGGAGCTTGGCGGCATTGACGCTGGCTTCATCCGGCGGAAGATCCTTGCCTTTCTGCTGAGCCGCGTAAAGGGCTTCCATCCATTGATCTGATGGAGTGCTAATTCCCTTGGTCGTGTAGTCCCAGAAACCCATTGGCTTGACGCGTTTGGTTGCGTGTTTTGATTCTTCGTCGCGAATCAATGGCAAGAGACTGATCCCGTCGATAGTTGGCTGCGACTGGATTTTGACTCCGGCAATCTCCAACAGTGTTGGATAGATATCACACGTATTGCAGCGAGACTGCGTAACGCGGTGGGCTGGAACAACGGCGGGCCATTCCAAGATCGCGGGCACTAGCAATCCGCCTTCGTACACTTTCCCCTTGTACCCTCGCGAGCCACCGGATGACCCGATCTTGGGCAACGCGCCGTTGTCACTGCAGTACCAAAGCACCGTGTTTTCACGCAGACCCATTGTCGTCAGTCCATCGCGCAGCTTTCCAAAGGCCGTATCCATCCCGGTAATCTCTCCATAGAAATGCTGCAGCTTGGACGGCTGGTCGTCGTAGATTTTTCGGTCAGCCTCGGCAGCGCGATGCGGACTATGCGGAGATCCAAACCAGACAACCGCCAAAAACGGGTTTTCGTCGGATGACTTTTCTTCCATCCACTGCATTGCCTCATCGACGGCGACCATGGAGCTCTCTCCGGTCGTCTTCACGGCCGTACCGTTTCGCGAAAGGATCGAGCCATTGTCGTAGAAATTCGGCGCGCTAAGCCAGTGATCAAATCCATTGGCC
>CAYUGI010000118.1:0-20002 GCA_964444105.1 uncultured Pirellulaceae bacterium
AATCGAGGTTCAATGACTATGCATATCCGTTGGCGCGGTATGGAACTGCCCAGTAGCGTCGAAGTAGATCGTGAATCACTGACATCCTCCTACGGCAAGTTTTCCGCTGAACCGTTCGAGCGTGGCTTTGGTGCCAGTATTGGTAACAGCCTCCGTCGCGTGCTGCTAAGCAGTTTGATGGGAAGCGCTGTGACGCAAATTAAAATCCGTGGTGCACAACACGAATTCACGTCAATCGAAGGCGTGATGGAAGACGTGACCGAGATTGTCCTGAACGTGAAAAGCTTGGTTGTTCGCAATCATAGCGAAGCGACTCGGGTGATCACGGTTGAGCGTGACACGGCTGGTGTTATCACCGGTGCCGATGTTCAGACTGATTCTGACGTTGAAATCATCAACAAAGATCACGTCATCGCAACGTTGACGTCCGATGTTCCCTTCATGATGGAGATGGTTGTCGAGAACGGTCGTGGTTACGTTCCAAGCACGGAGCACAGCACGGTTGATCATGAAATCGGCATCATTCCGATCGACGCAGTTTTCAGCCCCATCGTTCGTGTCCGCTACGAAGTCGAAGAGACGCGTGTCGGTCAAAAAACGAACTTCGATAAGCTGAACATCGAGGTTTGGACTGACGGCACGATCACCCCTGAATTGGCGATGGTCGAAGCTGCTAAGATCCTCCGAAAACACCTCAACCCGTTTGTTCAGTACCGCGAAATTGGTCCGAGTATTTTCTCGGCGGCTCGCGGTGGTGCTGGATCGCCGGAAGCTCAGTTGGAAGCGAAGCTGAACCTGACACTCGCAGAAATGCGGTTGTCGGTGCGAGCGAACAACTGTTTGGAGAGCGAGAATATTCAAACGGTTCGCGACTTGGTCCAACGCAACGAAGATTCGCTGTTGGAAGTTCGCAACTTTGGTGATACCACACTGAACGAAGTTCGTGAGAAACTTGCTCAGTACGGACTTCACCTTGGCATGCGAGTGCCAAACCAGCCACTGTTTTAGTGCAGTTGGCTTTCCCTGTTTACATAACGTTAATTAGACCCCTGACGGATTTTCCGCCATGCGACACCGTAGAAAAGGCCGCACGCTAGGACGCAGTCCCAGCCATCGCAAGGCATTGCTCAAGAACCTCGCCAGCGCACTGTTTTTGACAGAGCGTGATGCCGAGCTTGATGACAACGCCCCAAAGATCCCCGGCCGCATCACCACGACGCTTCACAAAGCCAAAGAGGTTCGTCCTCTGGTTGAGAAGTGCATTACGATTGCGAAGAAATCGTTGCCCTCGGCTGAGGAAGCTCAGAAGTTTGCACACGACGGCGATCGTGGTTCTGAAGGCTACAAAAAGTGGCGTCAGAGCGATGATTGGCAAAAGTGGGCTGCGGCTCGCGCACCCGTCGTTGCTGCTCGTCGCCGTGTCGTTCAGTTGATTGGTGACAAGCAAGCTGCGAGTGTTTTGTTTGACGTCATTGCAGAACGCTTCGTCGATCGTCCAGGTGGGTACACACGCATCATGCGTTTGGCGACGCCGCGTTTGGGCGACAATGGCGCGCGTGCCGTTTTGGAATTGGTCGGTAATAATGACCGCGTCAAGCAGAAGTCATCAAAGCCCTCTTTTGAAGGTGATGCGCCTAAGGCGGCTGAGCCAGAAGCGAAGGCTCCGGAATCGGAAGACGTTCCTAAGGAAGAGGCAGCCGACAAGGCTGATGGAGCCGAAGACGAGAAGTCCTAAACGATTTCGTCACGACCAAATAACATAACCCACGCTGGTTTCAGCGTGGGTTTTTTGATGGAGTTCGGGCTTATGGAGTGCGGGCGTGCCGACGTTTTGCCAAGGGATTGCGCGTGCTCAGAGGGCTAACCCGGATTATTCACCAGCGCACGCTGGTGTCCCGCCTTTCGGCGGCCTGTAACTGATCGAAGCCGGTTGAAGAGAGCGTCCAGCTTAGATCGGCTCGGAATTCTAGCCACGGAGTGGCGGCGGAATGTAGCCTGGGGTGACGAAGGAGAGCGACAGCGAACCTGAAGGAACCCCAGGTGGCAATGCGCGAAAAGAACGCGGCTCCCTCGGCGATCGGCGGCTTTGCCGCCGAGGGGTGTTTCCGGTTCGCTTGGGTCAACCTGGGGCTGCACCTTGCTTGCTGAGACAAGCAAGGATTGCCCCAGGCTACATTCCGCCATTGCTCCGCAATTGATCTTGGGTGAGCACAATCGATACGTGGGTTCACACCATATAAGATGCCATCCCGCAAATTGCGGGGAAAACCAATCACTTAAGCTGGACGCTCTCTGAAGCCGGTACACCAACGTGCGCGGTCTGTTTGATCCATCGTTCTCGGAAGCCAAGCGAGGTAATGGACTTGTGACACCGTTTGGCAGATTCATCAATAATCCGGGCTAAGCTTTGGAGCCTTGTGCTCGCCGCCACGCTCTTTCTTGCTGCTTCACGCCCACGTCATTGTGGAGCTCTTTCCATGAGTTAGCGGCATTGGTGAGAGACTCCCTGGGAGTTGATTTTCCTTCAAGGCACCGCGTGACCTGTTCGTCTAATGCGTTGTAGTATTCGTTGCTCGTAACCAACTGGAGGGTGGGGTAGTTCAGGGGTTTGGAGAGTCTTTCTCGCAGCCACGAGTCGTACTGGCTGCTGCGTTGGGACGAAACACCTTCGTCGTAATGGGCGAAGCGGGTCGGAGTGGCTTGCGCGATTTGGTTTCGCAGGCCAGCGCTTCCTTCGCCAGCAGAAATCCAGCGGATAAAGTCGGTTGCTGCCGCGCTCTGACGGCAACCCGAGGCGATCGAAACCGCCAGTGAGAACGGATCTAGTAAAACGCGATCGGATGATTCACCGCCGGGTAGGTTTGCGACCGCAATTTCGGAGCTGTCGTTTTCGCCGGGCAGTTGCCACCCAATGCCGCCGCGGAGCGAGTTTGTTGCGATTCCATTCCAAATTGATTGCGGTGTTTGCATGCCGTTTTTGTATTTTCTAAATGTTTGAAGCATTTGCGCCAGCGCATCAACGTAGTTCTCCTGGTCGATCAGCGGAGTCAGGTCTTCGGGGCTGAACAACCATGGCGATGGCGATGAGGTTGCCGCTCTCCAAAGGAACATTTGCGCTGCCCAGCCCTCTGCTGTCGGCTCCGCCGCCGCCCCGTCAAGCTCTTCGGTGACCCAGCGTTCGTAGGCCAGCCAGGAGTCGAACGGTTCGACGGAGTCCGTTGAAAGAATGCAGGGGAGATTTGCCCCCAGAGGCACGCCGATCGTGTTGCCTGCGAATTGTGCGGCACCGTTTCGCAGCGCTGGGTACAGACGTGGCAGTATCTCGTTGGCAGCGGATTTCGTTGCAGTGACGCTAGAAACACCGCCGAGCAGTTCATCTTTCAAGGGAATCACTGCGCTGGCGATGGTGAGTTCGGCAGCCGCTAGGATCGGGTAGACAACGATGTCTTGCTGTTTGCATTGTTCTACAAGCTGGGCGACCACCTCGGATGATTCGTTGCGTAGCAGAGGAATCGTCTTGACGCTGAGTGGCTGTGGTGCGACTGCTTCCCATTTTCGTTTGACCTTCGCAACATCGTCGTCACCGCCAATCCAAAGCAGCCTTAGAGGAACATCTGACCGAGCGACCGTCTGGGCGGCAGTGTCATCGGCGCGATTGCAGCCAGCGCTTAGTTGGGTGCATCCCGCGGCTAAGCTTGCCAGCAAGATCTCACGGCGATTGCATTGTCGCGGGAGTATCGAGACGTCGCCTGGCGATTGAGAAGGTCGGGGCCGATTCGCATTGTGGGACACGTTTATAGCTCGTTGGAAAATCGGTATGGCGCAACGGAGGACAACATTTCTGTACAATATTAGCGCCAGTGGTACGTAGGCTAGTCCGGAACGGTTCAGCACCTCACTCGTGACTTCACTGCGATTATCACTCTAATATCACCTGCATCGCGTCAAGCAAATCGGCATACAGAGAAATATGAGTCACTACTTAGGAATCGATATCGGGACAAGCGGCACCAAAACACTGCTGGTCCGCGAAGATGGGTTGGTTGTTGCCGAAGCCAATGCGGAGTATCCGATGCAACAGCCCAAGCCGGGGTGGACGGAGCAAGATCCGGAGGATTGGTGGAAGGCGACGGTCAAGACTGTTCGCGCTGTGATGAAGAAGTCCAAGCTGAAACCAGCTGATGTGAAGGCGATCGGTTTAAGTGGCCAAATGCACGGTTCTGTCTTTTTGGATAAGAAGGACCAGGTCATTCGTCCGGCCCTGCTTTGGAACGATCAACGCACGGCCGACGAGTGCGATGAGATCACGCAGGCAGCTGGCGGTCGAAAGGCGCTTATTAAAATGGTCGCGAATCCGGCTCTCACGGGTTTCCAAGCTCCCAAGGTTCTGTGGCTGCGGAACAAAGAAAAACGCAACTTTGACAAACTTGCCAAGGTTCTCTTGCCCAAAGATGACGTGCGTCGGCGACTGACCGGTGGATATGCTACCGAAGTGAGCGATGCCAGCGGAACGCTTTTGTTGGATGTGGTCAAACGAAAATGGTCAACCAAGCTGTTGGGGAAAATTGGTCTCGATGCAGACTTGCTTCCTGAAGTATTCGAAAGCCAAGAAGTGACAGGCACGCTTACTGCTGAATCTGCCAAGAAGCTTGGGCTGACGACGGATTGCAAGGTTGTCGGCGGTGCCGGTGACTGTGCGGCGGGAGCGGTCGGCAATGGCGTTGTGAAAAAAGGAATCTTGAGTACTTCGATCGGTACAAGCGGCGTGATGTTTGTCCATAGCGATGAACCGCAATACGACGCCGCAGGCCGGCTGCACACTTTTTGTCACGCCGTGAATGGCAAGTGGCACATGATGGGAGTAAATCTGACCAGCGGTGGCTCGTTGCAATGGTGGGTCGACAATGTTTTGCAAGGTCTTGCTGGAATCAGCGAAAAGAAACGTTACGAAGCAGCGACCGCTGAGGCCGCCAAGATTGCTGCTGGCAGTGACGGCCTGCTCTTTCTTCCCTATCTCAACGGAGAGCGCACTCCGCACGCTGATCCCAATGCGCGCGGTAGTTTCGTGGGGATGAACTTGACTCACTCACGCGGTCACATGACACGGAGTGTGATGGAAGGAATCACGTTTGCGTTGCGTGACAGCCTTGCGATCATCGAATCCTTGGGAGTACCTGTCAAGCAAATTCGTGCATCGGGCGGCGGAAGCAAAAACACACTTTGGCGACAGATGCAGGCGGACGTGTTTGGGAAAAAAATCACGACGCTGAAGGTGGAGCAAGGTCCTGCGTACGGCGTTGCCTTGTTGGCGGCCGTCGGTGATGGTGCGTACCGAAATATTGAATCGGCTTGTGCAGCAACAATCGAAATCGCAGAACAAACGCCGACGAATCGCACGGCGGTGAAATCATACAATCGCCTCTTTCCCGTTTACCAGGATCTCTACGGGCAGCTGAAAGGCTCGATGGCCGAACTAGCCTGCATTCAGTCTGGATCGAAGTGATCGCGATCGCAGCTCGCGTTTTTGGCTGCGTAACTTTTGGCCGATGGCAGGGTTGTAACTGGTAGGTTTTCGTTTTCGTTCGCGTCAAACATGACATGAAGCAAATACCATGGATAAATTCGCCGATGCTTGGCGACAGGTAGAAAGGTCGATTGTTTCGCAAGGCGACTCATCGGCGTTTGCGTTGGCGTTGTACATGCTGATGGGCGGTTGCATTTCGCTGTATCTGCGATGGCTTTATCGACGGTTTAGCAGTTCGCCTTCGGATACCGATTCGATCACGCGCGTGTTCCCCTTGCTTGTAATAATCACCGCAGCGGTGATCGCGATCGTGAAGTCATCCTTGGCGTTGTCTCTAGGATTGGTCGGTGCGCTGTCAATCGTGCGGTTTCGTGCCGCGATCAAGGAGCCCGAAGAACTCTGCTATCTTTTTCTTTGCATCGCTGTTGGGTTGTCACTAGGAGCAGAGTTGCCGCTGATCGCGTTGTCACTTGTCATCGTTGCCACTGTTTTTATCTTAATCATGCACGCTGATGGACGACTGAAACGCGACGCCAGTTTGTTGCTGACTGTCACGGGGGACGCCGAACGGTATTTCTCCGGAGAGTCACCCGGCGCGGTTGCGGCGATCAGGGACGTTGCTGGCACTTTTACACTGCACCGGATTGACATCGAAGGCGATCAGGGGCAAGTCCGTGTGTCGTTGGGGCGTCGATCCGAAAAGGAGTCGGTTGATGTCTTGGCAGGTCTTCGCGAGCGATTGCCGGATTGTGAATTGTCGTTCGTTAGTTTGGATGCGGCGGTCTGATGACGGCGGCTGCATTCAAGTCGCACGTGAACATCGAAGCGTGGGATGAGGGTACGTCGCGGCAGGACTTGGCCGTGCGCAAGGAAATGAAGTTCACGTTTGATCGCGGTGACGTGGGTGCAATTCGGCAGGTGCTTCAGCAGCGATGCAAACGCATCATTCATCAGGAACCCGTTTCATGGGTCCGCAGCATCTATTTTGATGATGAAGTCCTTTCGGCCTGTCGCGCGAATCTGAACGGCTTAGGTCTGCGCACGAAAGTGCGGTTGCGTTGGTATGACTCATTGCTGCCGCACAGAAAAGCGTTTTGGGAGATTAAATGGCGTCGCAATCGCACGACGGGAAAACATCGTTTGCATCTAACGTCGCCGGTCGACTTGTCGGAACTGGACTATCGAAGCCTGGGTCAGTCGATTCGCGCTAGTCTGCCCCAGTGTTATGCGCCAGCCTTTGATAAGTACAGACGCCCCGTTTCGATCGTGCAGTACTGCCGCGAGCACTTTGTTACCCCGGATCGGCAAATACGTATCACAATGGACTACGGCCTGACGTTTTACGATCAACTTTGCAAGTCTCGGGTTAACACCCGTTTCCCGGTAAGCATGGGTGACTTCGTCGTCGTCGAGGGAAAAACAGCGGTAGGCAGTGAGCAACAGCTGCGTCGTTTGCTCAGCCCGCTCGCTCGACGCGCAAGTCGCTGTTCAAAGTATGTCCATAGTTGCCGACTGCTAGGACATGTCACAGATGCTGAGTAGCGTTTTCACTTCATTCTCCTTGGAGGAGAACGAAGTGAGTGGTTTCTTGGAAACAACTCAAAGGCTGCACGACCTCACTGTTCGGGAGCGTGCCGCAAGGCAGGCAAACGCGACGTCATTTGCTATTTCGATTCGACGGAGCGTGGCGTTCAGTCAGACGTGTCGAGCACTAATTTGTTTTTGGCTTTGCGAGTCGCGTTAGCTTTTCTTTTGCTGCGCCGTTGTCAATTGTTTCAGCCGCTTTGGTGACGCCGTCTTTCAATTCGTCGACCACACCCGCCAGCAAGAAGGCTGCTGCTGTTCCGGCGACCACGGTGTCTCGGCAGGGGCCAGGCTCTCCTTCGAAGATGCGACGAATAATGCTCGCGCTTTCGGCAGGGTTTTTGGCTTGCAGTGACTCGTGGCCGACGGGTAGCAAGCCGAAGTCAGCCGGTGTCCATTCTAGCTGGGTCTGTTTTCCGTTGGCCACATCGATAACGGCAGTTGCTCCATCTAGCGAGACTTCGTCCTGGCCATCTGAGCCGTGCACTACGAATGCGCGTGTTGGGTTCAACTTTTCAATTGCAGCAGCAACTTTCGTTTGGGCGTCAACGCAAGAGGTGCCCAGCAGCTGGTGGGTGGCGCCAGCTGGGTTGCATAGCGGGCCAAGCAGATTGAACAGTGTTTTGACACCCAGTTTGCGTCGCACGCCAACAACATGTTTCATCGCGGGATGGAGTTTTACCGCGAAGCAAAAGCAGATTCCGATTTCGTCCAAGCTCCTGGCAACACTTTTCGCGTCGGACTCGATGGGTACGCCAAGTTCTTCCAGGACGTCGGCGGAGCCAGTCAGGCTGGTTGCTTTGCGATTTCCATGCTTCGCTACGGCGACACCGCCCGCGGCAGCAACAATTGCGATCGCCGTACTGATGTTAAAGGTTCCGCTTTCGCTACCGCCCGTACCGCAGGTATCCAGCAGGATGTCATGCGAATGTGGGATCTTCGTCATGTGTCGTCGCATCGCCTGAGCGGCACCGACAAGTTCGTTGACAGACTCACCCTTGTCTTTAAGCGTTAGAAGCAATTCACCAATTTCGTCTTCACTCGCTTGGCCGGATAGCATGCTGTCAATCAATTCGCTTGTTTGATCGACGCTCAAGTCCTGACGTTGTTTTGCTTGATCGATTGCGTGTTGAAATGCGGACATGGGTGCAGTGTTGGCGGAGAAGTGTGGGAGGGAATTGGCATCTGTCGGGCAGGCTCAGTCCCCCATCGTACTGCCCGGGCTCTTTGGATTGGAGGCTAGCTGTATGAGTCCGGGCGTTCGCTCTAGGAATTAGGCTCCGAAAATTGGGAGTTGTCTTGCCGGATCGGGGTCGTCCTGGCAGCTTTCGGAAATTACAATTCGGCAATGGAACGAAAAATCATTATCGATTGCGACCCAGGCATCGACGACGCCATTGCGATTTGCATGGCGCTATTCGACCCTCGATTGGAAGTGTTGGCAATTACGGCGACAGCGGGAACGGTTGCTGCCGATCAATCCACGTCGAATGTGAACGCCATCGTCGATCAGTTAGACCCATCCAAGCATCCGCGGATCGGGAAAGCAACCGCGCTGGGGGATGCGCCTGTTTCCAGCGATTTGCATCTCAATGGTGATGATGGTTTAGCTGGTTGCGGCGTGGCAGGCAGTGGGCGACAACACCTGCTGCCGAGTGAAAAAGTCATTGCCGAATTGCTTCGCAGTCACCCCAATGAAATCACATTGGTTTGCTTGGGCCCGCTGACTAATTTGGCTCGACTTTGCCAGCACTATGGTGCTGTCGTGCCGTTGATCGATAAAGTGATCATTAGTGGCGGAGCCGTTTCTTGCTCGGGGAACGTCAGTCCCGTTTCGGAATCGAACATGTTTTTCGATCCCGTGTCCGCTGATGAGGTGTTTACATCGGCAACGACCAAGAGTCTGGTGCCGCTGGACATTCTTAGCGAGTTGATGTTTGGCGTTGAGATTTTGGAGCAATTGCCGGCAAAAACTAGTCGAGCAGGTGGCCTACTGCATCAATTGTTGCCGTTTGCTTTTCGCGCAGCACATCAGCATCTGGGCCGCGAGATGATTCCGTTGCAGGATGCGGCAACTTTGTTGGCAGTGCTGGAGCCTGAGATTTTTACTTGGGAAATGATGGCAGGGCGAGTGGAAACACAAGGCGATCTTACACAAGGAGCAACTGTGTTTGATCGCCGTCTGCGACCCGACTGGCCTGCCAATATGGAAGTGGCCACGAGCGTGGATGCTGCCGATGCGAAAGCGATGCTGATTCGGTCGCTTCGATTTGCCGGTCAGAAGACTTAGGTTTCGCTCGTCAGAAAACCGAAGAGTTCTGCCTCCAGCGCCACTCAGGTAAGTTAGCGTCTTGCTGGGGTGTGCGGTTTTGTCGCCCGACTCGTGTGAAGAACGCGATGTCCGTGAACGTTGGGTGGCATCGCTTGGGAACCGAGTCCAGGATGTCTTAGATCCCTTTTTGAATACTCGGGCAGTGTTCGTTCTAGTTCGCACATTTCATGAGCACGTGCAGAGTAGACATCCGGAAGGACGTGAGTCACCAAAGCGATAATTAGCTCATTGCGTCGGTGCTCTTGCGTTTTGCGGCTAAAGAGCTTGCCGACCACGGGAACTCTTCCTAGGCCAGGCACTCGCGATTGGGTTTGGTTGTCTTCTTCACGGATCAGCCCACCAATAACGATGCCGCCACCATCAGGCATTAGGATGGTCGTGGAAAGTTCGGTCGTTTCTTCTTCTGGGAAACCGCTTTCGGTGATGCGGCCACCAGACACTTTGGGAAGGACCGTCATCAGAATGTTTCCATCGTCGGTGATGATCGGCTGAACGGTTAGCAAAATGCCCACATCCAGGAATTGAACGCTTTGAATGGTGGACGTTTGCGTCGTGGTAGCGACAGAGTACGGAAGGCGTTGTCCGATTTGAATTCGCGCTTCTTGGTGGTTGACGACTGAAAGTTTGGGCGAGGCGAGCGTGCGAGAGTTGGTGTTGCTTTGGATCAGTTCGATCAGTCCGTCCATGTCCGTGCCATCCAATCGCAAAGCAAGCGAAGGGCCGTTGAGATTCTCACTCGCGAATCCTGATCCTTCCAGCGTCACTTTGGATCCATCAAGCCGAGCCAGTGATTTTAGATTAACTCCGTGACGTTCATCGTCTGTGAGGGCGACTTGTAGAACGTGTGCTTCGACCAAAACCTGTTTGGGGGCGACGTCGATTTGCGATATGTATTGAGCGATTCGCGCGTGAGCTTCACGGGTGTCTTCAACAATCAACGTTTCCGTTGTGCGTCGTTGGTCGTCTGACGCCGATTCGCTGATGAACGCATTTCCTACCGGAGATAGAAGGCGATTGGCGACCGCTTCTACCTCTTGGGCGGCGACATAATTGAGAGGGTAGACTTGCACCGTTCGCCCCTGGACACGTGGGCTCATCGTCGTACTGGATGTACCCGTGACGTAAAGTAGGTTCCCAACGCGATGCCAGGAAAAACCGGCCACACCCAAAATAGCATCTAGCACTTCATCCAGTCTCGCGCCCCGGATGCTGACTGTCACCGGGCCTTGAATGTCAGGGCTGAGCACTAGGTTGAGTTGGTGGTGGTCTGCGATCAAACGAAGTACGCCTGGTAAGTCGGCTCCGGTGGCGATCAACGTGACCAGGCCATCGGTGCGATTCATGGTGATGTCGTCGGAGATCGGTTCCGATGCGATAGGCACTAAGAAGTCCTCCGCTCGCGCTTCATCGGCCAGTTCTTCTCGGATGCGAAGTGGAGGTTCAAGCGTGCCCTGTACTTGTCGGATGGGCACCTGTCGGACGGGAGCTTGTCTTACCCGCGCTTGCCCTGCCAATTCCTTGGCCGCATCGCCCACTGCATAGTTGTGTCGACTCTTAGAGTGTGCGGTCCGTTGATTATCCCGTTGATCGGTCAGCCGAAACGTATGCCCGCTACTTGCCCGGGATACCGGGAGTTGGATTGTTGTTGGCTGATCGAGATGCTGGACCGCTACGGGACGTAAGTTTGTACTGCCCTGAGCCGCGTCGATAAATCTGGTCAGCGCGGGTAGCCGTTGCTGTGTCCGACGATGGTTGCTTTGGGTGACGCGGTGTTCTACTGGAACGACGGTGCCGCGATCAGTCTGAGATGGTGTTGCAATGCTGAAGGCTTGACGCACCATCGAATCGCTGCGGTTGCCGTCTGTGTGATTGGGTGCGTCTGCCGGTTTCAGTGCGTCTGCGGGCTCCTGAACGCCGCCGGGTTCCCGTGCGTTTTCGGGTTTTGGTGCGACGTGGAGCTTGATGGGAGCACGGCGCAAAATTCGGATGGACGACGTATCACGATTCTGTATCAGCGATTCAGCGTCATCGCCACTCACTACCGTTGACGCGCCCAGTAGTAGGAACGCAGCGATCCCTGTGCACAAGAACTGTGCGAGCGAGGGAGATAGATCGAATCGCTGTCGCATGGATATGGGTCGCGGTATCGTCGAAGATGATTCCTGCGAGTCCGACCTATTGTGCGAGGGCCTTCTTGTACGTAATCGATTTGGAGGCGGGTTTTTCCAAATACGGACAATTGGGCTGTTCCACACAATCGGCACAGTCGCTTTCATCCAACATCGGCAAGCCGTCTGGAATGCTGAGATGCAAAACGAGACATTTTGCGAGAATTGCCCGCCGGTTTGATAGCGTTACTCTGGCGATGGCCAATTTGGCTGGTGCTGCCGTGCGTGCACTACAAGATGATGATTACTGAGAGACTTTGATGCCCCGGGCGGACACATCGGTGACAGTCAGGCCCTGTTGCAGGTGATGACCCGGGTGAACGATCTTATTGCCAATCAACGCAGCGGTTCGGGATTCCGCGTGGTCGCCGTACACTGCTTTTACTTCTACGGGAATCGACACGGTTCTTGAATTAGGTTGACGCCTGGAAATAGCCGCGCGGTGGAAGAGTTGGTGGTTTTCCAAAACAGACAACGGAATTCGAGGTAATTCAGTCACTTTGAAACGGCTTGGGTCAAAGTCGGCTTCACGGTCTTGCTGCAGCGACTGCATGGCGACCGACGATATTTTTAGCTCGTCGGTTTGGCCTGGCTGGGGCGTTGTCGCAATATCACTTGGCTGTGTTTTCAAAGCAACGATCAAGCCAGCCAGGAGCAAGGCGATCACGACCAGCTGTTTTTGAGTTTTGGTGAAACGGGAGTTTGGCTCAGGTTGCATTGGACTGATAAACCTGTGTTAGTTTTTCGGCGATCGTGTTTTGTCCGACAAACGGAAGTCTCAAATGGATTTGAGCCGTGCACTCGTTGGCCCTAGCTCCGTTTTCACTGGACTGTTCAAGCGATACTCCATTGCACCAAATCGGTGCTTCTGTCGCGGGCAGTTTATGGAGGAACAGGCAAATCTGATCCAGTGTGCCATCGACGCGGCATGTTGCTGCTACGACAGACAGCCGCTTTCCGTCGTACTGCTGTTCACGCTTTAGTCTGGTCAATCGCAATCCGCACTCATTGGCCACTTGCTGCAACGAAGTTCGCTGTTGATCGAAGTTTATCGACGGCGGCAACCAGTCTTCAATGGTCTTTGCTTTGGATCGGTACGTGCTCGAATCGCTTTGTAGATTTGCGAATCGCTGACGGATAGTGTCGGCATTGGATATCAATTCGGTGGCTTTGCTGACCTGCGACGCCGTGTGGTTCTGGTCTCCGGCGAATACAAGACGATTTTGGGAAATCCAAACGATCCCTGCCAGGAGGACGGCCGTTACCAATGTTCCGATCGCGTGACACATCACGATGTTTTGGGGTGGACGCATTTTGAAACGACTGGCAACGGATCGGTTCGGGTTTTCGCTTAGGTGGTTCATGGCAGTACCCTGGTTGCGATGGGTTGTCCGTCGATTCTCAGAACGACACGATCCGCTTCATCTCCTGTTTTGCGCCATCGCACTTCCGTCGACCTTTGCGATGCGACAAGTGATTTTGTCAGCTTGTTCAAAGTCTCGCTGTTTTCCGTTTTGCTCTGCTTATCTATCGGCAAGGTTGTGACGACAGACAACGTCGGTTCGGCCCATTTGGGTCGGCTGTCGTTCGCTGGATATTCCAATGCCAGTTTGATGTCGATCGACTCGACAACAATGGGCGAATCTGATTGCGAAGTCGATTCGGCGATGGCAAGGAGGACTTGAAGGACACTGTCATCTGGCTTGGTTGAATCGACTAGGTCAATCCATTGGCACGCAGCTTCGTTTTCTTCTTGAAGTCGCACGCAGTCGTTTTGCAACGCGTAGATGGGTTCGCTTTGCGTGATCAGTTCGGCGTGGATGGTACTAGCCTGGTGGCTTCGTGACCACAAGGAACTGGCCAGTCCCGAAAGCAAGGCCAGGAGGATGAATATGATTGCAGACCAAAACTGAATGGCTTTGCGACATGCTTGCTGCTGCACGAAGGTGGAGGGAAGCAGTTGGTAAGACTGATGCGCAGTTGCGTGACTTTGCCAATCAAAAGCGGGGTCTTGGACCTGGCGGTTTGTCTGGGCCGAATCGCATTCGTTTCCTTGCGATGTCGAATCCTTCGATTCGCGTGCAGGAGTTTGGTTTTGGTCACGCGGCGGCGTGTGTCTGGCGAATTCACTCATAATCGCATTCCTCCGCCCATGCCGGAGTTGTTCTCGTGGACCATTGCCGATTGATGAGCAAGCGACAATGCCATCGCCCAGCTTGGATCGCCACAGTTGTCCTCAACTGCAGGGTGGCTTGTTGTATCAGGGTGGAATGGTCGAGAGAGTCCTGCGTATTGCCAGCGAGCAACCGGACGGTTGGTCCTTGTCGCCAGTTCGGCGTCTAGTCCGTCGATGCTGGCCAGTTCTCCGCAAATCATGATTGGCAAGCTGGAATCACCGCACATGTTGGCGCGGTTCGAGTAATTGAGAGTGGCGTTGATCTCGTTGGCGACGTCAGACAGCCATGGCAGAACATCACTTAAGCCAATTCCGCCCTTGGAAATTTGAGCAGCGGCTTCAGGATCGACAGCTGGCAGGGAGCGGCAAAGTCCGCAACCGTTCGCTAGGTTTCGAGCGGGGCTTTCTTGGCCCGCGTGATGATTCACAGCAACCAATCCGCCGTAGACGTCCAGCAACACGGCGCACTGAGGTTCCAGAGAGGTTAGATATTTTGCCGCGTGCAGCAACGCGGCACCCTGCGGCAATATGCATTGCACTTCGTAGCCCACGTCCGCGACCGCGCTGGCAATTTGCGATGCTGCCTTGCGCGCGGTGGATGCGACGACGTATTGATCGTCCACGTTTGGAGTTCCGTGTTGCAATCCGACGACTGGCCAGTGTGTTTGGTGTGCGTCGCTGTTGAAGACAGAGTTTCGAAAAAGTTGGTCCGCTTGTGACTGGCACGAAGGCAGGCTTCGCCCAGGAACGACTTGATAGTGAACCCACGTGCTGGGCAATGAGATCGCTGCAAGGCTTCGGTCGTTGTCGGTGGTGCGAGGAATCTGGTGCTTGAGCGTTCGAATGGTGTCTTCGATCCATTCCGGCGACGGGACCCCCGATGGGTCAAACGAAAGCGGGACTGTGGCAAGTGACTGCCAAGTCAGCGGCGAGCTATTGAGGTTTTGCCGACGCTTGTCTGAGGTCGCGCCGAGTGACGCGACGGTGATGGCCCGAACGCCCACGTCGATTCCAACGAATCGCGCTGGCGATTTTGCGATCGCGTTTCTGACGTGACGGAAGCGTCGCGCGATGTTAGATAGGGTTGGTGAAGCGGGCATGGGTGTGTTATCGAGGGAAGCTGGCAACCTATTGCTGCAAAGTGACTTAGGTTGCCAGTAGCAGTCGTTCAAACGACAACTTCCCAAATCATGGTTCAATCGCTGGCCAAGGCGAGAACCGAACACGCAATCGCTATAATCCCACCTTGATTCGCCGCCTACCGCGAGATGGTGGAAACATCCAGCAGCGGCAACATGATTGACATGACAATGCCGGCGACCAAGACGCCCATGCACAGAATGATGAATGGCTCAAACGCAACGACTAGGCGTTTTAGTTTTCGTCCGCCTTCGAGTTCGTAGAACGATCCGATGTCTTCGAGGACTTCTCCGATACGCCCTGTTCGTTCGCCCGTTGCCATCATTTGTGGAGCTTCAGGAGGAAGGAAATCGACGGTCGTCAGCGCGGCGCTTGCCGTCAATCCATCAATTAAGTTGGATTCGATTCGGAGCAGTAAATCTTGCCAGTAGGCGTCGCGTGTTGCTTGACGTGCCAGTTGAACTGACTGCATCAAGGGCACACCACCGCGGACCATTCCAGCGATCGTTCGGAAGTTGCGACCTGCAGCAAGCAGGCGATAAGCGTCGCGAATCATCGGGCCATACATGAGGAATCTTCCGAGTGGTCGCCGGATGAATGTTTGGTTTCGACAGTAAATGAATCCGAAGAGCGAGGCGATGATCAAGACAATGATCCCGATCCAGTTGTCGCGACAAACATCGCCAACAGACAACAAGAACTGCGTTGATGCAGGAATGGGACGTCCCATCGATGTAAAGACTTTGCTGAACTGGGGAAGGACGCCTAGAATCAGAGCGGCCAGCACAATGGCGGAGGCTCCCAGCAAGATTGCAGGATAGATCATGGCTCCGACAAGAGTGCCCCGCATTTCTAATTCCCCACGCATTCGTTGGCACACTTTGCCAAGTGTTACGGGGACCTCGCCGGTAGCTTCTGCGGCCGCCAACATCGGAGAGAGCGTGGGCGGAAAGTACTTGCCATGGATGGCGACGGCTGCTGAAAACGTATTTCCGCCGCTCACCGCTTCGTAGATCTTCGCTAGCGACCTGGCAAGGCGGTCGTCTTTGCAGTGTTTCGTCACGTTGGTCAGTGCATCAGCCAGTTCAATGCCATTCTGTGTCATCACAGCCAATTGATTCAGCACCAGTAGCACACTGGATCCTGAGACGGGCAGGAACGCGAGACTGTTCGGTGTTGAGTCCGCCTGCGTGAACTGCGTGTCAGCTAACGTATCAGCCGACTTGTAGTCACCCTGTTTGCGATATGTCCCATCTAGCAACGTCGCGGTTGCTTGGGCGGAGCTATCGGAAATGCTGTTGTAAGCAGGGATCATTGGACGAGCGTGCGGATGCGATAGTGGGTGCGTGGTGGGACGCACCTTTGAATGCTATTGGCTGTTTCGAGGTAGGTTTAGTCAGACAACGTCACGCGGCCGACTTCTTCTAAACTGGTCGTGCAAGATTCAGCGAGGCGGAGTCCTTCGCTAAGTAGCGTGGGGCCTGTGTGGGCGGATCGGAGCTGATCCAAGTTTGCATCTCCGTTGATCATCGATCGGATCTCGGGAGTACACTCCAGGAGTTCGTAAACACCACTTCGGCCACGGTATCCTGATTCGTAGCACTGCGAGCAGCCTCGGCTGCGCGCAAAGGTGTGTCGCGGATCACCAGTAAAGTGCAGCTGATCCAAGAGCTTGGACGATGGGTAGTAAGATTCGCGACAGTTTTCACACAGGTTACGCATCAATCGTTGGGCGACGACACCGACCAACGAAGCGGCGATCTTGAATCGTTCGACGCCCATATCTAGCAGACGCGTCACCGCCGATGCACTGTCGTTGGTGTGCAATGTGCTGAGCACCAAGTGCCCAGTCAACGCAGCTTGAATGGCAGTTTCTGCCGTTTCACGATCGCGAATTTCTCCGACCATGATGACGTCAGGGTCTTGCCGAAGGATGCTTCGCAGGGCCTGAGCGAAGGTGACTCCACTGTCGTTCTGGACTTGTACCTGGTTGATCAATTCCAGCTGATACTCGACTGGATCTTCGACGGTGATCATGTTGCGTTCGACACCCTTGATCAGCTCGATTGCGGAGTACAGCGTCGTGGTTTTTCCGCTTCCGGTTGGTCCCGTTACAAGCACCAGTCCGTGGGGACGCGTTAGCATCCTACGCATCACTGCGAGTGTGTCGTTGGGCATTCCGAGGCGATTTAGATCGAAGGTAACATTCTGGCGATCCAGCACTCGCATCACGACCTTTTCGCCCAATACAGTGGGAAGTGTACTGACTCGCAAGTCGACGTCGCGCCGTGCGATACGAACGTGAAGTCGTCCGTCTTGTGGTTGGCGATGCTCCGCAATGTCCAATTTAGCCATCACCTTGATACGCGAAACAATTGCCGGGTGCATTTCTTTGCGCGGCTTCATCACCTCGCGAAGTGAGCCATCGATACGGAAGCGAACCGATGTGTTTTTCTGGCCTGCTTCGATATGAATGTCGCTTGCGCCTTGGCGGACGGCTTGAATAATCGCGTAGTTGACCAGGTTGATGACAGGACTACCCTCAGCCAGTTGCTGAGTGCCGTGAAAATCCAAGTCAATCGCGTCGGCATCCAGTTCCAACTGTTCGACGTCTAAGTCAGCTGTGACTGAGTCGACGGAGAAATCTTCTTCGTAACAACGTGGCAATAGGCGATCGATGCCTGTGGCCAGTGTGAACACTGGACGGATCCGACAACCGCTGATTCGCGCGAGGGTGTCGATTGCCGCCAAGTCTTGCGGGTCGGCCATCGCAACGGTCAACTCGTTGCGAACATTCATCAGTGGCAAGACGTGAAAACGTTCTGCATATTCGCGGGGAATCAGCTGCACCGCATTGGGGTCAATGAGGCCTTCGCGAAGACGTACTCCGTCTACCCCAAGCTGTTCGCCAAGCATTGGTAGCAGTTCGGCTTCATCAACTAGTCCCAGTTCCGCGACGACTTCGCCAAGTCGCTTAAAGTTCTTTGACTTAGAACGGCCTTCGTCGGATACACCGTGCTGTTGATTTAGGGCGCGAAGACGCTCCTCTTCTGATGCCTGGTGCTCCAGCGCTGTTTCTAGTTGTTCCTGCCGTAGTAGTCCTGCTTCGACAAGCCGCTGGCCCAGTTGTGCCGTCGAATCATCTGCCGACGCGGTGCGTTGTGGAAGGACGACTTGCGGGACTCGACTTTGGTCGGAATCGATGTGCATGGCTGAACTCATAGTGAACTCACTTTCTTTGCCCGGTTTAGGCAAAGCTCCCGAGTGCGGATGTGAGATCAGGGAACTGCTGCACACGTGCGCCGACTGCCGTGATGCGCAGCAAGTCTTGGCATAATTCACCGACGCTACACAGGCGAACGCATCCGCCACGCCGACAGCAGGTTTCATCCAAGTCCAAGATCCATTCCAAACCAGCTCCGTCGATCAAAGGTGCGTCGGTGAAATCGATGACGACGTAAGGGATCCCGCCACTGAGGTGTTGTTTGATGTCGTCATTTAATTCGTCGATGTTCTCGGCGCGCACCGGCCCGCCGGGCCGCATGACGGTTACCGATCCGTGACGTTTGCTAGTGGACATGATTTCCCCGTGATTGAAACTCATTCGAGTCGGTGGCAGTGCCGCCGATCCGAAATCTAGATACCTGATCGAGATTGGCCGCCAATTGGCAGCCGCATCGTGAAGGTCGATCCTTCACCCTCGGTACTTTCTAGGTCGATATCGCCGCCGTGCATGCGTGCGACTTCGCGTGTGAATGCAAGGCCCAGGCCATTGCCGCGTTCATCTAAGTCGATGGTGTTTGAACCGCGGTAGAATTTCTCGAAGACCTTCGAGTGTTCTTCCGCTGCGATGCCGGGACCGTTGTCTTGAACGGCAACGCGGATCCATTCGTCGTCACATCCGCATCGGACAATGATCTCGCCGCCGTCAGGAGTGTACTTCACTGCGTTTCCGACCAAGTTGACCAAGGCAGCCTGCAGTTTGTCGCGATCGCCCAATACGGTGGGCAATTTAGCTGCGAAGTCAGGCATCAGTTTTTGCGATTTCTTTTCCGCAGTGGCCGTCATCTGGTCCCACGCGTACTGAACCATCGGAAGCATTTCCAGCTCATTGCGGACAGCAACCATTGAACCGGCTTCCATCTGGCCAACCGTTAGCAGTTGGTCGACAAGTCTTCCCAGTCGGTTTGCTTCTGAAACGATGACGTTGCAAAATTCTTTTTGTTGCTCGACTTCCAAGTCGTCCTCTTCTTGCAACGCTTCGGCGTAAGCTTGCAGGTTACCCAGGGGGGTTCGCAGTTCATGGGTGGCTGTCATTAAAAACTGGTCACGAGCGCGAGTCGCCATGTCCTGCTGGGTCGCGTCTGTCAAAATCCATGCGAGCCCTTGCCCGTCTCCGCTGCGTCCGTCCAGGATAGACCGGCGAATTCGAAGTTGCAGCGATCGTGAGTCCATCGACAAGCAGTGCCGTTCGCGAACCATGCTCAGGTCGCTCAGCAGGCGATGGTACTTCTCGCGATCTTCTTCGTCGCTGCTGCTTCGCAGGTTCAGAATCTCCAAAAGGTCTTGCCCTGCGTGATCGCTTTCATCGGCTAGGCCAAGTAGGCCACATGCCGCTGGGCTGGTGAATCGAATGACGCCACTGCGGTCAGTAATGACCCACGCAACTGGCAGGCCACGCATGGCTCTGGCTAGCGTGACGACCTCTTGGTTCAGCGTTGCCGGCGATCTTGTGATGGATGGGCTCGTTTGCGAAGCCTCGATCGATAGCAGTAGTTCGTTCCAGCTCTGCGTGATCGGATCGCTGCCAATGATCGGTCTTGCTGAAGTCCAGGCGTTGGGGCGCCCTTGAGCTCGATGAAGTTCCGACTCGATCGTCTGCAGCGTGTTGGCGGTACGCATCGTGATCATTCCGATCAAGGCGCATACAGCGACGGCGGTCAGCCACATCAGTGTTTGGATACTGCGATCGTTCGCGTAGGCGGTTGCGATCAGGGCGCAAATCAGCACGCCGACTGCTGCCAGGAAAAAGTGAAACCCGATTCTCGTCCTCACCAATGTGTGACGGCCGCGTGATT
>CAYUGI010000119.1:0-19738 GCA_964444105.1 uncultured Pirellulaceae bacterium
GGAATCATCCTTTCCATGAATCCGCAACTGTTTGCAATATCGTTGGAGGAGCGGTTTCGCCTCTACTCTCGAATGTATTTCTGCATTATGTGCTTGACCTTTGGATCCAGTGGTGGCGTAGCAAACGTGGTCGCGGCGACATCGTCGTGGTCCGCTATGCAGATGATTTTGTGATTGGTTTTGAGCACAAGTATGAAGCCGAGGCGTGTTTGGAAGAACTCCGTGCGCGACTGGCCAAATTTGGTTTGAAGTTCAATGACAAGAAAACTCGTTTGATTGAGTTTGGGCGTTTTGCAGCCGATCGTCGACGCAAACGAGGCGAAAGTCGCCCGGAGACGTTTGACTTTCTTGGCTTCACGCATCGTTGTGGAGTGACCCGCCTGAATGGTCGGTTCACGATTCATCGATCAACGATTGCCAAGCGGTTGCGAGCGACTCTGGCTTCGATCAAACAAAAGTTGCATCATCGTCGTCACTGGTCGATCGGCAGTGTTGGGCGTTGGCTCGCACGAGTGATGCGAGGCTGGCTTGGTTACCATGCGATTCCTGGCAACATGGTTCGTATGCAACAGTTCCGCGACGAGCTTGCTAAGCTCTGGTTGAGCGTGTTGCGTCGCCGTAGCCAGCGAAGCAATGGGACTTGGTCACGGATGCATGCTCTTGTACGTCATGCGCTTCCACCACTAAAGATCCTCCATCCATATCCCGGAGACCGTTTTCGCGCTCGACTCGAAGCAGGAGCCGTATGAGGTAATGCTTCACGTACGGATCTGTGCGGGGGACGGCTGGCGACAGCCGTTCCTACCGCGATTCTCTTAAGCCGGAAAGAGACCTGACCCCTTTGGTTCGTTCGCACTACAAATGTGCAGAAGAATTTCTGTGAGTCGCATCCTTCACGGAATCAGGCGTTCTGAATTGTCGACAATTTTGCCGACCAATTTCGATTCGCGTCCGAAGATCATTGTGTAGAGACCAGAAATCGCTGCCAGCGATCCGCCTCCGGCTAAAATCAGAAATCCGATGCTGAAACTTGCGCCGCGCAACGTTGCCCCGGAGCCAACCACCAGCATCAAGAGACCGGCGAGCCCGAGCATCGTCATGCCAAGGAAGAAACGTCGCATCCCGTAGCCACGCGTTTCGCGACGCACCGATGAAGCTGCGTCGCCAAGGAGAACATCTGCTTCCGAATCCGAAAATCCATTCTCCAGCAAACGTTGTCTTACTTCCAAGACCGATTGCCCGTCGGAAATGCGGTTTTTGGCATCTTGGGTCAAGTAACGCTTGCGCTCTGTCAGCGGCGTCGGGAATGATTTGCAACGCGGGCACGTCGTGAAACTAGGACTGAAAGCAATGTTACAAAGGGTGCACTGGATCATCAAAATTGCGTGTGCCTTTTTGCGAGCAGCGTTGCGTTAACGCGTTGAGCTTACGAACTGAGCGAGACAAAGTAACTTCATCCTCATGCCCTTACTTTTGCAATCACCGACCGAAGAAACTCATTGACTTCGCCGGCATGCGTCAGCGAAATCACGTGACCTCCACCATTGACGATTGTGTCTGGCTGAGTGTAACGCGCTGGCAAAACAAAGTCACGATCGCCGTGAATCTGAAAAATGGGACAAGCGGGTTTCGGTTCACAATTCCAGTCGAGAATCCGCGCCAGCGACCACTTCAATACCGTGACATCGGCGTTGCGAAACTGGCGAGCGAGTCCGCAAAGATGAGGCATGAAGTTTCCTGCCGTTTTAGAGGTGACCGGTGCCGCGCAGAACTGCAAGAGACGGAAAGGAATGAACCGTACGAGGTCTGCTACAGGATGAAACAGTCTTGCAATCGTTGCAAGCTCTTTCGGGGACCGAACACTTCCGATCAAGACAACCGCGAGCGGGTCCATTCTGCTGGCAACATGGAGTGCGATGATCCCGCCGAATGACGCTCCACCGATAATCGCGCCAGTGTGCTGCTGCAGTTCATTGGCCAGACGATCGCAATAAGAATCCAACGTGTCACCGGCCTGCGGCACGGGCCATTGGGGAACGATCAAATTCGGGAATGCCGCTTTCTGTGATATGAAGACGTTTGCGTCAGCAGCAAGCCCTGAAAACAGAATCAGTGGCGGTGATTCAGTAGCAGGCATCGAATGGAATCCTGGTCGTCGGTTGCGGGTGATTCAACATAGTTGGCTGTATCTTGATCGATTATCCCCGCATCGCGGAACCGTTGTTGGATCTGCGTTGGCGTGGTGAGTCCACAGCAAGAGTGACAGCGCCAACAATCCAATGGTGTACATCGAAAGGACTCCCCAAATCGCACCGCATTTCATAAGGGAGCTTGGATCACGATTTCCTTTCCCCGCAGAACGGGCCACCGCGCGGGCCGAGGCGTAAATCGACGGTAGCATCAGTCCGACAGGCGGAACGTAGGAAAGCACAGCCATGCAAACAGCGATCACAGTCGTAACCTCAAGCAACGTTGCGACTCGAAATTTCATTGTGAACTCACTGAGCTGAGCTGCGTGATTGTTGTTTCATGACACCCGAAAAACGGACATTGAATTCGTGCAAGTCATATGGAAAGTGAAGACGGCTGGCCAAATGAGCGGAATTAACGCGAAGGCGGAACACCAAAATTGTGAGACTGTTGACCGGAATTCGATGCCTAGACACGGTATCATTTGACTCTGTCATCGATTTCATCTTTCAATACCCTTAACGCCCCTTTGAATCGCCATGATGCGGATCAGTGCTCTTGCAGCGGCTGCCTTAGTTGTTTTTGCTTCGGGATTCGATTCTCGGCGTGCCTGTTACGCGGCGCAGCCAAACATCGTTTGGATCATTCCGGATGACATGTCTGCACACTTCGCCTGTTACGGTGAAACGGCCGTTGAGACTCCGAACGTCGATCAGTTGGCAGCCAGTGGTTTGAAGTTCACTGACGCGTACGTCACCGCGCCGGTTTGTTCGACGTGTCGCTCGGCGTTCATTACTGGAATGTACCAAACTAGCATCGGTGCGCATCATCATCGCAGTGGTCGCGGTAAGTTGAAAATTGAATTGCCGGAGCAAATTCAGTTGGTTCCCAAAATGTTCCAAGATGCTGGCTATCACACTTCGATCACCGGATGGCCGGTCAAGCCGCCTGTAGCCGGCAGAAAAACCGCGTTTGGAAAGACCGATTACAACTTCGATTGGGACCGTTCCGTTTACGACAGCAACGATTGGTCGGGGCGTGCCGAAGGGCAGCCATTCTTTGCACAAATTCAAACGCAGGGAGGCAAGCTACGCGGCAAGGATCCCGAAGGCTGGGAGAAGATGGCGTTGGCAGCGGAAAAACGGCTGGGGAAACGCACCATGGATCGTTCTGTACAGCTGCCGCCTTACTATCCGAAGCATCCTGATATCGTTCGCGACTGGGCTGCCTACTTAGATTCGGTTCGGATGACGGACGTGATGGTGGGCGAAGTCATCAAGCGATTGAAGTCAGAAGGCGTGCTTGAGAATACGCTTGTGATATTTATGACAGACCACGGAATCAGTCACGCTCGCGGTAAACAGTTTTTGTACGACGAAGGGCTGCACGTTCCGCTGGTGATTGCCGGGCCAGGGATTCAAGCGGGCGAGGTGCGGGATGACTTGGTTGAACACATCGACATCGCAGCATTGTCGCTCGCTGCGGCAGGGATCAAGATTCCCAAGTACATGCAGGCGCGAGACATTTTGGCGGACGATTATCGGCCGCGTGAGGCTGTCTTTGCCGCACGAGACCGATGTGATGAGACGGTGGATCACATTCGCAGTGTTCGGACGAAGCGATACAAGTACATCCGCAATTTCCTGCCGGAACGTCCCTACTTGCAGCCTTGTGCCTACAAGGACGGCAAGAACATTGTGATGGCGATGCGTGATTATCACGCGGCAGGAAGGCTGGATGACACGCAGTCTTTGATTATGCGTCAGACGCGTCCGCCAGAGGAACTGTATGACGTCGAAGCGGATGAGCATGAAGTTCGCAACTTGGCTGACGATCCAGCGTATGCGGCGAACCTAATCGAGCTTCGTCAGCGGCTTGATACTTGGATGGAAGAGACGGGTGACAAAGGTCGCTCGCCCGAATCATCGCAGATGTACGACAGCGACATGAAGGTTTACACCGACAAGATGAAGTCGAAGAAAGGGAATGAAGAGCATCTGCAAATCATCCTGTCGAATATCGATCAGATGAAGAAGTGGGCGTCCGAAGGTAAGTGATGCGTTGGGGATCTGGTCCGTCAATTACTAGGGGTGAGCCGATGGCGGTGAGGCCACGGGCCTTTCTCGCACGTGCGATCTACTAATGCCCGGCCGCTCACGCGTCACGGCTCGCAATGAATCCGTTACGAGATCCTCGAAGCGATCCGTACAACGAGGTTAGACGGCGTTGTTGCCTCTTACCGTTGCTGCGGCGAGTCATCGGTTTTTGGCGCGGCGGCCTGCTGTGCTGCTTGTCCCGCCATTGGCATCTTTTCGCGAACGATCTGCCAGGTGCTGGGTGGACGCTGAGGGACGAAATTGCCCAAGAAGTCTGCGATGCCGGCGGTGATTGCGTTTCGCTTTAAGTCCGAAAATTCATAATGGTCCCACATCGGTGCGTTTTTCGCATTGAAGTTTGGAGCGTACATGATCAGGGCAGTCGGCAAGAATTTCTTGTCGTCCAGAGCAATCTGAACCATCTTGTATTGCGCTCGGTCCTCTTGGAATTTTGGCCAAGCTTCAATCAGGTAGATCCCTTCCTTGGGCGCTTTGACTTCGCGAACCCAGTAACGTGCTTGGATTTTTTTTGCATCCAAGTTGAAGACGAAGGGCAGCGGGCTGTTGAAAATCTCTTGACCTTTCATTCCTGGTGGCAGAGTCGTAATCGTGCATTTTTCGATGCTCCGATCGAATTCGATCACCTCGTCGCCGTTGCAAACCCAATGGTCGCCGAATTTGCCTTTCGCTGGCCCGAATTGTGGTGCTCCTTGTTTCATGCCTTGAAAAAAGACTAGTGTTTCCTCTTTGAAGAGTCCTTTATCGGGAGAGGCGTATTTGATGATTCCTTCTGATTTGGTCGCATGGATTCCTGCGGGCGCGGCCAGTAGATCAAAGTGCCATTTTTGGAAGCTGCACGACATTGTCTTCGTGCCTTTGCTTTGCGTTTCCCAGGCTTGCAGCATGGCTTGCAGTCGCTTTTGCTCTTCTGCATTTAGCGCGGGGAAGGGAGCAGTGTTTGGGTTAGCGGCTGCCGCGCCGGCTGCTTGCTGCTGTGGAGCGGCGGCATTCTCGGCTGGGCGGGTTGCTTCAGGACGGGTGGCTTGCTGTGCCAAAGTTTGCTCGGCGACGATGCCAAGCACGATGGTTGCTGCAATAAACGTAATGCCAATCGATCGCATCATCCGTGACGCCTTGTGTTTGTGCGAAAAGTCTGCTCCGCCAACGTCCTATCCGCAGGAGTTGGTTGTGGTGGGATGTTAGGAAAGCTGATCGCTTGGTCGAAAGACTGATTTTGTGAGTGCTGAACGGCAAATGCTGGCAAGGTGGAGGCGTTCTGAGATTCAGTCCCGTCATCCCCAGAAGTCGTCCCGTTTTTGGGTTGTTGCCTTGCAGCAATTGGATTCACTCTCCCTCCGAGCATTGGTGTTTACACATATCTCTCAGGCTCTCTTCTCCCCCAACTTGTTGGGGGAGAAGGGTGAGGTGGCCGGTGCGTCTTAAGGCCAACAAATCGCGTCTCGTTTTGCATCGTAGACCCCCTCACCCCCGACCCCTCTCCCCCAAATCACAAGGCAAGCACAACTTGCCTGATGATTTGAAGGAGAGGGGAGCCTGACTGGAGTTGTGTAGACGCCAGTGCCCAAAGGGAGAGTGAGTTTGATTCTCACAACCTCCTACTCTGGTGAAGCCAAAAAACTACACGACCTCCCCAGCGTGAGAATCTTTTTGTGGCGACGACACCTGTTGATATCAATACAAATACTTGGGCAAATCTTCTCTGCAAACTACCTCGTTTACCAAGCACGGCTTGGCTTTCCTGTTTTCAGGTTGTTCCGGTCATGCAGTGTGATTGCGCTGCCGATTCTTTCGATGAGAGTCCTTCCGATTCCACAGGACGGTCGATGCATTCGTCCGAGGTAAAGATCTATGGCGAGAGAAAAGAAGCACCTGACCAAGCTCGTGCGTTTGCTAGCGTGCGGTGTTGCAATGAGCACATTGGCGAGCGGCAAGCCGTTGCGCGCTCAGGAAGCTACCAGCAGCATGAATCTGGCCGCCAAACGCAAGGTGTTCTCCAGCGTCATGCCGATTGCCAGTCGCACTGTGCGGCTGAAGCCAATCGTCGCTGATCTTCCCCGTGCAGTCGTCACGGCGATCGCTGCTGACCCGCGCGGTCAATTGCTGGCTGTATCGGGTGACGACCACGCCATACGCATCGTTGACATGTCGACGATGAACATCCTGGAAACCCTGGAAGCTCACCGCGATCTTGTTCGGACGTTAGCGTTCTCGCCTAACGGTAGCAAACTTGTATCGGCTGGAAACGATGGTCAAGTCATTGTCTGGTCTCGCGATCGTGCGTTTGCCATTGCACAAAGGATGCAAGGATCACCCGCGCTGGCGTGTGTCACCTTTGCGCCTGACGGACGGCAGATGGCCGCGGTTGGATTTGACAACACGGTGTACATGATTGGCCAAGTCGCCAGCGAGCAACCCGTTTTCAAATGCGACTGCACTGATCTACGCACGGTCGCCTTTCGCAACGATTCGAAGCTGTTGGCAGTAGCCGGACGCACCGGTGCGCTGCATCTTTTCGATCCCGTCTCAGGCGACCTGTTGTTCGAACGGACTCTGCACAAGGGCCGAATCCACGACATCGAGTTCTACGATGATGGCAACCTGATGGTCAGTGTTGGAGGCGACGGTGTGGCGGTTTTGTTTGACACGCGTAGCTTGAAGGTTGTCCGCGAAATACCTGTCAGCACGGGAAAACTCTTTGCTGTTTCGGTGTTGGACAAAAGACACATCGCCGTTGCCGGGTCGGACAACGTCATACGCGTTGTCGACGTCATCGAAGGCGCCACGGTGCGAAAATTGGAAGGGCACCATGGATCGGTACCCACTTTGGCATTTAGTGACGGCAAGCTTTTCTCTGGTGGTTTTGACGCAACGCTTCGTCGCTGGAGTGTAGATCAAGTGACAGGCAAGCCGGACAGAATCGCAGATGGCGGACATCAGTTGGATCGATAGATGGTTTCAAAACAATCACGCATCAGCGGCGTGATTGAAGAGAACCAGTCGCCCACTATCAGGCAAAACAATGCGGCACACGGAGGTGCCCAAGCGTGACCCAAAACGAAAAACGCACTCGCCGGTCAAAAGAAAACCGCAAACGCACTAGCGCTTCTAAGGGGAGTCGCAGGGGCAGTCAGGCAGCCGTGCGCCGAACGTTGATGCCTGAAAAGTTGGAAGCACGCCAGCTACTGGCTGCCGATCCGATCCACGTCGGCGTCGTCTACTTGGAAACCGACTATCTGGAAACAGATCAAGACGTCGGGGGTGATTCGCAGGGCGACCGATTCATTCTGTCGTTTGTCGGGGGTGCTCCTGATACCGAACTGACCGAACTACGCATTACCACGGACAAGGACGGCGACGGAATCAGCGTTGGCGATCCGATTTATGACACAGCGCCAGGCGGGCGCGGAAAAGACGCGTCACATGGTTTTCAGCTGGTACGCGTGCTCACATCCGATGGACGATCGGTCGATGCGACGGCTGAGGTTGAAGACGGCGGGCAGGAACTGGTTCTTCGACTGTCAAACTTCAAGGCAGGCGATCGGCTGGAGTTCTCGTTGGACGTGGACGAAGTTCTGCGAAACGCGATTGACTTGGATGTGTTTAACAATCGGCTGGATGTGATTACGTCGGGCCAAGAATTTCAGGATTCGATTCTTGACGCGACCTTTGATGCGCCGCACTACGAAACGTCTAATGCAGACGCCGTGTTCGAGAACGATTTTGGTTCTCCCAATGCTGAATTCGGCTTGGATTTGCCGCCGGATCAGGGCGACGACATCGATAGTCGTGCCAATCGGTCGGCTGCTGCAGTCGGATCGGTGACGCAGGTTCCCAAACCGATTTCGATTTCGGGTCATGTTTGGATCGACAATGATCTGGATTTGGTGCGAGAATTTGGCGAGCCGCTGCTGAGCGATATCGAAGTTGCTTTGTGGCAGCAAGACGAGGCGAGTGGCCAATACGTCGACACGGGCTATCGTTCACGCACGGACGTGGGTGGCCGATACGAATTCCCAAAGTTGCTGGGGCTTTCGCCCGGGCAATACCGTGTCGTGCAGTCTCAGCCCGACGGTCTGTTTAGTGTCGGGGCGGTCCCTGGAAACGTAGGCAACACGACTGTTGGTGAAGCCGAATCAGCAAACGTTTTGACGAACATTGTCATTCCGCTGGGCGACCAAACGGCCGTCAATTATGACTTTGCCGAAGCCATGCCTGCTTCGATCGGTGGCTTTGTCTATCAAGACGACAGCGATGACGGTATCCGCGACCCAGGGGAAACCGGCATCGCTGGCGTGACGATCCGGTTGGTGCCGATCAACACCATCGCTCCGCAAGCGACGTTGACTGTGACTACCGCTGCTGATGGTTCGTACTCGTTCACCGGTTTGGCACCCGGGAATTACGAGGTCATCGAGGTGACTCAGCCCGCAAACCTGACCGACGGAAAAGACACGCCTGGTACTATTGACGGCGTAACGGTAGGTTTCGCTGATGATCCAGGTGATCGATTGAGCCAGATTGTATTGGCTGGCGACGATGACGGCGTTGAGTACAACTTTGGCGAACTGGCACTCGGTTCGATTGGTGGCTTTGTCTATCTTGCCGCTCCTGGCCAAGATTGCACGGGAAATCACGATGCTGTTGGCAACGAGCCGCTTCCCGGTGTCCGCGTCGAACTGCAGCGACCCGACGGCACGACGTTGCTGAGTACGACCACTGGAAGCGATGGCAGCTATTTCTTCGAAGACGTGCCACGCGGAAATTATCGCATCGTGGAGTTCACACCGGCGGATTTGCTGGACGGCAATTCGCACACGGGTTTGATCGATGGCGTGCGCGTTGGCAACGCGGTTGATGGGGGACTGATTCAGGGCATCACATTGACTGCCGGTGGCCTGGGAACGCAATACAATTTCTGTGAAGCAGCCCCCGCATCGATCAGCGGCTATGTCTACGAAGACGATTCCAATGACGGCGTCCGTGACAGCAACGAATCTGGCATCGGCAACGTACAGGTCGCTCTCGTGGATCAAGCTGGCAACGTCGTCGAAACCGCGCTGACTGATGCGAGTGGTCACTACGAATTCACTGGTATTTTGCCAGGGGAGTATTCGCTGGTCGAAACGCAACCTGTTGGTTACTTTGACGGAATCGACACACCAGGAATGATTGGTGGCCAGCGAGTTGGTCGCAACGGCACCGACGGCGACTCGTTGCGATTCATTGACATTCGCCAAGGGCAAGCGGGTGTCGATTACAACTTTGGCGAACTTCGCGGCGCTTCGTTGTCCGGTCAAGTACACGTGGACTTGGATGACGATTGTGTTTTGGATGCGAATGAGGAAACGCTGGAGGGCGTCATCATTCGCTTGCTGGACGATAGTGGCACTGAAGTCGCGCAGACGACCACCGATGCGAACGGTGGCTATCAATTTGTGAACATTCCCCCTGGGCAGTACACGGTGATCGAAGAGCAACCCGATGGGTACTTCGATGGCGGTGCGGTGGCAGGGAATCTTGGCGGCGTCGTTGATACGCCCAACCGAATTGCCGACGTGACGTTGGCATCTGGCGAAGTGGCCGTTGAATACAACTTCTGCGAAAACCCGCCTGCGGAGATCATCGGGAATGTGTTTTCGGACACCGACGGCGACTGCGTATTTGACGCCCACGAAGTCGGTATCGAGGGAGTCGTTGTGGAACTGTTCGACGATTCCGGCAATCTGATCACGTCCACGACCACCGACGCCAACGGCGGATACAAATTCAGCTATTTGCCTGCAGGCAGCTACACGATTCGCGAAACGCAGCCAGTGGGATGGCTACAAGGTGGCCAGACGGCTGGCAGCCATGGGGGTGACGATTCACAGCAGGACGCGATTTCTCGCGTGCCGGTCGGGTGGGGCGAACGCTTGACGCAGTACGACTTCTGCGAAATCGAACCGTCCAGCGTCAGCGGTTTTGTTTACGTCGATGGCAATGGCGATTGCATCCGCGATGCTGATGAGCCAGCCTTGGAAGGTGTGACGGTTCAACTTCGCGACGAATTCGGAAACCGTGTTGCGACGACCACGACCGACGCGAATGGGCAGTACACGTTTGACGGGCTCGCGCCGGGTAACTATTCGATCTTTGAAGAACAACCCAGCGGTTACTATCAAGGTGGACAGACGCTAGGTAGCGGCGGTGGCGAAGTGCTTGGTGATGATCACTTGGGTGTGACCGTTGGCGTGGGCGTCGATCTGGTGAACTACGATTTCTGCGAATTGGAGCCCGCGTCGCTGTCGGGCACTGTTTGGGAGGAAGTCGATTTGAACCGGGAATTTGATCCCGGCGACATTCCCATTCCCGGTGTGTTGGTGGAACTGATCAACGATGACGATGTGGTGGTCGCGACAACGCGTACCGACACCAACGGCGACTATTTGTTTGATTCGATCGCACCGGGTGTCTATTCGGTTCGCGAAACGCAGCCGGAAGGCTATTTCCAAGGCGGCGAAGTCGTTGGATCGGTAGGCGGTGAAATCGGTGACGATGACCTGATTGTCGGCATCGCGCTTCAAGGTGGCATGAAAGCCATCAACTACAACTTCCCAGAAGTCCCGCCGGCAACGATCTCGGGTTACGTATTCCAAGATGGTGCCCCCCTGCGACTGGAAGAAGCTCCCAATGCGGAAGAGCTGCGCGAGTTTCGAGATGGGCAGCGCACCCCCGACGATACGCCGATCGAAGGCGTGCAGTTGGAATTGCGGTCGATCATCGGTTTGCCATTTGACGCATCCAATGCACTAGCGGGTGCCTATCCCGATGGCCCTATCCAAGTAACGACCGACGCGAACGGATTTTACGAGTTCACAGGGCTTCGACCTGGTGCTTATCACGTCTACGAAGTTCAGCCAGAAAACTACCTGGACAGTTTGGACACGCCGGGGACTCAAGGAGGTCTGGCTGTTAATCCGGCTGATGCCGTGGGCGATGGTGACAAAATCGTCATTCAGACTTTGGCTGCCAACGAGGCGACCAATCCGCGTAACGATGCCGTTCTTAGCATCAACGTAACGGCTGGCGGCAGTAGCGAGCTAAACAATTTCAGCGAGATCGTTTTCCAGCCGGCCGAACCGCCAACGGATTTCCTGCCGCAAGGTGAGAGCAAACCAGAGCGTCCTCTCACGCCGATCGAGACTTTTGACCCGCGAATTCGTGTGGTCACTTTTGCCGAACCGCAGAACCTTTCCGATCCGTTGACGGCGTATGACGAGTGGGCCGTGACATGGCACTTAAGCGTGATCAATGGTGGTTTTCCACGGGGAGCGGAAACGGCAGATCTGTTCAGCGCGGTAAGTGCGAAGCGAATGGGACAGAATTTCCACGAGGGCGATCATGTTACCGGCCGCTGGGCGCTGATGACGATCGACGGAAAGCGATTGGAGATTAGTGACGATCTAACGTTGGGCGATGAAGACGCCACGGCTTTGACGGGCGACTTCGATGGCGATGGAACGGATGAAGCCGCGATCTATTCGGCCGGCCAATGGTTTGTTGATCTCAATGGAAACGGTGTCTGGGACGAAGGCGATCTTTGGATTCGGCTGGGCACAGAGCTTGATCGTCCTGTCGTTGGCGATTGGGATGGCGATGGCAAAGACGACATTGCGATCTTCGGACGTCAATGGAGCCGTGATCCGCAGCGGATCAAACGTGATCCAGGACTTCCTGACCCTGCCAATAAACGGCGACGAGAAATCGATAGCAAGCAGCTTGCCGTCAGGGCCGAAGACCGCGGCGAAGATCGCGAGCGTTTGTTGCGGCGCGGTGGCGAGGGTGAACTGCGTGCCGATGCGGTCGATCACGTGTTCAGCTATGGCGAGCAAGTCGACACGCCGATTGCGGGCGACTGGAATGGCGATGGCATCGACCAGATAGCGGTTTTTCGTGATGGGCTGTGGCTATTGGATAGTGACGGTGATGGACGATGGACCAGCAACGATTCGAAGTCACGATACGGAAAACCTGGCGATGAACCGATCGTCGGCGATTTCAACGGCGACGGGTTCGACGAAATCGGCGTGATTCGCGGTGACATGTGGATCGTCGATACTGACGGGGATCGAAAAATCACGGGCAACGATATGCAGTTCAAAGTGCCCCGTGCCAACGCTGATAGCCAGCCGATTGTTGGCGACTGGAATGGCGATGGAAAAGACGATCCGGGGTACTACGACGAAGCCGCATAAGTACGCGGCGAGCTATTCGGATTCTTCATCGTCTGACGAAAACCATCCGCGGACACCGTCCCAGGCTTTGCCGAAGAGGCGACCGGTAATCAGTTCTTCGGTCCACGTCTCGCGAGCGTCATCAAAGTTGTGCCAGACCGCTTCCAAATACGGCGTCGAAGCCGTGGAAAGCGTTGCGTACAAACCGTCTTCGACGATTTTGTCCAACGCTTCGCCGTAATGCCCGATGATGTGTTCGTCGAACAATCCGCTGGCAACCGTCACGGTCGATAGTGCACCACGCGTCGTCAGCGTGACGCGGTTCATCGCGTACATTGTCATCGTCGTGCTAACGTCCCAAAGACCAACGTCAGCCTGCGTTGCTGCGGCTTCCATGTCATTCCACATTCGCTCGACTTCGCTTTGCGGCAACAGTTTTCGCGGGTCTACTTGCCCGACTTCGGCGGATAACTGACTGATCGTTGATCGGAGTCCTTCGATGCTGATGGGGGGCGCGTCCATCGCGTCGACAGCTCGCGTGCTTGTTTTCTGCAACGCATCGACGAGATCAGAAACTTGATCGATGCTAGATTCTTGATCAATGACTCCTTCTCGCTTCAATTCTTCGCTTAATTTTTTCAGGTAGTGGCTAGATCCGTAGGCCAAATCACTGAACACCGCCAGCACGGTCATGGGGGACAAGTGCAGCGTTGCCGCGCCGGCAACATCCAATAAACCGCCCACTGCCTTTTGGGCCAATTGAGCTTCCTGCTGCGTCGTCGCGTCAGCGGATTCGGGGGCTTTCACGCCGCCAACATCGTGGACCATCATGTCCAACGCTTGTTGTACGAAAACGCTGTAGCTGCGCGAGGTCCGAAACGCTGTTGGAATCAGGCGCGCCGCAGTTTCATTGACAAGACCACCGACCACGGCAGAAAGGCTGCGTGCGGTTCGTTCGGGCAGCGTTAGCCCGTACGACAAAGTTGTTAGCAAAGAAGCTTTCTGGCCCGCGGTATTGGGTGGCGCAGAATCGTCTGGTACAGCATTCATGGCCAAGGCGTCATCCGGATCCAATCCCTCTGGCTCTTTCATCAACTTTTCCGTTTACAAAATTCACTAATTGGGAACAGGAACCGCGGTGCTGACGACGACAGAATTGTCGGTCTGGATTTTTCCAATCGCAACGACTCTTATTCCCATCGCTTGAACTGGGTTGCCGTTGCTTAACGAAATCGGGACGGAAACACCGCTGGCTAGTTTTATGCTCGCGGCTTTAGGAGTGCCATCAACGACACCGATCAGCAAGACACCGTCGGTTGGTCGTCTCGTGTAGCCGAGCCAAAGTGGAATGAGTTTGGTCTCGAAATCTTGCAGAAATGAGGACTCCGCAATTTCTCTCATCAGTTTTCGCGTGGCCGTGGTAGATAGGTCGGGCATCTCTTCAGCAAAGTAACAAACTTCGCGATAAGTTCGCGCCAAGTCCTGTTCGGTTGCTTCACCGCTGGCTCGGCGCGTTGCCAGTTGAACCATCGAATCAGCTACTTTCGCAGCTGCTGCGGCAGTCAATTCATCGTCAAAGGCGGCTGGTCCGGTGAGCGAAACCCCGGCTCCGAATGGAGACACCGGCTCATCGTCTTTCTTCACGTCACGCAGCATTTCTGGTTGATCCGAAGTAGCGATTTCAGGTTCGGGAAGGTTCGTGTCTTGGTCCGGATCGCTACCTGGTTCTGCGATGGGAATCGGTGTTGTGAAGATCGAGTCGGCTGATTGTGCGCTCTCTTGCTTTCGCCGCATTTCGATTCGTTTCTTCGCTGCTAATTCTTGTTCCTCCAGGCGTTTTGCCTCCGCGGCATCTTGTTCGTTTTCATTCGCAGTCTCGTTCGTAGTGGGCGGCCAGGCAAACGAGGGTGATCCCGAATCCGTTTTGGTACTCGGGTCAACATCCGAAGTGGCATCGGCGTTTTCGTCTTCTGAAGGAATAACCATTTCCGTGGCATTCTCGCGCACGAATTCACCTACATCGCTATCGGCTGGAACGAGCTGTCCGTTCGTGGCAACATCGTTGGATCGATCAGCGACCGGAGCCGGCTGATTGGATCTAGCCGGTGATGCTGCCAAACGTGAACTATTTGCGTTGCCATTGCCAAGGAATGGCCAGAAACCAAGGTCCGGGGCTTTGCCAATGGCAAGCAGGATGCCGCCTGCCAGCGGAAGCGCTAACAATGGTCCCAGTACGATGCTGAGAATCATCTTTATTGGTGACCCTTTGCGTCTTCGCGGAGCAGGACGCGCGCGAACCGTTTGTGCGGCTACAGGCGGTAAGACTGTCGCATCTGCGGAATTGGGCTGCAGTGCAAACTCCTCCTCTAAATCCACTTCCTCCACCACCAACTCTGGGTCGTGATCGACCCCGTCGGAGACGAATTCGATCGTATCGGTTCCGTCTACCACGGTTTCTTCGCCAGTAAACTGAACCACTTCTTCTTCCACATCGACTTCCGCTGATTCCATTTGCAGCGTATCCATGAGCACGGTCGAATCAGGACTGCCGGATTCGGATGAGGTCGCCGTTTCGACTGCCGCTGCGTCATCAAGGAACTCTTCGACATCCGATTCCAGCTCGTCGTCGCTGAAACTCGTTTCGGAATCGTCGATGAACTCTTCGATCTCCTCTAACTCGCCGTCCCCCGACAGATCGATTTCGCTAGCCTCGTCATCACCGGAAAGCCCCAGTGAGGTTTCTTGTGAGGTTTCCTGCGACGTGCCTAAGGCTGCAGCTCCCAACCCGGCAGCTCCCGCGGCCATCGCCGCCGCACCGTAGCCTGAAGCACCATGACCTGAAACTCCATAACCTGTGCTGGAATCGGCTGCTTGGCTGGCCGGAATCACAGCCGAAGAATCGACGGCTTCAATCGGCTGGCCGTCCGCACCGAAGATCTGTACAGCCGGTGGGAGCCGATCCGCAAGTTCACTGAAAGCAAATGTCTCCCGGCATAACGGGCACTCAGCGTATGCGTCATCGGGCATTGCCGCGGACGGAACTCGTATCGACTCCGCACATCGCGGACAGGAGGCAGCAATCATGATGAAACCTTGGTGTCGGGAGACGAACTTGTGGCGTCGTCCACCGTGAATTTATGACTGCTTTAAGTGTAACCAATTCAAACGAGGTTTTTACTGCGCAGATGGGGTCACGCCCTCACGATCGACGCAAAATGCCATCAGAAGCCCTACAGAACGGCAGACCGGACGCACGCGAGTGCATTCGGTGAAGGGTCTCGGGAAAGCTGGCTGTGTGGATTTCCTGCCCCAGGCGACTCAGCCGCAGCCGTAGAGCGGACGTAGTTTTGCCTGGAGATATTCGATCAGCGGCTGGGCGGAAAGCGGTCGCCCGGTTGCACGCTGGACGAGTTGGGATTGGCTGTAGCATTGTCCGTGGGTATGAACATTTCGTCGTAGCCAATGTCGCAAGGTGCCGAAATCTCCGATTGCAAACATCGGATCTAAATCCCCCAGGTCGTGTTCAGCAGCGTCATAAAGTTGTGCGCTGATGAGGTTCCCAAGCGTATAGGTTGGGAAGTAGCCGAAGAGTCCGGCACTCCAATGCACATCTTGCAAAACACCGTCTGCGTCCGATGGCGGCGAAAGCCCGAGATCCGAAAGGTATCGCTCGTTCCAGGCTTCGGGAAGATCCGATACCGATAGCGATCCATCGATCAAACGGCGTTCCAGATCGAAACGGATCAATATATGCAGGTTGTAGGTTGCCTCATCTGCTTCCACACGAATCAGACTCGGGCTGACCGTGTTGACTGCTCTTTGCATTTGATCGACCGTGGCGTCGCCCAGCGCCGATGGGAACAGGCCTTTGGCTTTGGGTAGCAGCCATTGCCAAAACGATCGACTGCGCCCCACTTGGTTTTCCCAAAGCCTAGATTGTGATTCGTGAATGCCCAACGAGCCATAGCTGCCCGGCGGTAACGCAAACCATTCGTCTGTACGTAAGCCTTGTTCGTACATGCCGTGGCCTGCTTCGTGCATCGAACCAAACAGACCTGATGGCAGCCAATTCGATTGATACCGCGTAAGGATCCGGCAGTCGTGCGGTCCCAAGGTCGTGCAGAACGGGTGCGTGGTTTCGTCAAGCCGCCCAGCGTCGTAGTCAAAACCAATCTCGCGTGTGACAAGCTCACTCAGTCGGCGTTGTTGCGCGATCGGAAACTCGCGTTTTAGGATTTCAACTTCCGATGGGGTGGGGCGCTCGTTCAGTTCAGCAATCAATTGGACAAGCGGCACACGCAATTCGTCGAACACGGACTGTAACTGCGATGGATCCGCGCCTGGTTCATAGGTATCTAGTAATGCGCCGTACGTGTCGCAGTCGGTTCCTTCGGCCATGCGCTCTCCCGATTCACGCTGCAATGCCACCATCTGTTGCAGCAGTGGCGCGAACATCGCGTAGTCGTCGGCACGGCGTGCTTCGTCCCAGACTTGTTGACCCCGAACACGTGCAGTCGATATTCGTTCCACCAATTCGGTTGGCAATTTTCGATTGCGCTGCCAGTCCCGAGCTAACCCCCGGATAGTCGCCGAAACATCATCGTGCGCGTCGTCTTGTATTTGGTCAGAAAGCGTTTCCAGGTTTTCGCCGTACTGTGAATCCGTTCGCAACTCATGGGCCAAACCGTTGAGCGTCGAAATTTGCACGCCGCGATAGTCCCCCGCCTTGGCGGGCATTCCGGTCCGCTCGTCCCATTCCAAAGTCTCCGCGGAGGTCTGCAAGACCGCTGCGCGGCGCGCATGATCACACACTGATTTGAAGACTAGTGGGTCCACATCTGGCATGCTAGTTCCTTGGGCAACGGCCAATTCGACCGACAAACGCCGTACACGTAAAACGAAATGACAATCTGAAGATGCAGCTTAGCTATCCTCGCAAAGATCCACTAGAGAATTGAACATGGCAGCAGGGCAAGCAGCTGTTTGAAGCTGGGCTGCTTTCGTTGTGAGCCGTTGGCTGTCAGGCCTCCGTTTTTCGCGAGACTTACGAAGCAATAAGCCGATCAAAGGCACTGCGAAGCCGAGAAAAAACGGGCCCCGCTGAATGAAAAGGGTGGGTGTCGGCTAATTCCCAACCCCACCAGATGCCCCCATCAGTGCCCATCAACAGGACTTCATCGGCATGGCTGACGCGATGGGGGCTTAATGGCTCAAAGGTCCATCGCAGATTCAATTCGTCCGCCAATTGTTCGATGTAGGACTGTGTGATCCCACCGAGCACTTGTGATTTGGGTGGCGAAAAAATTGCACCTGATTCGACGATCGCAATGTTAGCAATGCTGGATTCGGTGATCGTTGCATCGCCATCAAGCAATAGCCCCGTTGCGTCGGGATGAAGTTTCCTCGCGGCTCGGTCAGCCATGAAATAGTGAAGACGGCAGCGGACCTTCCAGTGTCGTGGCCAGCTTTGGGCAGGTGGTTGAACAACATCCGTGATAACGATGGGCTGGCCGTCCGCCTGACGCTTGTTCATCGCACCGTGATCGATTCGGTTGACGTGCATGATAGTCGTTGGCTCTTGGTCGAGCGACATGCCAGTGCCTGGAGTGGCTAGAAGTGTGACTCCCAAGTCACGATCCTGCTTGAGAAGTGATTCGTTCTTGTCCAGCAGTTCGGCGATCATTTCTGACCACATCGGTCCACTTGGCAATAAGGGAATGCCGATGCCAGCAGCCGTTTCCTCAAATCGCCGCAAGTGCCGCGATTGTCCGAAAGGTTTTCCGTGGTACGTCCTGAGTCGTTCGACAACTGTCACGGCCTGACGCACGCCGAGATCAGAAAGCGGCAGCGCCAGTTCGTCAAACGGCAACCATTGGCCATCTATCCAACCGATGGATTCAGGTTGCAAGGCACCAGAATCAGAATTCGCTGGTTTCGACATCGTTTTTCATAGACAGGGTGTAGCGTTGCTGCGGAGTCGATCGATTGATTACCTGCGCCATGTGCCGACCGGCAACACAGGAACGATCGTAGTAAAATCGTTCTGCATGACGCGCTCGCACCGCCGCCGTGCAATTCAAAGCGATGACTGGCAAACGCGTTCCATCCGCTCTGGGGCCAAAGCAGCGCGGCCCGCTGAAGCCCAATGCCTCGCTGGATCGTTCACGGGTTAATCGCCAGTGGTTTCGCAGCGCGACATCGCGATGGTTATACATCAAAGTCATGTTTTGCAGGTTGCGAGTCGAGAGTGAATGATAGTTGCCTGGTGTCATCCAGTCCGCGTCGAAGGCGGGCGCGACGAAGCCTACCGAAATTCCAGCATTGTATATGTGAGGCTGTGGTAACGAACGATTTCCAAGGCAACCACCCGCCATCGCGTGCAGCGAACCCGAGATCACCCTGGCACCAAAGCTGTATCCCACCATCGCGATGGGAGCGGGATTTTGGGCGTGGTGACGAAGAACCCAAGCCAAATACAGGCTCTCGGCATCCGTGCGAGCCGCTTTCGCTCGAGCGTCTTTCAATAGAACGCCCGCTTGAGCGCTGGGCCAAACAAAAATAACCCAGCGTGTCGGCTTGCAATCGAGATAAGGCTGCACACGTCGAAAGAACTTGATGCCACCGGTGATTGCTTGATTTCTTGGGGTTCGATTTCCGTGGACGTAGAAAACGACGCGTTTGGTGGGATCTACTGTCGCTAGATATTCATTCATCGACGAACTTGTCGTTCGCCCAGATAGGCTCAGCTTCGAGACCTGTAAGCCCGGTGCTTCAAGATTCGCCTGACCGCAATTCCAAGTCAGACATCGCGAGCTTACAAGCCAAAATTCATTCTGCTCGCTACCGCACATCGCCGGTGACTGACAGCGGTCTTCTTCACACCTGTTATTTGGACAGGCATTGATTGCAACCGGATTCGTTTCAGACGCGTTGTCTGCAAGTGTAAACGTCAGCCCTTCATTACCTTGCACGGGTTGGGACGGCGCGAGTGAATCAAACTGCTGGGGTGAGAGCAATTCGGCTTGTACTTGTGCGATCGCGTTGTGCCCCGCCACCGGTTGAATGACGAAGAGGAGGGCAGCAACGATTGCGCCGATCGTTCTGGTCAAGGTCGTCACCATGTCGTGGCAGTCAAAGTTTGCGGGAGAGGTTGTTTCTTTGGGACAACGAATTGTTGCAGAAAAAAAGCGACGTTGCGTTTGCACATCATTGTTTACG
>CAYUGI010000120.1:0-19572 GCA_964444105.1 uncultured Pirellulaceae bacterium
CCATTTACGGCTGGAGTACATCGCCTGCGGCACAGATCGTCTCGGCAAGATCGACTAGTTTCTTGCGAGACTTGGTGGCGCTTGCCTGCAAGTAACGATGGGCCTCCTCTTCCGATAGATTGCGAACTTTCATGACAATGCCCTTCGCACGCTCGATCACCTTCCGGTCTTCCAGCCGAGTCTCCAGTTGATCAATTTTATTGTCCAGCTTTTGGAAGTGCTCGAAACGTCCCTCGGCCAAGAAGATGGCGGGTTGAATGGTCTCTGCCGTGATCGGCTCGACCAGGTACGCCATGACATGATCTTCCAACGCCCGCTCGACCTTGTCTAAATCATCTGAGCGTGCGACCACGATTCCTGCGGTTGGCTTAGACTCGCCAATTTGAATCATCGCTTCAATGCCGTCCATGTCTCTCAACCGGGGAGCGGCGATAATGAGATCGGGAGGATCCGCGATCGAAGTTGCGATTAATTCTGTTCCCGAATCGGTTACCAATCGAATCTCGTGCCCGAGTGTTTTCAGGATTGTGAGAATGATCGCACGAGAATCTGCATCACCGTGAGCGAAGTGAATCGTTCGTGTCTTGCTGATAGGATCGCTCATCACTTGTCCTCGCTCGCTTGCTGATCGTCATCGAGTTCTTCTTGAAGCTCGTCAATTCGCGCCTCCATTTGGCGAGTTTGTTGAAACCGCCGGCGGGCGAGGTAGATCGAAGTCCGCAGATCGCTTTCGTTCACCGGCTCAACCAGCACTCCCATCACTTGATCGTTCATCAAGCGGCGTGATCGGTCGACGTCTTCTTGATTCAGCAATGCGACAACAGCACAGGTGTTCTGTCGGCTCAGCGCGTTCAACACATCAAAAGTCTCGTCGTTCTCGAAGCCCGTGCCAACAATCGCAACCGATGGCGGGTTTTCTTGGCAGCGACGCACTAGCGTCGCTGGTGTGCCGGTCGACAAAGCGACGTCGTGTGATAGCAGTTCAAGATTCGCCTCAATGACCTTCCGTTTCGCATCGTCACCGTGGGCTAGGTAGATCATGAGTTCTGATTCTGACATGGGTCGATAAAGCTGGCAGCTGCTCGATACAAAGGAGTCACAGCGGTGAGTCGATCCGCAAATCGTTCCCGCTTCGCTCGGCCAAAGTAGTAGCAACCCTCGTGCCAGTTTCTGATGGGACGATCATAACAGTTGAGCAGTTGGATGTGAGGCGTCACGACACGGTTGCTGGGCTGGTCTATTGGGCTGGATCGAGGTCACCCATTGACCTTCATCGGTGCAACGGCCGAACGCTGAGCAGCGAATTGAGTGAACTGCCAACGGCCTGGCTGGTCAAAAATCGGCCAAGCTTATTGCTAGGTGAACCGTGAATTGTCCCGGCAATAGTCACCAACCCTTTCCAAGTCGCCGAATTTCTCAATGACTTGAGCAAGAGCTCACCTTGTCGCCGCATCTGGCGGATTACTTGCGGAGGACGAATTTTATCGAAAAGGATCCTCTCAAATTCGCGGAAAAAGGACGTCTCCGGGTACCACAATCAATCGTTCATCCCCCAGCTCAGAGAGCGTATGAATGAAGGCTTCGGTCTTCACGATCACCTTGCCATGGCGGATCGAGTCTCGGCGCGTTACCGCTTCGACTAAATGCGATGAGCTTGGGATGACGGTAGCAACTTGGTTTGGCTGTTTCCACCATGCCTTTAGCACCACGCCCAATCGCTCTGTGAAAGACGCTGGTTGCGTTCTCGGTTTGTCGGTTGTTTCTGTCGGCATCATTTACGCTATCGCTGTTTCAGTACGCTCGACTGTCTCGACGACACGAACTGCTTTTGATTCTGGTCGTATGCCCTCGCCGTACCGAACGGCATAGACTTGGGTCGCTTCGGCTCCCAGTAGAACGATCATCGCTGTGTAGTACACCCACACCAACAGGACAGCCAAAGAAGCAGCGGCCGCTCCCAGTTGGGCTCCCGGTTCACTGTAAGAAAAATAGACTTGCATGCCCGCCCGACCGGCCAGAAACAAGATCGTTGTCAATGTTGCACCGACTATTACGTCTTTCCAGTCTACTTTCGCGTCAGGCATGAACTTGAAAATCGCGGCAAACATCACCAGCACCACGATCGCTTGGACAGCGAAATTGATTATCGTCGCAGTCAATCCTGATAGCCCAATGAGCCCACCTATCTGGCTGCCCAAGCCTGAGAGAACAGACGATGCAATCAGCGAAACCAAGAGCAGGAAACCTAGCCCGAGAATCATTCCAAACGACATCAAACGCTTGCCGATGATATCTACGAAACCCGTCTGATTCGGATCGGGCTTCACTTGCCACACTTGGTTCAACGCAGCTTGCAAAGCACCGACCACGCCAGTTGCCCCGACCAGAATTCCGACGAAACTCACAATCGCTTTCCACCATTTTCCATCTGATTTCTCGTTTGTTTCGATGATCGTTTCGATTTGCTTGCTGACAGCAGGGTTGCCCATCATTTGTGCCGTTTGACTGGTCAACAGACTCTGTGCCCTCTCCGCCGCCTGCTCGCTGTCGTAAATAGCCGACATGCCGAAAGTCAGTATCGTCAAAAGCAGATAGACCAGCGGTGGCAAAGCGAACGCAGTGTAGTAGGCCAGTGCGGCGGCAAGCGTGCTGCACTTGTCTTTGGAGAATTCGCTAAAAGTCTGCTTCAGAAAGTCCATGGGTTCACTTCAAGATTGCAGCGTGCTTAAGGGGCAGTTTCGACAGTACATTTCCCACCCAAAAGCAAAACCTGTGCCACCGACAGATCAAGTTAGAAATCATCGACCGCGCAGCCAGCAATAGGGTGCGAGTGTGTGTTCGTCGGTGTACCGAACGAACACATGGCCTGCCATGATCCAGCATGGTTGCACATCGGCCGAAGCCAACATCGCTGACACGACTCTACGCATCGCACTAAGTCAGCGATGCGTAGACAATTGAGCCAATACCGACAGCACTGAGTATCATCGCGACCGCCGCGATCAAACCGTCCCCCGCGACCATCGCTAACGCAAGCGTGCTGATGATGGCACCAGCGACATGGGCGCTGAATGGGATGAACTCTAAGAGTGGTGTCGAAAGTCCTACCACCATGATTAGCACCGCCGTCAACTTGCGTCCGTTGTGTTGAACGAGATACTCCATCCGATTCGTCAACATTGCATCCATCCACTTGGCGGGCGTTCGAGCATACCTGACGGCGGTTTGCACCTTCGATCTTCGCACGTGGCGTTCTTCCAACCACTTTGGAATCCATAGCCGCTGTCGACCAAAAATCATCTGTGAGGCAACGATGACCACGATGCATCCAAGAATCACAGGCACCCCCGGTATTGATGCTGGCCCAGGCGTCAGCATCACAATGCCAATCGCCAAGAGCACTGGCGCAAAGGACTTTCGCCCAATCGCATCCATGACGTCTCCCAGCGAAACTTCGTTTTGCTCACCGTCACTCAGGGTTTCAAGTTCATCCAGTAGCTTGTCAGCGGAATCAACTGGCGCGCTTGAGCCAGTGCTTGACTCGCCAGTGTCAACTGCATCGGGAGACGCTGGTCGGTTTTTTGATACTGCCCGATGGCTTTCGAGAAGTGTATTAGTGCTCATACCCAAACCCAAGAATAGGAGAATTGAATCGTGCTCATCCTGCAGGCTCAGAAAAGCAGCTTGCAACAGATACACAAGGTTGGCGTCAAGAAGAACTGCCTGGCATTTTCAAGGAACTGCAAGCCGCTCCAATCTGGCATCTCATAGTCGGTTACCAGTGCTCTGAAATCGCCGTCTTTCAACTTCTCACATGCTTCGCGACCACCGGACGCAGCGTCTACTTCGATGCCGCTTGCACCGAAGGCCGTCTGAAGCAAGGCGTGGTGAGCCCGGTCATCGTCAGCGACAAGTATCCGTGCCGGTCGCGAATTCGCCGGGAGGTCGTTCGTATCACACAACGCGGACATCAGAGGGCTTGCAGGAGTAAGTGCTTGTTACAACCTACAGAGCAGCAAGACGCATGCCAATATTGCTCTCAAGTGCCGTGATCGCGGCCAGCGAGTGAGAACGCGTCCAGGTCCAGCGTGCCGACTATCTTCGCTGTACGGTAAACGATCGACTTGGTTTCTCGGCAACCAGGTCTGTCGTGCCTGACGCGTGCCAAGGAGTCACCTCCGTTTCCTCCTTCAGTGTTATTCGAGATTAAGGAACTTTGGAAACATCTTTCCAGTTTCTTTTTTCATTCGCTCACGATGAGATGATCAAGAATGGCTAAGCGGAAGTTGCTTGATGTTCGGTGGGAGTGGTACCACTTAGGAGGTGGAACCCTGTTTTATGAGGTTAGACCGTCTTAGGAAGTGAGTTAGTCGAACGGTACTTCGCCGCGTTCTATTGCATGCTGATTAGCTTGGCAGTGGCGGCGCCCGTGCGCCTGGCAAGTTTATCGGCGGCGTCTTGTGCACGGCGAATGGCGTCCTGTGACTTGCGAATCGTTAATCCTCGTTTTTCCAAGGCGTTGCCTGTCGCGATGAAATTATCGGGAGCTTGCTGGGAGATCGTGTTTGCTTGGTCAGGTGGAAGACCCCCGTCGTCAAGTGTTCGGACAAGCAAGAACTCCTCGTTGGAAATGGTTCCGTTGCTAAGACCGTCAGCGATCCAGCGATCACTGCGACAACGATACCAACCGGGGGCAAGTCGCTCGACTTCCTCAACGGAGTCGGGACTTCGATCCCGCCGCAGCGGTTTGGATTAGTTTGTCTCGCAACTCGACTGGAGTCAGCGACACAGAATCACGCTTTTTGAATGGCCAAAATGGCATGCACAAATAACCTTCGATACGTGGTTCGCTTGCGTGTTTCAAGACTGCCTCATCCCACGCGACTAGAGAGGCCGATTCTCAGCCTCATTCAACAGCAGCTCCAAAGCTCGTGTCGCGATGCCTTAGCCCCAGAAATCATTGCCGGTCCAATAGCCGATGAAATTATGACTGTCACACTTAAAGCATGAAATGCAACCGGCCAGCGAATTATCGGCCACCATTGCTCTTGTTGTCACGTAAGGATCAGCCAGAATCGTTTTCCAGTGAGTGTTAAACTCCTCCTTGTTGCGGGGAAGTGTGAACGCCATAAGATTTGCTTCGGGATCGAGCTGGAATTCGTAGAACTTCTTCAGGTCAGCTCCTGCGACGATGCGCAATCGAACAGTCTCCGCTCGGGCGTTGGCCCCGCGATGGTCTTTGATTGGGCTCACGCTTTTCACCTATGTTTGCGAACGGGCTTGAGCTTCCCAATGATATGCCTTGAGTCGGCGCAGCTGGAGAGTCTTTTCGCACGGTTCGTTTGCTGTAGCTTGTAGACTAGACCGTGGAGTCAGCTTACGAATTTCTGGATCTAAAGAGCAAGCAGCTGAAGGTCGGCGAGGCAAAAATGACTAGTAGTATTCTTGATCATCGCGTGATCAGTGGTCGCTATCTATTTCCGCAAGATCGCTACGTTGGTGATCCATTCATGGTTGATACCGATGGAGTCCAGTTGGCTTGCTATCGGAGGAATGTCGTTTCCGATGCCTTTACGATGGTTCATTTCCATGGAAACGGTGAGGCGGTTGCTGACTACGTTCCGTTTATGGCTGACGTTTTTGCTGACCTGGGTTTGAACTCTCTATTTGTCGAATACCGCGACTACGGCGCATCGACCGGAGAAGCGCAACTAGTGGCGATGCTAGGTGATGGTGAGGCAGCGATGGTCGCTGCTGGTGTTTCGCCAGAGAAGGCAATTGTCTTTGGGCGTTCGATTGGGTCGTTATACGCCATTGAGTTGGCTAGTCGACAACCGAGCATTGCTGGCCTGATCATTGAGAGTGGGATTGCCGATCCATCGGAGCGATTCTTGGCTTATGCCGAACTCGATTCCGCAGGCTTCGACGAAGCCGATGTCAAGACGGAAGTGAAACGATATTTCAATCACAAACAGAAATTGTCGGGATACGCGAATCCTTTACTGGCACTACACACTGAGAACGACGGACTAATTGACATCTCACACGCCGAACGTAATCACAAGTGGGCAGGGTCTCGGCAAAAGCGACTTGTTCGATTTCCCGATGGTAACCACAACACAATCTTCGGAGTGAATAGGCAAGAATATCTCAACGCCGTTCGAAGCTTTGTTGGAACCGTCCAGAAGTGAGTTTGATGCTGGTCGGTGCTCGCGCGTTAATGATTCGCTTGGAGGTCGGAACGCTCGACGGTAATAGCAAATACGAGTGGTGAGCTACGATGATCTGGTTTTTCCAACTCAATTGTCTCGATTACATTCTCTCGTTTTGGAATGATTGTTAGTTGGCGAATTTGTCCGCCGCTTTGCGTATCCAGCGCGAACTTTGATTTTGGCACGTTGAACTTGCCGTTGTAGTCGGCAAAGTGTTGCCCATCGACCAGCGGATGCTCTTCGGTTTTTCCGTCGTCGTATCGAAGTCGCACAATCATGCTGACCCCTCCCTTAATCGGTTTCCTGGATGCCCAGCCACCGACACCGCCCAGGAGGTGAATTCTAGCTGCGCCGGTTTTGCAACGAACGGTGACACGTTTGGGCATTGTCGGCGCGAACGGGCCGATGGAGCCATGAAGCATTACCACGTTCTTCGCTGTACCCCCGCTTGGGTCAATCAAAGTAAACGGAACTTCGTGGGTTGTTCGGACACCGTAGCTTTCCAAGACCATTTGTTCGCCGGGGTTGTCGCGGCGATAGAACATGCCCTCAGCCGAAGTCGCTGTTACGACGCTTTCGAGTCCCAGTGGAACGAACTGATCGCTTTGAGTCAGGTACTCCAGCAGGTTTACGAATCCAGTGTCGTCGATCGATTGCTCGAAACCCTCTGGCATGGCTGAGTTCTTTGACGGCCGAAGCTCTTCGATGTCCTCCCGAAGAATCGTGTGTCGTTTACCTTGAGGATCAATCATTTCGAGCGTCGTGAGCGATTCGCCGCTGAGTAGACCTGTGACAACGACCCCGTCGATTGTCAGCACGGAGTACTGACGGTAGTTTGCCTCGACACTGCGGTTGGGATCCAAAATGTGGGTCAGCAATTCAGCCTTGGGATGAACCGACATGCCATTCAGGTTTGGGCCGACGACGTTGCCCTCGCCTTTGAACATGTGGCATGTCGCACAGTGCTTCGTGAAGAGAGCCTTGCCGAGTTGTGGGTCGCCGGTCTGCAGCGCGAGCGGCAACTTAGTGGAAACAAGTTTGGCGCGATTGTTGTTGACAACCACGCCACCTTTTTTCAGCACGTCTCGCGAACGACGGCGGATCGCAATCGAGGAACTCGATCGCAAGGCTCCCCGTTGTTGAATGGTAAGATCTGATACTTGAATGTCGCCCGACTCCATTGCCGATACCAATGCCTCTGTTAACTCCGGTCGCGAAAACATCGCACGGACTACCGCAGATCGTATCTCCGGCGTCGCCGTTTCAGTGATTTCCAAATACCGATCCGAAAGCCCAGTTGCCTTGGACAGGCTAATGGCCTGAACCAATCCAACGGAAAGACTAACAGGGGATTGGGGGCCGATCGCGTCCTGAATCGCGTTGGCTGATTCTGGGCGAACGGGATCCAACGCCATCAACTCGCTCGCCGCTGCCAAACGCTGGGCGACGGGAAGCTTGGTATCGCCGATGCGTGCAATGAAAGCAGCGACGATCGGAGCAATTTCCGTTTCCAAGGCGTTAGTGTTCCAGGATGTCGCAAGTCTAGCCAGCGAGGCCTTGCTGCTGTCGGAGACTCTTGCGAAGACGCGACGCAGATTGTCATCGTGCGAATGTTCCAGTGAGATTAAATGATCTGTCGGCCACCCCAGGGAAAGTCCGGCAATGATGGGATCGAGTTGCTGAGGTTTCGCGTTTGGCATGATCGCGACTATTTTTGCAAGCGAGCCAGGCGTGGGCTTAGAGCGTGCGTAGTGCTCGGCAATGCGAGCGACGATACCAGCGGAGCTTTCTACAAGCGGTTTTTCACCGGCGAGCGTTGCGGCGAGAACGGCTTCGGCGTGAATCGCACCGGCGCTGGTTGCTGCATCGGCGAGCCAGCGATCACCGTTAATCGTCGAGTTGGCGATTGCGTTGCTGAGAATAGCACCGATCGACTTTGCGCTGGAGATGTTTGGCGTATCGGACACTTTCAAGAGCGACGCAAGGATGACTTGCGCATCTTCGTCGGCCAGCAAGTTGTTACTTATGATCGCTTGAATCGTGGGCGTCGTCGCTGGCAGGACTCGAATGGCGTTTAGCCGAACTCCTGCCGAAGGATGCGCGAGTGCTGCTATGACCGCGTGAAAAACTTGGCCACTGTCCTGATCGAGTTCCCCGAGTCCGCTGAGCGTCTGAAGTGCGTGAATTGCACCGACATTCAAACCGATCTCGTCAACGGTCTGGTCAGCGATCATTTCCAGCAAATCGTCAACTAGGTCCAAATCACCCCGCTGTACCAGCAATCGCTGCGCGTGCAGGCGAACTTGCATCGTTGGATCCTTCAATGCCAAGACCAAATCAGCAGGCGATGCGTTGACGGCGATCGTTGTGGCCGTCGCGAAGTTTGGATTGTCAGGAACCACGCGGTAGATACGACCGTGCTTCTTGTCACGTAGTTTTGATTCGTAGGCGCGACCTTTGCCCGTTTTGAATCCTTGCGGTGTGGGATTGTGTTGAACAATGTAGTTGTACCAATCCAATATCCAGACGTTTCCATCGGGCCCGACTTCCGCCATGATCGGCGCGGTCCATTCGTCATCACTGGCCAGCAAGTTGATAGGCGTGTGGGACTTCATCCCTGCGCCATCACGCTGGATCACGAACGTACCAACCAGCTTGCCAGTGGGACCACATACAAAAGCAGTGCGATTCCACCAGGGCTTCGGATAGTTGCGAGCTGTGTACAAAGCATGGCCTGCCGCTGCCGTGTAGCCGCCGTGGTGATCGACTTGTCGCACCTTGTCTGTGATGGGGTCGAACAAGTGGTCGGGGCTGATCATCGAAAGGGTCTCGGGAGCCCATCCCTTTACGCGTTCGTAATAACGGTTCGCGATGGGCATGAAGAAACTGGGTTGCCGGTTAGCAGTCGAGCCAAAGATCAAGCCTTCTTCGGAAATGCCCAGCCCCCAGGTGTTGTTCGTCGTGGATCGTATGAACTCTAGTTTTTCGACTTTGGGAGCGTCGTCGTTGGAGAGCTTGAATCGGAAGAAACCCATCCGAAAACTAGGCTGCTTCACTCCATCTATGACGGGAGAAGAGGCGTTGTACCCCTGCATCGCCCAAATCCAGTTGTCCAGCCCGTTACGGAAATTGCTGACGCCACCATGCGTATCGCCGAGGGTCCAATTGGAGATCAGCACATTGCGAACATCGGCCTTGCCGTCCCCGTCGGTGTCTTTCAAGTACAGCGTTTCGACTCCATTTTGAACGACCGCGCCGCCACGATGAAACGCAATTGCCGTGGGGATACTCAAGTCTTGAGCAAACACGGTTGATTTGTCTGCTTGCCCGTCGCCGTCGGTGTCCTCAAGAACCCGAATTCGGTCTCGGCCTGTCCCGAGCGTCTGCAATTCGTTGGGGTAGTCCAGCGTCTCACAGACCCAGAGTCTGCCTTGATGATCCCAAGTCATCGCGATTGGCTTGCCTTCGAGAATCTTGCCACCGTCGACATGCTCATTTTGCATTGACTCGTCGGCAAACAACTCCACATGAAATCCTTCGGGAGTCACCATGTGTTTCATGGACTCTTCAGCGGGCGCCGGTTGCTGCATCAAATTCAGTGTCTTCCCGCGTCCGGCAGCGTAGTTTGGAATTTCGGGACCGACGTCGATGTATTGAAAAGGTTTCAGGTCCGATGGAAGTGCCTTTTGTTTCCCTAGCAAAGCCTTGGAGTCGTCTGATGCCGGAGACGAAGACTCGAATCCCAATCCGCCCGTTCCACAGGCCCAGCGGATTCCTCGCTCGACCAAATCATGAAATCTTGGTTGGTTCCAAGTTCGTTCATCGTGCCCCCACGCGGTATAGAAAACGCGGCCCTTGCCGTGCATGCGAATCCAAGTCCATGGTTCGCGAGTGTTTCCATTGGCTTGCAGATCGCCAACTCGGTACTCCAGCACGGTGCGGTTCTGGTCGTTGTGTTTGTGATGAACGTAGGTCTCGTCCCAGCTAGAGAACGTTTTGTAACCATCGGTAATCGGGTGTTGGACATCGGCTGACTGAGTCGTCATTTTGCCACTGCCATGCTGCTTGAATTGAGCACCCATCAATGCGACGACGTCGTCATTGTTACGAAAACAGAACGTTGCACAGTGAATGGGAACAAACCCCCTTCCAGAGGCGACGTAGTTCAGCAGTGCTTTCGCTTGACTTGGTGAAATGGTCGCAATGTTTGCGTAGAGCACCAGGCCGTCGTAGCGGTTGAGCGTTTCCAACTCAAGGCTGTCGAGATCTTCGGTGTACGTGATCGAGATGTTCTTCTTTGCCAAAACTGGCTGCAGGATTGCGAATCGCGTCTCCGGTTTGTGTGCTTGCTGATCGCCAAGGAACAGAAGACGCAACGGAGCATCGGAAGCTTGGGCTGTGATCGGGCAGATCAAGCAGACGAAAACAAGACGCAGGAGCGAGTTCATTGGGTGTACCAAACAGAAGATGACTTTGCTTCGAAAGACGAATAGAGTTGCTTATCCCTGTGTGAAATCAGGAAGTCGAACGAGCTCCCCACCTTTCATCGCTGACTCGTGAGCGCAGATACCCGTGCAGGTCCAGTTGGCGCTCGTCACAGCGCTCGGCCATGGTTCGCGGTCTTCCAAAATCGCTGAGACGAACTCGTGAACCAGGTGCGGGTGCGAACCGCCATGACCACCACCTTGGACAAACGACAGGTGATCTGAATCGTGGATTTCCGCTGGCAGCGTGAATCGTTGAATGGGCTCGGGCAGCAGATGAGCGAAGTCGGGAACATCGATTTTCTCAGGGATTTCGTGTTCGGGTTTCTTAGCGGTGTGGATCACGTGTGGTTCGTTTTCGACGAGCGTCCACTCGAAACTCTTCTTGGTTCCATAGACATCAAAACTTTCGCGATACTGTCTTGCAACGTCATAGAGAAAACGCCAGATGTGTGCGGTAACGTCGCTATCTTTCAGCTTGATATGGCAGCTTTGCACTGCAAAAGGGTTGCCTGATTTCTTTGCGATGTCTTCGCGTACCGAGCCGGATCCAAAGCAACTGACTGATTCGGCCAAGGCATCGGTCAGTCCCAAACACGGGCTGACGACATGCGTTGCGTAGTGCATCGGAATCATTGATTCCCAATACGCCGGCCATCCATCCATGTCTTGCGGGTGCGAGGCGGCAAGATGCTGGATTTTGCCAAGCTCTCCACGCTGGTACATGTCTTTGATGAACAGAAACTCGCGACTGTACACGACGGTTTCGGCCATCATGTATTTCAGTCCTGTCTCTTTGACCTTCGCACAGATCTGGTGGCATTCCTCAATGGTGGTTGCCATTGGCACCGTACACATGACGTGCTTGCCAGCATCCAGGGCTTTCAACGACATCCACGCATGGTCAGCGATGGGGCTGTTGATATGAACGCATTGCACATCCGGGTCGGCGAGTACTTGGTCGAAGTCGGTGTAGCGTTTGTCGATTCCAAATTGATCTCCCGTCTTGTTCAATTCCGATTCGTTTCGACGGCAGATCGCAACGACTTCAGCGTTAGGATGCGCCTGATAGATCGCAATGAATTCTGATCCAAACCCGAGCCCCACCATCGCCATTTTCACTTTGCCGTTGCTCATTGATTGCCTTTCGATATCGATCGGATTTGATTTTGTTTCGAGTTAGTTCATACGCTGGAATCTGACAGATGAAGATTCGTCAGAATGCAATTGCATACACTCTAAGTAGAGAATCCTGGTTCGTCTTCTTTTCAGGCGGCCACCTGAATGAAAAATCGAAATCAGTTGGTCTTCCGCCAATGATCTCGATTCAGTATTTCATCGACGGAATTCTGCATGGTGGGTGCATACGATGTAAACTCTTGCGTTTTGCCTCGGTTCTCTCGGGAAGTCTGTCTTATGTTTGCACAACCACAGTCGGAGCATCAATGGTTCGATCCGATGATCGGTCATTGGACGGTCGATTCAAAGTGTCAAATGCCAGATCAATCAACGCAACAATCGACTGGGCAAATGGTCTGTCGATCGCTTGGTGGACTGTGGCTCATGATGGACGGCAAAGGGACCGATGCGACCGCTGGCGATTGGACGTCGATGATGACGCTTGGTTTTGATCCCCAGCAAAAGGCTTACGTCGGCACTTACGTCGCATCCATGATGGCGCACCTTTGGCTTTACCAAGGCGCAGTGGATGAATCAGGCAAACGTTTGATTCTGAATGTGGAGGGGCCCACATTCGATGGAAAAGGGATGACAAAGTACCAGGACATCATCGAAATCGTTGACAGCGACCAGTGGGTACTTTCTTCACACATGATCGGAGAAGACAACAACTGGATCCAGTTGATGACGGCAGACCATCGACGCATATCTTAATGGCAGCTCTTGGGGTTATCACGGATGTTGGCTTTCATCGTTCTTGGTCGATGGTAGCCCACGAGGTAATTTTTTGGGTGACAGGGTTTTTCGCACTGAGTATTCGCCGGATAGAAGGAGCGTCCCAGTCACGGAATCCATGATGAAGTCGATCGGCAAAATAATCGTGACTGGATTGGGGCCCTTTGTGAGCAGGCAATCTAACAAGATTGGCACCTCTTCGCCTTTATGCGTAATGTAGATGTCGACTCGATCGCCTGCTTGAAACGACAAAGAAACACTTCGCGGGGGTGGTAGGGTTAGTTGGGCGAATGGTTTTCGCGGAACAAGCGTCGTTGTTTTTCCGGAGAAATGAGACGCTTGGTCGAGCCACCATCCAGCACTGTGCCAACCGCCGTAGTAGGTGCCAACTGTCAGCAACGTAGCAAGTGCAACAGATGTGATTGCGCTAGCGTGCTTCATCGATTCAATGGGTGATTTTGTAGTAGCTTCATGCGATGATCGATGTGTGCGCGACTAAGATCCCGTTGAAGCTGATTCATCCGTATTCTTGAATCAATTTCCCGCTGGCGTTGCTGCTCACGAGACTGTTCGTGCAGAGATCGGCGAACGCGCTCTACTTGGGCAACGGCAGATTGGTATTCGGATCGCCGCGTTTCGATGCGATGTTGCCATCCGGCGACGAATGCTGCGACAAGCACTGGCACGAATAGCAACCACTTGAGCGAAAATCGCGTGAATTTGTGACGGTTGGCCATGACGGTTTTATCCGCGCTTTGATGGCGGGGTGATCAAAAGGGCCTTGGCCGTATAGCGGTACGAAAAAAGGCCAGGATCGAGATCCCGGCCTTTAGCTTAGTCTTTTGTTTCAAACCGGTGCGCGATTATTACGCGGTGGTTTGAGCTTTTGCCTTGGTGCGTGATTCACGAAGGCCTCGGCTGAGGATGTCGCGAAGCATGGGTGAGCAGTCTTCGTACTTGGATTGATCCGGAGCACCGTTGCTGAACTGATAGATCGCATCGCGAGGTTTGACTCCCAGTGCGATTAGCGAACTGCTGACTGTTCCGTACTCTTTGTTGCGGATCACCATGCTGGGGCGACCGGCACCGACAGGAGCACGTGCGAAGACGCGGCTAGCAACGGCCAAGAATTTCACCGGAGAATCAAGCGTTTGCAGGGTTAGCAGACGCCGAGCCATCTGAACGCGTTGGTCGTCCGGGTCGTTCAAGTTGCGAGCACCAATGATGTTCAAGCCTTCTTTCAGCTCGACCACTTCTTGACGCTCATCGGCGTGGATGGCGTAGCCGTTGGCAGCATCCGCAATGATGATGTTGCAGCCTTCATAGCGGACGTTCGCAAACTCTGACTGGGCTTTTTCAAGCGCTTTTGCAGCAGATCCGCAGCGAAGAAGATCCAGTGCTAGTGAACCACGCGAACGCTGCCCGAAGAGGGGCATGCTGGTAGCACGATTGCACAAACCTACAAAAAGACCGTTTTGGTTGACTCCCAACCAAGTCCCGCCCGCTTTCTGGTCAACGCCGCACAAAACACGTGGTTTGCCGGATTGAATCGAAGGGGTCAAACTGGGGCGATCGAAGTACTCTTCCCGGTTTGCCGCCACCAGAATGGGGCTTTCGGGGACCAAGCGATACTGAACAGCCAGTAAGCACATCTCGCAGCTTTCTATTTCAAAGATCAGTGGGTTCCTACTCGGGCCGCAGCGAGTCGTTTGAACTGCTCCGTTTGGATCAATCCAACCGCCTGGATGCGACGGGGCCTAATGTATCTGGCGGCACCGCTAACCTGCACCCTCTAGCGGGTGGTTTCCTCTGAGTTTGTCCGTTAAATCAGGCGAAAAACGCGTCTTGGAAGCGACTCTGGGCAATCTTTGCGGATCGTTTTGGTCGATAAGGGTTGAAACGGCCAAACGCCGCTCCCGCCTCAATGCACGTATCTACACTTATGAATGCCCCCCCAGGATCACATGCTGCCAACGTCTTGGCGACTGAGGTTCCCGTTGCGGTTACCGTGGCTAACCGAGTCATCTGCTTGGGCGAAGTGCTTGAATTGGCGCCGGGTGTGGTCTTGAAGCTGGATCAGCAAAAAGACCAGGCTTTGCATATCGAAACGGCCGGACAGCATGTTGGCAACGGTACGGCAGTGAAGATCGGCGACCGACTGGGCGTCAAATTTCAATCACCGTGAAGACCCGCAGTGATGAGGCTAAGAAACGAGGTCGATTTGCCGGCCACTATTTCGCCAACCAACGGCTAACCGATTCTGCTTCGGGAAGATCACACTGGCGAAACTTCATGATGCGGCCATCTGAGTCGTCATAAAGTAGCATTGTCGCCGCTGATAGCTCCGATGCGACGGGGCTGTCGATCAGAATCGATGAGTCCGATGCGTTCATCCGGCCTAGTAGCCGAAGTTCAAGATCGTGCTGCGAGGCTCGAGGCAGCCAACGGGACAGGGTCTCTGCACCGCCGCAAACAAGGTAAACGAATACATTCGCAGCCGGTCCGTCTCGCAACACGTCCTTGAGCGCAGGCGCACCGTTCTGATCCGCGGCGGCGGCGTCGAGCGAGAAGTTAAACGACTCGTCTTGGCGAAACTCACGAAAGCGATCCAGAGGATCGATGATGGCAACGATAGGTGCGGCTCCCTCGCAATCATCGCCCCGGTCCTGGATGATTTGGTTCAGGGCGACGATTTCGGCTTCGGCATCGCGCGGTTTGATTTGTTTCGCGTTGATTCCAGCTTCCTCTAGCCAAGGCATCAGCGACGGAGCATCATCGGCGCGGGTGCCATCGAAATACAGCACCTGCAACTTGGGATGACTCTTGGCGTACGACGACACCGTTGAAGCAATCAATGCTCCACGTGATTCTGGCGGAGTAATGACTAGCACGTTCCGGCCTGCGTTGCGTGATAGCTCCAGCGTCGCGGGTGGTCCAATTTCGACCGCTTCGCCCAAGAAGCCGCGAAGCGAGGTTGTTTTTGATGTGCCCTGTATGGCCGCTTCGGCCAGAGGTCCGGACCATGCACACGGACGATTGCCTTCGAAGATGACGGGCGGCGCGTAGTCCGCAATGAACTTGTCGTCACGTTCGGCAATTCGACCAAGCAGCTGCTTATGTTCATCCGAAGAAAGCCAAGCGACTTGAAACGGCTGGTTGCCTTCGACCAGACCACCGGCATCATTGTAGATGGCTTCACCGGGCCGGCTGATCAATCGGGCTGCCGTATTGTCGTCCGATAGAATCAATGCGGCATCGGATTCACTGCACTGCATCGCAATACGCACGGCCATTTGTCCAAGCGTCGCTCTGGGAAGTGAAAACGCTCCAGCAAGTGACTGGCTGCTCAGCACGACGTGCATTCCAAACGATCGACCTTGACGCACCAATCGGTCTAGTAGCATTGCGCAATCACTAGCCAACCGATCGTCGCGAACGAACAACTCTTGAAACTCATCTACCACTAGCATGATTCGTGGCATCTCGTCACCGCGAACGCCGCGGTATTCACTCAATTCCTGAACGCCGTACGAGCGGAATTTTTCACCGCGTTCCTGCAGTTCTTCGTCCAAGCGTTGCAGTACGCTACGGCCAAATTCTCGTTCGCTTTCAATGCCGATCACGCGAGCGTGAGGCATTCCGTTATCGGCATAGGGTTTAAATTCCACGCCCTTTTTGAAGTCGAGCAAGTAATAGTGCAATTGATCGGGACGATAGCAGTACGCACCAGACGTGATGATTGAGTGAAGCAGCGTGCTCTTTCCGGATCCCGTTTTTCCGGCGATCAATACGTGTTGACGCACTCCTTCACCGAGGTCAAGCGATAACGTCCGGTTCGCGCCTTGGCTGCCAACGACGATGTCGATGCCCTCACCAGTTGATCCCTCGCCTGCTTCCTCTTTATCCAGAAGCGAGCGCAACGGGATTTCGACGCGTGACGCTGCAACGGCAGCGGTGCCGATTTTTTCGACCAGCTGATTACGTAAGGCGGAAGGCGGGGATGAGAAGGGTTGGAACGACAATTCGTCAAGAGAATCGAACGCCAGCTTCCAGTCACCCTGGTCGTCCAAATTGACTTGCAAGAGCTGGTCACTGGTTGGCATCGGCATGTCGGCAGGCCATGGCTTGCTGCTGTCGGTCACAATCACGGTAAAGACACCGCACCGTACACCGCTTTGGATCATCGCCAAGAGGTGTTTGTAGCTGTTGCGGGTCAAGCCTTCGGGAAGTCCAACGCCAGCGACAACGCGGTACGGTTCTGCCATGCTGCCGGCGACTTCGTTGTAATCCTCGATACGCTCGAATCGATCGCGCAGACTCGATTGCAATACATCTTCGATGTGCAATGCGATTTCGCCTAGGCGTTGTTCAATGTTAGACTCACTGGCCCATACACGGTGGCCGACCAAAGACGGATCGTGATCGGTCAGTGCCATAAAACTTGTGAAGTGCTGGCCGCGTCCCAGCGGATCCAGTAACGTCAGTTTGGCTCGAGACGCCATCACGCCCGTTAGCAAACGCCACAGGATTTGATGAGCCAAATCGATCGCGTTCCCCATCTGTGATGGCGAAGCATTGATCACAATGCCGCTGTGCAAGCGTCGATGGATGACCACGGGAAGCGTTGCTGGAATTTCGTTTTCGGGAACGATCGCCGGCGTTGTGCTGTCGGTTGTCAGCACCCCGTTGGGGTCCGCTTGGCTGGCTGGCGAGAGTGACTGACGTAGATTGTCGCCAATAGAGAGAAGCCCAATGGGAAGACAATCGAGCTTCTTCTGTGACGAAGCGTCTTGACTTGCGACGGACTCCCAATCTGGAAACCGCTGCTGCAGCGTCGCATTGGCTTGGTCGATACGCTGCATTCCCTTGTGGACGCCCTGCTTGAGTCGATGCGCGAGACGTTGCAATTGAGTTTCGCGATACTGCTGGCTGGCCAGACGTTGTTCTTTGAGCTGCTGGTCGGTCTGCGAGAGGGCGCCTGTGATTTCGATCGCCAACGACTCGGCACGGTTGTGCATCTGGGTACTGATCTGCGAATAGTTCGACAGGTACTGTTCGTCGACGATTTTGAGATCCCCAGTCAGTTTCTCTCGCGATTCTTTTTGCTGCGTTTGTAGCTGAAGCTCAAGTTCGGTGTACTGCTCTGTCTTCCAACGATCAGCCGCCGCCAAGTGAGACTCTCGTCGCTCGACCAACTCTTTGGATTGCTGTTTTTCCGTCGCTTTAGCAATTTGGCGGCCGGTCGATGCAGTGTCTTCGGCAGCGGCGACAATGCGTTCAACGCGCGGATAGAGCGCGCGGGTCATGCGTTTGAGAGGCAGCAGCAAGATGGCGTAAATGACGAAACCCAGTACACCACCTGTCACAATTCCAACAATCATTGGAATCCAAGGTGGATCCAGTTTCATAAGCAAGACGCCAATGATCCAGACAACGATGAATACGGCGACGCCGGCCGGCAAGTAAAACGAATCAACCGTTTTGGATGCGGCCCCCGTCTGCATTTCCAGGACGGTTGACTTCAGCTTCCGCGTCAATCGATACACCGTATCAACTGTCTCTTGCACCGACGTGGGCGGCACTTCAGCCATGTTCTCTTCAGGCGTTTCAGCCGGGCCGACAGGCGGTAGCCCGTCCAAGCGACGGACCGTTAGATCACGAGCCCAGTCGATGTCTTCCTGCATTGGCAACAAGGAGCCGTCAATCTGCTCGATCTCTTTTTGTCGTTGCTCAAGCGGTTGGTTTTTTCGGGTCTCATATTGATGAACGACCGCTTCACGTCGGGCGTCCACTTTTCGTTCGATATCCTTCTTTCCGTCAGCGAGTTTTTTTCGGAAAACTGCTGAAAGCCGATTGATTTCCTTGCGAGTTTTGATGGCACGAGCTTCATAGGTCGCGGTCAGTTTTTCTTCGGCGGCGTCCCACTGCTGCAGCATCTCGCTTCGTTGACGACGGCACTCATCGGTCTGTTGATTTCGACTCGACGCAAGTGTTTGTTCTTCGCGATTTTTTTCCGTATCGTGCCGCTGCATCAACTCGCGTTGCTTATCCGCTGACATTTTGCATCGTTGTGCAAGTCCGCTAAGAAGTCGCTTCTGACGGCGTGGATCAAATAATCCAGGCGGATCGACGGCGGAGTCTTTCATGGTGAACAGTCAGACGAAACGATTGGGCAACAAGATTGATGAAAAGCATGAAGAGTCATCACTACGCAATACTATAGCCGAAAGCGACTACAGCTGATCGTTTGACTCTTGTTCATCGGCCAGTTCTCGATCTGCCTTGCGAACTTTTCCAGCAAATTCGCTCATCGCTACGGTGAAGCGGTTGAGACTTGGACCCAATGTTGCGAGATGCTCTTGCTCAAACTTTCGGCAGCGTTCGTCACGCCAATCATCTTTGACTTCGGCCCAGAGTTTGGCGAATTCGATGAAGTCACGCTTGAATCGGTTTTCGGCATCCGTCAGTCGTCCGATTTGCATTGCCATAAAACGATGCCCTTTTGGTTTGTTACTCAGCATCCGAGCCAACGAAGTGCGTTAACCGTTAAACGTTCTCAACATCTTTCGCCCCTTAAACAAATTGAATAGGTCACCTGGGGTCAAGGGGCGCTGCCGTCCAGCGATCGGTTGGTCAACCGTCTCTAAGCCGTCCGTAACGACTAAACACTGGGTGTTGTCTCGCACGCCTGTAAAGATCGCTGCTTGCTCGTCCAACAGGAAACCTAACATTTCCGGCTTGATTTCATCATAGCCCAAATGTTGTAGGTGCTGGCTGTACGGTTCGATGGCACGATGCTGAGCTTCGTTGAATTGATCCACGCTGACGGTGAAAATCTCAGGATGTTCGGCGTGCCATCCTGCGTAGATTGCGTAAATGTCGTCGATTGGCATGTCGGCGACGTCTGCGGAAAGCGAGTGGGTCGTGGGACCAGAGATCCCGATGTTGCTGAAGCACCGATC
>CAYUGI010000121.1:0-19565 GCA_964444105.1 uncultured Pirellulaceae bacterium
GTGATTGCCAATTTTGTCTCCTCGGACTGGCGTCCGAGGCTATTGCATGCCGTCCTTTCGGGACTAAAAGACACCCTCGCAACCTCGTGTCAACACTGTCTTTTTAGCAGTCCAGGCCAAGGCCAAATCGCACTCTTCGCCACGATTTCTCTACGCGAATCGCTCGTAAAGAAACTCAACACTCGTCAGATAGACCTCTTCCAGTTCGTTCGCAAAGATCAGGCTGGAGTTGCAGATTCGCGAAATGACCATCCGCGAGGGCTCTTCTTCAAGCGACAAGACTGCCATGTCGAAGGTCGCCTGACGCGGGCTGAGAAATGCCAAGCCACCTTTACTAATGTCTCGCGTGATCGCGAAAAACTCGTCTCCCTGACTCACCTGGTCTTGAGACAACGGCTGAACCAGGATCCCCACTGACTTCGGGACTCGTCGATCGCGGCGACGTTCGACGCCGCGATAATTGCGACGTGAAGCTTTTAAAAAGACAGAAGAACCGGCTGTCGAAGCAGCCTGAGTCGGCGTTGGGGAAATGCGCATACGAATGCCCACCTTCAAAGATTGGACGCGGAAGAGGTGAAAAGGCGGAACGACGCCAGCAATCTGCTGACTTAGTTCCTGGTTCGCCCCCGCGTGCCATCAAAAACCTATGTCCAATCGCGACCGCGTGTGACCAGATTTCCGCAAGATTTCTCGTTCAAAGGCTTCGTGGTTCGGCAGAACCAATCGCTTGACCAGAGAATTGTCGAAAAAGAAAGGCTACACGATTGCCTTCACCGATTTTGTCAGAATGAGTCTCTGCAAGAGGCTTGAATCAGGCAATCTGTACACCTATTGGACTAGCTTCGCTTGAGCGTACCCACAACGTCCGAAATCGACTCGGCGTCCAATTCTGCCATCGCATCGGGAAGTTGGTCAATCAATCGCGTGGAAAGGGTGGGGTCGTAGTAGTTGGCTGTACCAATCTGCACAGCCGATGCACCCGCCACCAAAAACTGCATGACGTCGTCAATATTCTCGATCCCACCAATTCCAATGATCGGAATATCAACGGCCGATGAAACTTGATGAACGCAACGCAGCGCGATCGGCTTGATCGCTGGCCCACTCATGCCGCCCATTCCATTGCCCAGCATCGGCTTGCGTTTTCGCCAATCAATTGCCATCGCCAAGACCGTGTTAATCAAGCATACGGCATCCGCTCCACCATCGGCGGCCCCCTGAGCGATCTCGGCGATGCTCGTCACATTCGGCGTTAGCTTTGCCAAAACCGGGACATCACACTCCGCTCGCACAGCAGCGACGACATCGCGGCAAGAAACCGCGTTTGTGCCAAAGTCGACGCCACCGCTAACGTTCGGGCAGGACAGATTCAACTCAATCGCCGACACACCGTCCTGACTACCAACCTGCCGTGCAAGCGACACAAAATCGTCCTGAGTTCGTCCCGCGACGCTAACGACGATCGACGTCCCAATTTTGCTCAGATAAGGCAAGTGATTTTCCAAAAACGCCTCAACACCGTCATTGTCCAAACCAATTGCATTCAACAAACCAGCGGACACTTCTACCGTCCGCCAAGGCGCGTTACCGATTCGCGGCTCGGCCGTGATCGTTTTTGGCAGCACTCCACCAAGACGTGAAACGTCGACGATCCCTTCCATTTCGCGTGCGTAACCAAACGTCCCCGACGCGACCATGATCGGGTTCTTCAGCGTCAATCGGCCAAGTGAAACAGACAGGTTCATAATGAGTCGGCGGATGGCAGAGGGGCAAAGGGGATCGTTAAGACTTGCGAATCAACTGATCGTGGATATGAAACAACAGCTCTGCGGCAACGTGTTTTTTGTCACCCGTGATTGCAGCAATCACCTCACCGACCGGATCCAGCAATTCGACTTCGTTGTCCATCGAATCGATCGCCTGGGGGCCGTTGCTTACGATCAAATCACAATGTTTTTTCTGAAGCTTCACGGTGGCGCGAAACCGGCGATCTTCCGTCTCCAACGCAAATCCGACAACCCATTGATCCGATCGCTTGGACTGCCCCAACGTTGCCACAACATCGGGCGTTTCGACCAATTCCAAAACGAGAGGCTCGCCGGTTTTGGAAATCTTATTCTGTTCGATAAAACGAGGCATGTAGTCGCAAGGTGCGGCTGCTCCGATTAATCCGTCGCAAGTGGCGAAAGCCTCTTTCGCAGACGTCAGCATTTCGTCCGTCGTTTCGACCTCGATAATCTCGGCACCCTCTGGATAGTCCACCGCAACCGGACCAGAGATCACCACGACTTCGTGTCCCATGCGAAGTGCGGCGTCAGTCAAAGCGGCCCCCATTCGGCCACTGGAAGCGTTGGTTAGATAGCGCACAGGATCTAAATACTGACGCGTCGGTCCAGACGTAATTAAGATGCGTGCCAAAGGATGATTCGTCTCTTGAATGTGTCCGCTAAATGGCGTCCGTCGGCCCCGGTCTTCCGCTGGGCAACAACCAGATCACCCCATGTGCTAGGACAAAGTTTCTGCGATCAACCGATCCAAGTCTTCCGATGACAAATCCATTTTGACGGCTGCAAGCGCGAACAAGCGTTTCTCGCCTTCATCCAGACGGCCATCTGCCGCCATCATCCGAATCAACTCTTGCATCAGCTCTTCGCGTGCGCCCTTTTCCGATGGCAGCTCCAAAGCAGCGTCATCGCTCAAGCCAAACTCAATCGCCTCTTGCAAGTCCGTCGCACTTAAACCCAACTCGTCGCAGCGATCCGCCACCAAGTTGACTTCACGTTCGCCGATTGAACCGTCGGCCATCGCCATGACCACAAGATTGCGTAGCAGCCGCTGCTGTGCGGTAAGTTTTTGATCGCTCATAGTGGTGGCTATCGTAGCGGCCCGCCGAACCAGTGAAAAGCGGACCACATGCGAGTTCAGCTCGATACTGCCCATGCTCGGGAGACGATCGCGAATACAAAAAAGCCACCGGGTAGAACCGGTGGCTTCGCAAATGTCTAAACGTCATGTTTTCGCCGCAGCCTTATCGTCGCACAGGTGCCGGCTGGCTCGCCACACGCACCGCCTGATTCGCAACGATGTGAGGCGTATTGAGCCCTTGAACGTAGCCTTGGTTTCCAGCAACAGTCACTTCACTGTTGATATGGTGGCGAATATTCACGCCCGGTGCCGGCGTCACATACGCGACCGTGTTTCCAAGATTGTCCGTCAACGCGTACGGCGGACTGTTTTGACGTGCGGAGTACACCTGAACCAAATAGCCAGTCACCCCGGCCGCTTGCGATTGTGGAACAACCGGTTGGCTGGCTGACGCGGTTTGCACGTTTGCAGTTGGCAGCATCGCATTCCCATTGTCAGAAACAGGCGTGCTGGCACTGGCAGTGATCACCGGGGAGCCAAGTGAAAGCGAAGCGCCGCTGCCTCCGCCTGCGCGAACCACGGTCTGGCCATCACGGCGAACTGCGACGCGTTGATATTGGGCAACTCGTTCACTCAGTAATCTCGCTCGTGCGATAACCAAGTCATCGCCAGCAGCCTGCGACAACTGCCGTGCTGCATCCGCGATGGGCTGAGTCTCAACAGCGGTTGCACTGCTGGCCATCAAACGCGACAGCATCAGATGTAGCTGTTCGACATTCGCCTGGCTCGCTTCCGCCGAAATGGCTTGAATAGTTTCCTGGGAAATCACTTTAGGAGCTGAGCTGGATACTGGGACGACAGCGGACACGGGGACGACAGGGTGGCCGTAGTCTCTGGCCTGTCCGTGTGCCAGCAACGATCCAGGAATCGGTTGGCTTGGCGATTGAGCATGCTGTCGTGCAGAACCCACCACCCAGTTGTTGTCATTGGCAACATCAGCATATCCAGGCGCGGACGTTTGAACCGTCGATCCAATGTCAATCAACCTTGGGCGACTAACGAAATCGGCGTTGGCCAATTGAGGCTCACGTCGCACGGGCGCGGCAAGCACCTCAAGTGAGCTGGATGCGACGTTTTGAACGTCAAGATTTTGCGAGGCGTTTGAAGACACCCCCGGCTGCCATTGGGAATCAAGCCCGCTGCCGACGGCTTCTGATCGCATTGTGTTGTTGGTTGCCGAAGCGATCTTGCTGTTGGGTTGGCTGGCCACTTGCGGCTGCGGTGCAGCGTTCAACACGGGCGTTCGCGACGTCGGCACGGGCTGCAGTGAATTGTTCGCCGTGTTTCCAACAAGCGGTTTGGTTCGGCGTGAAGACTGTTGTCCAATCACAACGTCAGGCGTTTGCCCAGCGTTGATTGGGTCGTTTGCACCACGCGTCGACGAAAGCAATTCGGAGACTTGCATCTCCATCTGCTTTTTGTCTTGAGCCGGTTGAATGGTTGCAATGTTGGGTTCACCGACTTCAGCTGCATTGCCAGGCATCGCTTTGGCAAGAATCGATTTCCCGCGATCGGCTAAGTTTCCGAATCGCGATATCGAAGGTTTCGTTCCGCGCGGTGGATTGTTTTCTGCAAGCTTGTCATCGTTTTCCTGCGTCGCCTTGGCAACAAGTGCTTCGGCCGATCCGACAATTTGGTCACGGTGAATCCAACGAAACTCGCCCGATGGCGGCACAATCCGATACCAAAGCTGAGGACCATCGGGACCCTCACGCTCGCTGCGACCGATGATGGTCACCGGTTCGCCTTCGGCTAATTGCACTTGCCATCGATAGCGTTTCGCTCGGCCTAGATTCGTGCCGATCCAAGCAACTGTGCGATCTTCGATCACCTCGCCGCTTTGTCCGCGATCAGAAGTTTCGATTGTGGAAGCAGGTACCCAGCAGAAACTCTCTTCAGGTGGGCGAACGCCTAGCCAACCGTCTTCGGTTTCCACATAGACCTCCAGTTTTTGGCCATGACGCAATGGATCAGTGCGATAGTACTCACTGGACGGACCGCATCGAGCAAACGCTTTGTCATACGCAACGAACACCGAATACGGCTCGCTGGATAGGCCTTCGCCAGCCGTCAGCGGTGCGTTGCAAAGCGTGGTCAAGACGATCTGTGTCAGAGTGGTTACTGCAAAAAGTCGGAATAGATCGATGATCGAAACATGGATGACCGAAATATTGCGTCGAGCCGTTTTCATCGCGAATTGTTCTCGTTAGCGCAGATAAAAAAGTTCGCAAGCCCATCGTCACGGCCAACTATTCGACCGATCAAAGCTCGCAGCAAAAGCGTTTCAACGTCGTCGATAACGAAGTTTCCCGACTCAACACAAGATGAATCCCAGAGCGGTGCAACCTCCAACGCCAAACGCTTTGCAAGCATCGACCATTTTTGACGGCCACGACGAACTCAGAAGCGATATTTACCGCGTGATGCCCTAATTACTAAACTCATGTTCCTCGTACGCGTTGTTGTACGCGTTGTTTCGAATCCTTCTCTCTTGTTTCGCAAGCCAGATTTCATGTGCCTATTGATCACGTGCGAAGCGGGAGGAGAAAAGATTCCGGCTTTCCCAACCCCAGCTGAATACGCCACCTCAGCTGAATACGCTACGCAGGCTGAAGTCACTCGGTCGCGGGGAACCGTCCGCGGTATCGATGAGACCAAGGCCACACAAGTCCTTGCGAGTAAAAAAGCGTGCAATGTCTCAAGCGGCGACGCGGCGGCGCTCTACGCAGCCCATCGAATGTCCTGTCGACTCAGAGCACCGATGATTCAATACGAGTACACCTTGCAAGCGATCGATGTGACGCGATCGCTGCGGCATCCGAAGCTGTACTCAGCGACCTCACGCAAGCTCTCACCAGAACATCGACAGCATTGGGTAGACAGCTACTATTTGCCTTATCGCCAAGCCGTCAGGGAACAGCTGCAGCAGATGATGCAGCAATATTCCTACGTGGTTCACTTGTCGGTACGCAGTTTTGATTTGGTGGGGCCGAAGAAAAAGCGGCGTAGGGCGGATGTCGGTTTGCTTTACGATCCCGCCTCTCAAGATGAATCGGATTTGTGTGCTGATTGGCTTGACGAGCTGTATTTCGACTGGGACATGTTGAAGGTTCGTCGAAACTATCCTCGCCGAGGGACCGTGGATAGCTTGGTCAAATCCATGCGAAGCGATTTCGACACCCCCGAATACGCTGGTCGGTACCTGGGCATCGAGGTTTTGCTCAATCGAGCCTGGGTCGGTCGTCCGATCAAAATCCGCGACACCGCCATCGACGCGATCAGCGAAACGCTTCAGTCGATCATGCAATTGGAGCAAGCTGATGCAGCCTGAGGACCGAATGAGCCATCGAAACCACGCTTCTTAGCGGTCCAAACGGTGCCCTTTGCAACGCGAACAATCGCTACAAAACCGCGTCCAAGCGAACCCAAACCACAAAAGCGAACTCTGAAAGAACCGAACACCCTTGCGAGACTACCAAACCCCGCTAAAATCCCGCCTGCTGAGAACGGGTGTTCAACCATCCAATTCTCGCTAACCCAAAGCACCCCTAGCTCAACTGGATAGAGCATCGGTCTACGGAACCGAAGGTTAGAGGTTCGAATCCTCTGGGGTGTACTCTTTCATCTGGCGTGCAGTGGCACGCAGATGACTCTAGCGGCAAATCAGCCCGGTTTTTACCGGTTTTTTTTGTGTTTGCCCTGCGATCTTAAATGACGCTCCACTCTTTGACGCTGCGTGCTGCTTCGGCTTATGCTTCGCAGACTCGCTAGCTTGTGCTTCGGGTTCTGCTTCGCTCGTTTGACCTTCGGTCACATCGTTCCGCCGTCGAGTTTCGTCAGCCTTCCGAACTGGCGTTCGGAAAAACACCCAACTCCATCAGCAACTGGCGATGCTGAACTCGCAGCGTGTCATTGATCCGCAAGACTGCAATCGTCGTTCGCCCGACTGGTGTTCGGCCTTCGAGCGCCCCGCCGTTCCATGCAAAGTGATCCCGCCAATCTTCGATTCTCGGATTGAATAGCGGCGTGAGCTTGTCCGTCTCTGGATCGTAGCCAGCTGGGCTGGGGCCTTTGAAAAGGCTGCACGCGGCGCAGCACAATGCCAGGTTCTCTGAGACGGTTGGGCCGTCGTGCTTTTGCGGTCGAATGTGATCCAGGTGGAACGGACGCGGGTCATGTTCTTGGGGGAGCTGGCAATATTCGCAGTTCCCACCGCCTCGCTCCCAAACTTCCCTGCGTAGCGAGGCCGACATGCGTTAGTTTCCGCCCGCCCGCTTGAGTGACAGCCGAGCTTTGGCTTGCAGGATGGCGATGACTTGGCCCACGTTGACGTAGGCTTCCAATTCTTCGCGCTCGGAATCGGAAAGCGTGTCTTGACCGTTGCGAGTCGCGAGCATTTCCATTCGCTGTTTCGCTTCGTCGTTGAATGTCCATCCCAATACCGCCATCGCCGACGGTTCGGGCATATCACTTTGGTCAGGGTTGATGACGCCCGCCCAAATTTCGATTTCGTTGTTGGCCTTGGTACTCATGCCAATAGTTTACTCCATATGACTGCAAAATCATCTAAGTGTTCTTCATCGTCGCCGACAATCGAAATCATCCCTCTGCCGAGTCCAGGCTGGCGAAACCCCGTCGGTTTCTTCGGCTCGGCGATCAACTTGGCAATCCGCTCGTCATCTTCGGTGATGACCAATTCCACACCAGGCCGCAAACCCGCGATCAGTTCTCTTAAACGATCGTGAGCGTCGTCAATGGAAATTCTGTCGGGCATACGGTTCTCATTGGTTAGTGTGAACGCCATTGCCCCCCCTCCGCCTTAAAATTGCTTAAGTACTTTGTCTTCAACAGATTGAATGATTGAAAGCTCACTCGTTTTTTCATGAAAACACACATCTTTTCATGAAATTCTGGACAGGCTGATTCCAATACGCCGCAGGTTCAGGAAAAAGCCCCGTGCTCACTATGCCGTGCGGCGTGACCCAAGTTGAACTTGAGCCTTCGTGAGCGACAGGGCGTAGGATCAGGCTCGGCTATCCAGCCGCGTCGAGAACACGTTGCGCCTTCGCTTGCATCACCGAGATCAAGTCAAGCACATGCGTGAAGTCTTTGTATTCGGCACGTTCAACGTCGGTCAGTTTTCCCTGATTCGCTTTGGTCGCAAGTTCGTCCAAACGAGCGATCATTTCTTCATCAGCCTTTAGCGACACAATCAGACGGGCGACCCCTGGCGTCAAAACCTTGACAAGCGGCTCGAAGATTCGTTCGTAGAGTTGCACAACATTCATGCAACCATCGTACGGCATTCGGATCAAAATTCCGAAGCCCGAACAATGGCAAAGATCGCCCGTTTCGTAGACTCAACAAGCCCCGGCCAACGTCGCACCAGTTCAGCAAGCTGCTCGGCGTCGGTGGTGGTTAACGCTGATGTCACCGCCGGTGACACCGCCGAATCGGGCGAGTGCTGTTTTTGCGGGGATTCGCTGGAGTTTTTCGATACCTCTGGGGTGTACTCCTTCATCTGGCGTGCAGTGGCACGCAGATGCGGTGACTTGAAGAAGCTCTCAATGAGCCAACTTGTGGGTAATGACAAGGTCGGGGATGACGGCAGTTGGGACTCGATCAGCTCTTGGTTGTTCGGGGATTTTTCTACTCCAGCCGGTAGACTGCATGCGAAGTTGATTGGGGTGCCCGACGTCCGTCCAAGTACGACTAAGATTCGAGCGGCTGGACGGTAATCGAGTGAGTCACTGGGCGGAAGGCTTGGGGGATTTCATCATGGAGCGTCTTGCGTTGGGCTTCGGTCGTCTTGACCGCTTTTTCCATGTCGCGTTTGCCTTCTTTGCCGTGAAAGATCTTCTTGATTTGGATCGTTTCGTACGCCTGCTTAGCTGCGACCGATTGATCGACGCTATTGAACGCATCGGAAAACGGATTTTCCGCAAAGTGATCTGCCAGATTGATGCCTTTGGCTAATTCTTCTGCCGAGAATTCTTGGTCATGTTCGCCCCAAGTGACTTTGGCTCTTTTGGTCTTCAGGCCAACGACTTTCAACGTCATACGGTTGAGTGATTCGTTGAATGGGACAAGTGTCATGCCGGATCGAATTGAGTTCTCGTCATCGTTGCTGCCCGTAGCACAAAATGGGTAGCGGCGACTGGTAATCGTCGCTGCCTGGTTGGCAAAGGAATCGACTGAGTGTCCTTTTTCGGCGGTCGCTGTTGATGTTGCCAAGTCGATGGTGATGCTACCCAGATCGCCATCGAGTCCCATCGATTTTAGAAACGCGTACGCCATCATCACATGGCCAGCCCAAGCGGGGTGAATTCCGTCAGGACCGGCGACTCGGTAGGGTTTGTCGGGGGTCGAGTATTTTCGGGCCGCGAAAATTTGCTGTTGATACATCGGCCAAAAGTGATCAGCAAAACGCACGTTCTCGCTTTCGGCTATTTCCATCGCGATGTCCCGCAGAGCACAAAGATTCAAGTTGTGTTCGTCTAAGGTTCCGCTCCGGCTTTTGACCCATGTCGCGATTTTGCCACTACAACCTGGTGAACCCACGACAACGCGACAGCCAGCTTCTTTCAAGCGTCGGACGACGGCGGTGTAGTGGTCGCGATACCAGTGACCGTTGGTGATGTCGAAAGGACGGTACTTTGCGTCGTTCATCCCATAGCTAAGAGTCGCCAAAGTCGGGTTGAAACGCAGGCAGTCTTGGTCCATTCGTCGCAAGAAGCCTTCGGCCTTTTCGCCGCTCCAGCCATATTGCCGCACGGTGACTTCCAAATCGGGCACGCATACCGTTAGGTACGTTTCGATGATGCGCGAGTACATTTTTTGTTGCGTGATCGAATCGCCAATGATCGCCAGGGCGTCTCCTTTTCGGATCAGCAACTCGCCTGTCGCCGGTGCTTTGCGCGGAAAGAACTTGGCAAACTCTGGGTCGTCTGGCTTGGATTCATATTCGTATGAACCCGACGGCGACGGCGCAACGCGGTGGGCTGTTTTGCTGAGGTTTTCTTGCGCTGGCGAGACGCTTGCGAGCAAGTAATGAGCTGCCAACGCCATAAAGATGAGTGAGTGTGAACCACGATGGGGCATGAGTTGTGCATTGGGGATAGTGGGAAGCGGTCGTATAGCAACGACGGAGGACCTTGGCGTATCATAGAGCATCGGCTGCAACGCCAATGCTCTTCCGCAGTCTCAAAATACCCATTCACAAAGTCCGCAGTCACAAGGTACGTTTCGCATGGGCGTCTGCTACAACTCTACTGTCGTTAACGCACCCATTGATCGGGTGTGGCATGTGCTTCGCAACTTTCATGACATGAGTTGGGCGGAGGGTGTGATCACGAGCTGCGAAGCGGTGGGTGACGTGCCAGGCGACCAAGCTGGCGCGAAACGGATTTTGAACAGTTCGTTCCGTGAAACGCTGCATCGAATGGAAGACAACAAGTGCTCGCTTGGGTACAGCATCGATGATGGTCCTGAACCTGTCTCCAGCGAATCGTTAACCAGCTATCGAGCGAGTATCCAATGTCGTCCGGTCACGGATAGCGATGGGACATTCGTGCAGTGGGAGTCTGTCTTTGAAGCAAAGGAGGAAGACCTCGTAACGAATTTCCTGAACCCGGTCTACGCTGCACTTCTGGAAGCTTTGAAAGCTCATTTTGCTTAGTGGGCGGATAGCAGTTCACGTCTTCTCGGGGCGTGAGAAGACTACGCCACTCGCTTTGCGTACAGCCACCATTCGGCGGCAAGCATGGCGAGCATGACAATCAGTAATAGACGCCAGTACTCGCGTCGTGATTCAATGCCTCCGGTTGCTGCATCGACGGCTTCGTAGCCCAGTTCGACCGAAGGAACGGCACCGAGATCACTTTCGCGTGGATCAAAGAGATTGACCGCGAAGAGATCTGCTAATTTTTCATCCGCTTCGACGCGATAGTTGCCTGGCGTTTCGGTTTCCACGATTTCGACGACGCCTGTGGGGCCTGGACGCATCGTCTGCATGTCCGTTCCGACGCGTCCAACGGAAACTTCGGCAATCGAATTTTCAACTCGGACCGCAACGGTTTCGCCGGGTTGATATGACGGTGCGCCGCTGGCTTCGGCGGCACCTGCCAGATAACGCAATACGTTTAGGACGAAGACTGGCCAAGAACGTTCGGCATACCAATTGGTGTTTGCCTGAGCAATTCCGTCCTTGTCTTGGCTAATGATCTCGAAACCCAAAACCAAATCTTGGTATCCATCTCGCGGCGCGATGCACAGCATCGAACCGACGTCCGCACCGACCAGTTCGGCTGTTCCGGGAGGACCTTCGATCGCTCGACCACTGAAAATCAGCAGCGAGTAGAGCTCGAGGAACCGCATCAACGGATGGGTGCGGTCCAAATCGATCAACACCACCGGCCCACTTTCGGAAGACCATTTCCAGCTTTCCCCCGGCGGAAGCGAGCCGATAAAGAAGGTGTTTGTGGCGGGCATCGCGTCCGGCTTGCATCGGTCATAGATGATCAAATCATCGACGCCCGCTTCGGATCGTTGTTTGTACTGATCGGTTTTCAGATAACTGGGAAACTGAATGTCCTTGACGCAAATCTTGGCGGACTTTTCAGTGGATAGCCCTAGGTCAAGCGGAGTGTTGCCATCAGTGATGACCAAAACCGATACGGTTTTCATTGGCGTCAGCCCAGCATACGCCACGTTGTCCAGTGGAAACGGATCTTTGGCCTCCAATGCCAGACGCAGTGAAACCGCTTCTTCGCTTTGCATCGTAAACGACACACCGGTCTCTTCATCGGGATCGATGGTGACCGCAGAAGCATCGATCAGCGAATCGCCGACGAAAAGTGAAACCGTAGTCGTTGCTTCAATGTCACCGTAGTTGATCACCTTGGCAAAGGCGTTGACTTCGCTGGGTTTTTCGATGCTTCGTTCGGCTGAAAAGGCGGTGATGGCCAAGTTGGGAACCGACTCACGTCCGATGCTGATGTATTCCGGGACGAGGTTTCCCAAGTCAAATTCGGTGACGCTTTGAAAGCCGCCATCGCTGAACAAAAGCAAGTCTGCTGGCATCGCATCGGCAACTTGAACATCGTTGACATCACCGACTTCGCTGGAGCGTTTTGGGTTGGCCAGTCCGTCAGCTGCCTTGAGTGCGCCCAAAATATCGGTGGGACGACGTGTGACCTCAGCGCGATTTAGTGCATCGCGTAGTCGGCCGCGATCCGAAGTGAACGACTGCATGACTTCGGCGCGATCATTGAACGTCACCAACATGGCTTGATCAGTGTCATTCATCAGGTCGATCCGCTCGGCGATCAATCGTTTCGCTTTGGCAAATCGATTCGCATCTTCGCCCACGTCCTGAGTCAACATACTGGCAGATGTATCTAGCAGGTAAACACTTCGGCCTTGTCCCGATGCTTCCCCACGATGTCCTGGACGCAGAAGCGCGAGTGCAGCAAGTAAGACCGCGAGTAGTTGAAGCAACAAAAGCAGGTTTTGACGCAGTCGCTGTAGCAAACTGTTGACGTGAAGGTCCTCGACCGTGCGCGACCAGAGATAGGTGCTGGGGACTTCAACGGGCTCGCGTCGCAACTTCAAAAAGTACAACAGGATGATGCCCAGCGGCACCGCGCCCATCACCAACCACTGCGGCCATGTCAGCGTGGAGATCCAGCTCATCGCACGACTCCCCGTTCACGCAAGTATTTCGTCACAATGGTCTCAATCGGTGTGTCGGTCCGCACGGGCACGTAGACGATCGATCGTTTGGAGCAAAATGATTTGATCGAACCGATGAATTTCTGCACCGTTTCTTTGTACTTGTCGATCACATATTGGTTGATGGTAACTTCGGCATTGTCGCCGTCTTCGATGTCGATCAGCCGCCGATCGCCTCTTAACGGCGGATCGATTTCTTCGGGCGACAGGATGTGCATGACGAAAACATCCATCTGACGCCCCACCAGCATTCGCAGCGCTGATTCGTAGCCGTTCTTGTCCATCATGTCGGTTAGCAAAACGACGACACCGCTACCGGTGTTGCGCATCGCAAAGTCGCGTACGCCCTCGTGCAGTGAAACATTGTGACCGCTGTCAAACGAATCCAAATAGCCCAGCATCTTGTGAAGCCCTGCTCGCCCGCGAAGCACCGGTGCGCGTCGGCCTTCCGGGCCAAGTGCTGCGACACTGACGCGGTCAGCGCGGCACAAACCGACGTAGCCCAATGAGGCAGCAAGTTGCTTGGCGACGAAGAGCTTCTTGGGGTCGCCAAAGTTCATCGATTCACTGGCATCGATCAGGGCATAAAAATGCAAATCCTCCTCTTCCTGGAACAGTTTCAGAAACAGCTGATCGAGCCGGGCGTAAAGGTTCCAATCGATTTGCCGCAAATCGTCACCGGGGACGTAGTTGCGAAAGTCAGCGAATTCGACACTTTGACCTTTGCGGCGGCTGAGTCGTTCGCCTTTCATTCGCCCACGAAAAACTTTTCGCGAGACCAACTCCAAGCGTTCCAGACGCCCGAGCAGTTCGGGAGACAGCAGCGGAACGCTAGAAGGTCCGGTGGCAGGTTTTCTCGCGGGCGTTGCGATACCGGCGGATTCGGGGGGGAGGCTTGTCGACATAGCCAGAATTGTAGCGAAAACGAACGGATCGGGGCGTCTTGGAGCGTGCAGCGTGACGCGAGAGAGATTCTTTTCAAAAAAGCGGGCCTTTGTTGCACGGATACTTCGACGCGACGTCACTAACTAGATAGAGGTTGTCTGCGAAAAAACCGAACTACCACTTTTCAATTCCAAACCCCGCGAAATTCAATGCGACTGACCCTGCGAACGCTGCTGGCCTATCTGGACAACACGCTGGATCCCAACGATGCGGAGGCGCTGCGTCAAAAACTATCCGAGAGTGCGTTTGCGACTCAGTTGGTCCAGCGAATCCGTTCGACGTTAGTGGATCCGACCCTGTCGGCGCCGTCTCCCGATGCGGTCAGTCCGGTCGATGAAGCGAATGTGATTAGCGAATATTTGGACAGCACACTTTCGGCTGAGCAAATTGCCGAAGTGGAAAAAGCCTGTTTGGAATCGGATTCGCACTTGGCCGAAGCCGCCGCGTGCCACCAAATATTGACGATGGTGCTGGGCAAGCCGGCGGATGTTAGCGAAGCACTTCGCGATCGCATTTATCAATTGCCAGATCGTTCCATCGAAGACATTCCGACGGCGCCGTCGGGGAGTTTTTCGGGTGTCACGGTTCCGCCGATGGATGAGTTGCCTGGGCCCGCAGATAGTCCGGGGGCGTTGCCGCCAGCGGATTCTGTTTTGCAGTCTTCCGCGGGGCCAATCACCCCGGTTGGCGCTGCGGACTCTGGTGTGAGTGATGCACCGAAGCGGCTTCAAAAAGCCGCGGCAGAAAACGAACCGGATAGTCTTCGCCGTGCGCGAGTCGCTGCAGAAGATATGTACGGCCGTTCGATTCGGCCTTCGCGAATCACGCCATGGTTGGTATCGCTGGCGCTGGCGGGAGTGTTTTTGTTCGTGCTATCCCGAGTGCTTGCTCCGCTTCTGAACGGATCGGGAAACGCTGATGAAGAGCGAATCGCAAAATTGGAAACATCCACGAAGATCGACAATCCACCGGCCGAAACGTTTGATCCTAGCGAAGAAACCGAGTTGGAAAGTGCTGGCGATGATGCCGAACTGATTGTTGTTCCCGCCGAAAAAGCCCCCGTGATGGAGACGGTTGGCACACCGGGAATCGAAATAAAATCGTCGGATGAAATCGAAGCAACTGAACTGCCGATGCCAGTTGCGTCTGCTGCCCCGGAGGCAAACAAATCCGACCCGGAGATTTTGTCAGATGCTGGCACCGAAGGGGAAGCAAAGATGAGCCCCTTAGCGGTTGTGGATCCGGCGTCTGTGGACCCGGCGTCTGTGGATGCGGCGGCTGTGGATGCGGCGGCTGTGGATCCCGCTGGCGAAGACGTCTCTGCGATGCCAGAGCCGGCTGATGTCGCTGCGAGCGAAGAGGATCTACCGATGCCAGGAAAAGACGATGCGAGTAGCGATTCCGTTGACGGCAAGCCAAGTGACGCTGACAAGCTTGTCGATGCGGTGGCGGTTGCGAAAGCTATCAGCGATGACACGATTTTGCTGGCCGCGTCAACGACTGGCGAGATGATATTGACGGATGCGAAGTTGACGCGAGTGGTAAAGGACATGGCTGTCAGTCAACGCGCAGCCTTGGTCAACGCACCAAAGTTTCGATCCGAATTGGTCATCAACACAGCTGCATCGGTTGTCCTGGTGGATGCCACACGAGCAAGCTTCATCACTGCTCAGAGTGACGCGCAAACTGACGGACTTAGCATCGACTACGGCAAGGTCATTGTGAAATCCAAACAGGATGATGTGAGGATGCCGCTGGAAATCGCGGGACGCACGCTGGAGCTCTATTTGCCGAGCATTGATACCACTGCTGCCGTCGAAGTCCGCTGGTTGCGGAGGGCTGGGTTCGATCCTTTCAAGCCGGAAAATCGTATTCCGGTCGCACGCATCGTCGCGATCGCGGACAAGGACGGCTTGGCAGGCGAAATTGGGTTGGTGACCGATGCCGGCGATATTGGTTTGAATGCCAATCAACAGTGGCTCGCGCGAGGTGATGATGCGGGCAGTGTGCTGGACCTGACCGAGCCGGTGAAGTGGGTCACGAAAAAAGACACGAAGGATTCGATTTTGGATCAGAGCGCTCGTGAGGGATTGCTCAATTTGATTGACCAGCAGCAACCATTGCTTGTCTCGCTGCGGGAGGCCACTAGTTTTCGACGTGCGGAAGTCGCAGGTTTAGCAGCCCAGCTGATGCTGCAACTCGGGCACTGGGATGTGTATTTCGGAACCGACGGGATTCTATCTCAGCCGAAACAGCGTGCGTATTGGACCGAGCACTACCGGACTTTGCGCGGTTCGATGGATCGAAGCGGTGAAAACGCGACGATGCTCAGTGAGCAGATTGGGCAAATGGATGCGGCAAACGGAAAGAGCCTGATGCGATTGCTGGTTGGTTTTTCGCAAAGCCAATTGGTCGAAGGAGCTGACGATGATTTAATTGAAATGTTGGACTCCAATTCGATGGCAGTGCGCGTTCTGGCGACAGAAAATTTGCGAGAGATCACTGGAACCACGCTGAACTTTTGGGCAGGCGAAGACAACGCTGTTCGGCGAGTGCCAACGATCAAGAAATGGCAGGCTCGTCTCCGCAAGGGCGACGTTCGCTGGAAGCCAGAGGGATAAATGCGGACAAAATCGACAGAAGGAGCAGGTGCTTAAGACATCTTTTTGAAACGGAGCGATCACCGCAACATGATCGCCAGCATTGCGCCATTATGGCTGAACTTCTAAACGTCAATCTTCGAGTCGTTTGTCTTGACCGGTTCCAGCTGAGCTTGATTTGAAAGACGACTGTCGATGATGTACCCGCCTAAACAGAATGCGGCGCACAAGATAAACAGACTTGGAAAAACACTGATCATTAACCGCACGCCAAGCAGCGTGAGCTCAGTCTGTGGTTGGTCAACGCCAGTGATCGGCTCAACATATTCGAAGAAGCTCAGGGAAGCTCCGACTAGTGATGCACCGATCGCACATCCCAGTTTTTGCGAAAACGAAACGGATGAAAAGATTAATCCTGTTGCGCGGCGTCCATTTTTGATCTCTGAGTAGTCCACGATATCTGCATACATCGACCACTGAATCGGACAGATGGGACCGCTGACTAGCGCACTAAGGATTCTGAACACAAACATCAAAACCACTCCGTCAGCAGGAATGAAAAAGAATGCTGCGACAAAAGCCGCTTGCAACAGATTGAGAGAAACCAAAAGTTGCCTCTTCTCAAAAGACGCAACGAGCTTTCTCGTAAATATCATTCCGATAAGTCCAGCAATCGCTCCGGAGACGAGAAACATCGGCACGAGAGATGTCTGCTGAACGTAGTATTTGAAGTAATACAGAACCGCACCACCTCGCAAAATGGACCCTGACAACGAAAACAAACCGTAGCCAAACATCGCTAGCCATGGCTTGTTGACGAGTAAGTTGTCGATATCCAACTCAAGCGTAGAAATCTCATTCGACGGATCCGTACGTCCGCTGCGAAAGTAAGCAGATGACGCAAGCGAAATCAGACTTAGTGAACAGTATGCGGTGGCGATCAGAACTACGCCTGTGAGGTCACGCACGACCGCAACTGCGATGATCAGCAGCACGAACAAGATCATCAGCTGGTGGACTTTGACGCTCGTTTTCAAGTACAGCATGTCAGCGCCGAATGTAATTGCCGACTGATTGAGCGGCTCGACGCGTTCGTTCGTTGCTGCAAACGTTAGGATGAACAACACAGTTGCTGCGCAGGCAAAGACCACCGCCGTCCAGAAAAAACCGCGTTTCTCGTCAATCGCTCCCGCCGCTGTCGCGTCAATCGCTGGGCTCGAAACGGCGCCGAAATACTCCACCAAGTAAAGCGTCAAATACTGGACGACCAGTCCGCCGAGAAACGCAAAGACGAATCGGTAGACAGACACACTGGTTCGTTCCAAAGAATCGGCAGTGATGACCCCCATTAGTGCGCTGTAGGGAATGTTGACCATCGTATAAGTCAGCATGAAAAGCGCATAAGTGACGTATGCGTACGCAAGCCTCCCTCGGACGGATAGATCAGGCGTGTAAAAGACGAGAACAGCACTGATGCCTAGCGGAACGCAAAACCATAGCAGGTAAGGCCTAAAACGCCCCCAAGTGGTTACTGTCCTGTCCGCGACATAGCCGATTATCGGGTCGTTGATTGCATCCAGGACACGTGTGATCAACATCATGAAGCCAACGGAACTTGCCCGGATGCCAAACACATCGGTGTAGAAGTAGACAAGAAACGACTCAATCGTCTTCCAGTAGAAGTTTGACGCTGCGTCACCGATCCCGTACCCGATTTTTTCCTGTGTGGACAGCGGCTTTTCCTGAGCTGACAGCGGGCCAACGACGCTTTTTGACTTCGATTTCACTGCAGCTCCAAGGACGACTCGTGTTGAAGGGCTTTCGATAAACAGCATCGTGATTCTCGCCTGGCAAGCAAGATCACACATATGCAACCGGTTGCACATATTGCAGGAACCCCGCTTTTTCGTTGACCATACACCCCCTAGATGCGGGTCAATGTGAGTCAAAACTGCTGAAAGTGGTCCTTAACGGCTTCCTACGTGTAACAGATTGCACTAACATCTAACACGTAGCCGATACATCCATTCATCTCAACGCAACCGGTTGCGTTTCCTCGCCCTCAACGAAATGCGTACACACTTTGGCTGAACAAAGCGTCACGATGGAGGACATTGCCAAGCGGGCGAATGTCTCGAAGAGCACCGTTTCGCGCGTGTTGAGTGGGAAAATTGTAAATCCAAAGACGCGTCAAACGATTTTGACAGCCGTTGACGAACTTGGTTTTTCGCCGAACCTGTTCGCGCGTGGTTTGGCGAGTGGCCGTTCGATGACCATTGGCGTGGTCACCCAAGACGTTAGCAGCCCTTACTTCGATTCCGTCACGCTAGGGATCATTCGCGCTTTTGAAGACAGTGACTATTCACCGATCATCATGGCGGCGCTTTGGAGCCCGAAGAAAGAGATCGAGGTTATTCAAACATTGATCGACAGGAGAGTCGATGGATTGATTCTTGTCGGAGGCCGACTTTCCGAAGGTCTTAAGGGCATCTCCGACATTCCCACCATCTACGTGGGATCGGAATCTCCAGAGCGCGTGACCGAGAGCATCTATGTCGACAATGAACAACCCGCATACGAAGCGACTTCCCACCTAATCGACTATGGGCACCGATCAGTGGCGGTTATTCGAGGTCCACAGGACCAACGAGACGCGCGAAGTCGCTATGTAGGATTTTGCCGCGCGATGGCCGAACGCGGAATTGAGGTTGATCAGGATTTGGTTTTGGATAGCGAATTCAGCGCGCGGTCCGGTGCGTTAGCGATGAACACTCTTTTATTGCGTGGCAAGCCATTCACTGCCGTGTTCTGTGGAAACGACCGTCTCGCGATGGGTGCTCGCCAGACACTCTTTCGGCACAAAGTAAGCGTACCAGATGAAGTCTCGCTGATTGGTTTTGATGATCAGCCAGAGACTGCCTACATGACTCCCGCTCTGACAACCGTTCGGCAGCCCACGGTGGAGATGGGGTTTGCATCAGCCAAGGCGATGCTGGGTCTACTCCAAGATGGTTGCTGTGAACTTCCCGATCTGAAAGCGACGTTAATCGTTCGAGACTCAGTCGCCCGGATCAATGGATTTCTCGGCTGAAAACCATGAGTTGAATTCTTCGAACACACTTAACAATGCACTGCCCATTAACCTTTTCCTTTCCCGTCACGCCCCAGGAGATCCGCTGACCGAATCATTTCTTTTGCTGGATGCTGACGCTATTTGCGTTGGCACGTTTAATCATTTTCTTTGAATATTGGAATATTTTCAAATGTCTAGAACACAAAAAAGATCGGGTTTTACCCTGGTTGAACTCTTGGTCGTGATCGCGATCATCGGAATTCTGGTTGGCCTTTTGTTGCCAGCCGTTC
>CAYUGI010000122.1:0-8081 GCA_964444105.1 uncultured Pirellulaceae bacterium
GCTAGCGCCAACGGCTTACGACCGTCATTTGCCGCTCCAAAATCCGCTACGGCGTCGCCCAGAGGGAGAGTAAATTCTCAGTCAAGCTAAGCAGAGCAGAAAAGTCGGCTAGGACGTTGCCCTGAGGCGGAGTAAATCTCGGTTTGCCTGCGAATCGAAGCTACTAAGCCGGCTACGGCGACAACTGTCGGCACTATCGCGCACTATTTCTGCGTTGATGAATAATCCGGACTGGCGCCAAAGGCTGACACCTCGCTACACGGAGGCGGCGACTTCCCAACCAGCGCGATACTGTTTCTTGATGTATTGATCGGCTTCGGGGCAGTTCGTTGCGGTCAGGCTCTTTGCGTCCCACTGCAATTTCTTGCCGACACGGTAAGCGACGTTACCCAGCAAGACGGATTCGGTGAGCGCACCGGAGTAGTTGAAGTTACAAGTCGTTGGCGATCCATCTTTGCACGCCTTAATCCATTCCGCGTGATGGCCGATTGAATTGGGGATCGATTCCGCTGGCGGCTCGAAGTCGGAGAATTTGTCGGTCGGGAACAGCTTGTATTTCGTGTAAGTCGAAAACAGCTTGCCTTTACTTCCTACAAACATGACCCCGCTACCAGGTACCTTCTCGCCCTTGACCTCGCGCGGGGTTTTATTGCCGTCATACCACGTCATCGAAACTGGCGGCAACTTGCCCGATACGCCTTCACGCTCGGGGAATTGATATTTGACGATCAGGCCAAGAGGACAGGTTTCGGGATGAACTTCGGGACCCTCCGCTTCGATGGAAGTAGGATGTCGAAGCTCCAATGCCCAGAACGGAAGGTCCATGTAGTGGCAACCCATGTCGCCCAGCGTGCCTTGGCCAAAATCCCACCAACGTCGCCATTGTGCCGGGTGGTATCTGCCAGCAGCAAACGGTCGAACGGGTGCCGGGCCTAGCCAAAGATCCCAGTTCAAGTTCGCTGGTGGCGTTTCGCCTTTTTCGGGTCGTTCACCACCGCCCCAACCTTTGCCAACCCAGACGTGAACTTCCTGGATGTCGCCGATCGTGCCAGCACGAATGATCTCGACTACGCGGCGGTAATTATCGCCTGCATGAATTTGAGTGCCCATCTGAGTCGCAACGCCTTTTCGCTCGGCAGCCTCGGCGATGATACGTGCTTCTTCGACAGTATGTGTGAGAGGTTTTTCGCAGTAACAATTCAGTCCCGCATTAATCCCACGAATCGCGGCTGGCGCGTGGTTGTGATCTGCCGTAGCGACGACAATCCCGTCCGCTTTGGAAGCTTCCTTGTCGATCATCTCGCGATAGTCAGCGTATCCGCGTGCGTCTTTGTGTTTTGCCAGTGCTGTATCGAGATACCGGCTATCGACATCACAAAAAGCGATGATCTCCTGCGACTCGACGCCTTCGATGTTCTTTGCGGCTCGATTGGCCGTGCCAACGCAAATCAGATTGATTTTCTCATTGGGTGATTTGGATTCTTGCGCCGGAAGTTCACTCCAAACTGCTGACGAAGCAGCCAGCGCTCCCAGAGTACCCGTGAAGTTGCGACGACTGATGTGGGTGGCGTTGTTCTTTTTTGGCATTTCTGAATCGGCAATGTGAAAGTTCAGTGGGCACAACTCAACGAGACTTCGACGTTAAATTTCTTCCGTCAGATTGTAGCTCAGCGAGCACTGCCGTGCTCGGGTCACGCTGGTCGCTTCAGCTATTGAATTACCGTTTCAACCAGCCGTGTTCGCGATACCAGGCAACGGCTTGGTCGATCCGCTGCGTTAGCGGCGTGTCGATGTGGAATCCGGTATCTTCCCTGAGTGTTTCGTTGCTACAAATCCAAGAGCCTGCAGTTGCTTCTCGCGCTTTGTCCCAATTGACAATGGTCGGATGCCTCCGCACCTGCGAAACGATCTCGTTTACGCCAGAGACACCCCAGACGAATGGTGACGGAATACGGAACACGAACGTTGACTTTCGACCGAGTGATTTACCGATCAGTCGCCCCAGGTGCGCGTAAGAGTACACATCGTTGTTGCAAGGGTAATAGACGCCAGAGGCCGAATCACTTGGACTAATGCGTCTACCGTTTTTCGCTACCAATTGACATGCCGTTGCTAGGTCAGCGGCATGAACAACGGAAAAGAAGTTGTCTTGCCAGCACGGGTTGACGTGAATGCCGAAATTGGCGATCGACTGATACATGGTGACGCTGACGGGGTCTCCTTCACCCAGCACGATCGGTGGACGTAAGATGGTGATCGGCAGTCGAGCGGCGAAAGGACGAACGGCTTGTTCGCCCGCCAGTTTGCTTTTGCCGTAGCTGCTAACCGGCGCGGGTGTACTGTGTTCGTTTACGGGTACTTGATCACGTGCGGGGTGAACGGCTGAAAGCGACGACAACAAGATCAACGCAGGTCGATTGGCTTGCGCGACGCAGGCTTCGGCAACATTCTTGGCGCCGGTTTCGTTGACCGCCAGCAAATCATCCTTGGACAGCGCCTTCGTCAAACCGGCTAAGTGATAAACGGCATCGAATGGTCCCCCTGCAAACGCCGAAAGAAGAGAGTCAGGATCTGTCACGTCGCCGACAGCAAACCGGCACCCCATCGATTCCAGCAAGCTCCGATCGGACGTCGGACGTACCAAGCACGTGACATCCGCGCCATCGCTCGCTAGCTTCCGCGTCAAATGCTGTCCTATGAAACCGCTTGCGCCAGTTAACAGTGCTCTTGTCATTGCGACCGCTCAATTTTCATAACAGTAGACCGAAATCTCGATGAAACTGATCTTAGGGCATCGGGCTGTTAACGTGAGACTTTGGCTTCGTCATTGTGAAACCTGCGGGAACTGAACTGGAACCCATAACGGATGCGTGAAAACTAGTTAGATAACGCCACAAATCGTCAGCCCCAAACCTCCTGTTAGCGCATGAAAAACGACCGACAAATGCCGGTCGCTTATTGATTCGTTTGAAAACCTGATCGCCTAGCGACGAGTCTTCTTCACCTTCGCGCCGCCTTGGCGGACTTTGAATTTTGGATTGCTCTTGCAGATCACATAGATGCGACCGCGGCGCTTGACGACTTGGCAGTCGGGGTGACGGTACTTCAATGCACCAATGCTACTAACAACTTTCATCGGATCGATCTTTTGATATTTATCGGATAGGTTGGTTTTTTGCCAATCGGGTAGGTCGCGGAGTATAGCAATTCGCCGACACCCTTCAACGCCAAACGCCCCTCTACGACCGGGAAAACAGCCAACTATGCCACGAATTGCCTATTTTGACTGCCTCAGCGGTGTCAGCGGCGACATGACTCTGGGGGCGTTGATCGATCTAGGGGTGGACGCATCCGCGATCCAGGCGGCCGTGCAGTCGATGGGCCTGCCGGAGCTCTCGATTACGTCCCAAGAAGTCAAGAAAGCGGGTTTTCGTGCGGTTTACGTCAAAATTGACCACCCGCCAGAGCACGCCCACCGGCACCTTCACCACATTACCGAGATGATCGATCGGGCCGATCAAATTGATCCCAAGGCGAAAGATCTGGCCAAACGGATCTTCCACGAAGTCGCGGTCGCCGAAGCGAAAGTCCACGGATCGACGATCGAAAAAGTTCACTTCCACGAAGTCGGGGCGATTGATTCGATCGCGGATATCGTCGGGACAGCGGTCGCCATGATACAATTGGGCATCGAATCGACAATCAGTTCGCCCATCCCGACGGGCACGGGAACCATCACGATCGCTCACGGGCGTGTCAGTATTCCGGCACCCGCAACAGCGGAGATTTTGCGAGGCATCCCGATTGCACCTTGCGATATTCCTGCTGAACTGACGACCCCCACGGGAGCGGCAATCATTAAGGCAACCGCGACACAATTTGGCAGTTTGCCAGCGATGACCATTGATGCGGTCGGCTATGGTGCTGGCACCATGGATCTGGACGGCCAAGCAAACGTGTTAAGAGTCTTACTGGGCGATGTCGCCGACGATCAGGTGACTGCGACGACCAAAGTGGAATCAGATCGCGTCGTAATTCTGGAAACAAACCTGGACGATTCGACGCCGGAGCAGTTGGCCGATTGCGCCCAGCGGTTGATGGATGCTGGGGCGCTGGATGTATTCCAAACAGCCGCCACAATGAAAAAGGGTCGCGCCGGCGTGGTCTTTTCTGTGATTGCACCTGGGACAAAAGTCGGCTTGATGGAGCAACTGATGTTTCAGCACTCCACTTCGATTGGCATTCGTCGAACCACAACGGATCGCCACAAGTTGACGCGTCGAAGCCAGACGGTGGCTACCGAATTTGGCGACGTAAACACGAAAGTCGTCACACTGCCTGACGGCCAGGAACGAATGAGTGTTGAAGACGACGATGCGAGAAGGCTAGCGAGTGACAAAGGCACGACGACAGCAGCGATTCGGGATGCCGCGACGAAGGCTTGGAGCTAGAAGACTGCAACGAATTGGAATGGCCACAAAAAGTCACAGAAGAACAAAAACACGCCAGGAGAGAGCTGCGTTTCCGCTGGGAGCACCATTGCCACCACCCTGTCTTTCCTTTGTTCATCTTTTACTTTTTGTGGCCAACTGAATCGCATCGAAAGCCTACTGTGAACCGCGCTTTCGGCATCTTCTGAAATGCCAGTCGAATCTGTTAGGCTAAGACGAGCAGCTGATGTCGACATCCATTTAGGGAGCCTTTTGATTGGCAAATCCGGCGGACTTTGATTTAAAAGAGCGAGTACGTGCAGCCGTTGACATCGTCGATGTCATTGGTGCGACGCTGGAGCTGCACCCTGCTGGTCGCAACATGGCTTGCCGTTGTCCGTGGCATAACGACAAACGCCCCTCGTTGTCCGTCAATCGTGAGCGGCAAACCTGGAAGTGCTGGCCGTGCGATATTGGCGGTGACGTGTTTTCGTTCGTCATGAAAAGAGATGGCGTCGATTTCCCCACCGCGATGAAGACGTTAGCAGAACTTGCCGGCATCCCTGTCGAAGAATACACGCGCGGCAAGAAAACGACGCCCGGTAGTCCGGATGACAAAGCCACGTTGTTGGCCGCGACCAAGATGATCGCTGACGCCTATTTTCAACAGCTTGACCATCCCAAAACAGACGATGCGAAGATCGCGCGTGAGTATCTTTCGCAGCGTGGTGTTGATGACGAGAATCGCAAACGTTTTCAAATCGGCTTTGCTCCTGACAGCTGGAGCTTTGCAATCGACTTGCTTGGCAAAAGCAAACTGAATGCCAAGATCGCTCACGCAGCTGGAGTGGCGTTTCAAAAACGTTCCGGCGATGGTTACGTTGATGCGTTTCGTGGCCGGCTGATGTTTCCGATTCATGATTTACAGAACCGTGTGATCTCGATGGGCGGGCGTGTAATTCCCAAAATCGCCGAGCGACATGGCGACCATGCTGGCGGAAAGTACATCAACGGACCGGAGACGAAGCTCTTCCGTAAATCGTTCAATCTCTACGGTCTACAGCTCGCTCGCGATGCCATCCGCAAAGGCGGCGAAGCGTTGGTGATGGAAGGCTACACCGACGTCGTCGCGGCACGACAAGCCGGAATCGAGCCGGTCGTTGCGGTGCTGGGCACCGCGTTGACGGAGCCGCACGTCAAGGTCCTGAATCGATTTGCACAGCGTGTTGTCTTGGTGCTGGACGGTGATGCCGCTGGCGTACGCCGTGCAGACGAAGTCTTGGAGTTATTCGTCAAAGCAGACGTCGATCTGAGAGTCTTGACGTTGCCAGATGGCAGCGACCCTGCGGACTACATCGCCGAACACGGACGCGAGAAATTTCAAAGCATCGTTTCAGATGCACCTGATGCACTGGACCACAAACTGTCGCGTTTGACCGATGGCATCGATGTCACGCGCGACACGCACGCGGTGATGAAGGCAATCGAAACGATGGTGGGCGTGATCGCCAAGGCTCCACGCAACAACAACTTGAAAGTCGATCAGTTGATGATGCGGATGTCTCGCACGTTTGCGCTGCCAATTGACCGGCTGAACGAAACACTTGAAAAAACGCGTCGAACGGTCAGTAAACCGAAGCCAAAGTTTCAGCCCAGGCAACCACCTGCGGCTCCACCGCCGAATCAGTCCTTTGATCCCAACTTGGCACTGGCTCAAGCTGGCGAAGACGGTGACTACGGTGGTGATCACGGCAGTCATAACACGGGCCAATACGCTTCGACGGCTAATAATCATCCGGCGCAACCTGCCGCGATGCATCCGATTGTCGGCGTGGATCGCGAATTGTTCGAGCTGTTGATTGAATCGCCGGATCTAGCGGCAATGGCTGTCGAATCAATTGACCCAGATTGGCTGGAGACTTTGGCTGCGAAGATGCTGCTGTCGGCTTATCAAGACTTAGATCTCGCCGGTCGTGAATTGACCTCCGAAAACGTCCTGCTGTTGATCGAGAACGAAGATTTGAAAAGTCAGTTTGTCACTCTGCAGGATCGAGTACACGCACGCGAAGGCAAGCTTTCGACCAGTTCGGAAGTTCGTTACGGCGGGGTGATTACGCAATATGCCAAACGCGCCACGGACGCCGAAAAATCTAGCATGATCGCCAAGTTGGAATCGGCGACGCTGCCCGAAGACGAAGAGGCCGAATTGCTAAAGCAGCTGTTCGAAGCGGAGAAGGCTCGGCATCGCGGCAACCCGAAGTAAACATGCTGATCGCGAAGCTAGCTTTGAAATGCATGCAAAACGACTTTCAAAACATTTTCGATTTTGCTCAAAGCTGGACTTGTCAGGATCTGCGAAACGGAACATGTTGTCCGCCCCGTTTAAGCCTGTATTGAAATTTATCCACCCGACGACTGAGGGATTTGCCTGGCCAAGAGATTGGCACGAAGCACGTTTACATTTGTGACATCGGCTCATCGCTGGTGAAACTATCGACAGTTGAAATGGATTTCAAACGACCCCCGCTGCGATGATCGCAGTGAAAATCAAAACATGAGGTTTTGTGATGCAATTGATGGATCAAGATCTGACGAAGCTAATCGTCCGTGGCCGCCAAGACGGCTTTCTTACTTACGACGAAGTCAACGCGTACCTGCCTGACGAAGACGTCAACCCGGAAAAACTAAACCGGTTGATTCTGGCACTCGAACGACGCGACATCCGTCTGATCGATGCGGCGGAGAAAACAAGACTCGCCAAAGCTGCCGGCGGAAAGCCTGACCCGAACGTGGCTGAAATGCGTGCCGCTTTGGCAAATGCGTCCGCAAACGCACCCAATAAAACCGACGCAGCACTCAATCACACCGAAATGCCGCGGGCAAGCGAAGATCCCATTCGCATGTACCTGAGCCAAATGGCTGAGATTCCCTTGCTGACTCGCGAGGAAGAAATCTCGTTGGCGAAGAAAATCGAAATCACTCGCCGACAATTCCGGCGTGCACTGCTTGGCAGCGACTATGCACTTCGCAGCACGGTTAGCATTCTGAAGCGTGTCCATGAAGGCGAACTACCTTTTGACCGTACCATCAAGGTTTCGCTGACTGAACGACTGACCAAGGAACAAGTTTCGGCACGCATGCCGCACAACTTGCGAACCTTGGAAGTGCTGATCCATCAGAACAAAGCTGACTTCGACGCGATGGTTCGCAAGAGCACCGCGCCAAGAATGAAAGCTGAAATCCGCCGTCGCTTTATCAGCAACCGCAAGAAGTGTCTTGAGTTGGTCGAAGAATTGTCGCTGCGTTCACGCCGCGTCACTCCGTTGCTTGGCCAGATGGAAAAGATCTCGCAACGCATGAATTTCATCCGCGATCGCTTGGCCGATCTTGGCACCGATGCGATGAGCCGCGATGAAGCCGCGGATCTGAAGCAAGAATTGCGTGAACTGATGATGGTCACTCAAGAGAGTCCAACCAGTTTGCACAATCGCATGGTCAAGGCGCGTGCGTATTTCGAGGAGTACGAAGCGACCAAGCGAGAACTTAGCAGCGGCAACTTGCGATTGGTGGTTTCGATCGCCAAAAAGTACCGCAACCGTGGATTGTCGTTCTTGGATCTGATCCAAGAGGGCAACACAGGCCTGATGCGTG
>CAYUGI010000122.1:8091-19551 GCA_964444105.1 uncultured Pirellulaceae bacterium
CGCCGCGGTTTCAAGTTCAGCACCTATGCGACTTGGTGGATTCGCCAAGCCATCACGCGTGCGATCGCTGACCAAGCTCGCACGATTCGCATCCCTGTTCACATGATCGACGTGCTAAGCAAGTTGCGTCAGTCACAAAAACGTCTTACGCAAGACCTCGGCCGCGAGCCATCTTACGACGAAATCTCCAAAGACACCGAAGTGCCAATCGAAGAAGTGACTCGCGTCATGGACATCGGCCGTCACCCTGTCAGTTTGGATCGCCCAGTCGGTGAAGGTGAAGACAGTAGCTTTGGCGAATTCATCGAAGACAATGACAACGACAATCCGGTACGCAGTGCCGCTGGCGGAATTCTGCGAAACCAAATCGACGAATTGCTGAAAACACTGACGTTCCGCGAACGTGAAATCATTCGTCTGCGATACGGCCTAGTCGATGGCTACAGCTACACGCTGGAAGAATGCGGTCGGATCTTCAAAGTGACCCGCGAACGCGTGCGTCAAATCGAGGCCAAAGCGGTCGCCAAACTGCAAAGCCCTTCGCGTGCTGATCGCCTCAGTTCTTACTTGAAGGTTGCCGCGTAAAGCGGAATTCAAGCTCGATCAATTTGAAAAGCGATTCACGGAGGTGGATCGCTTTTTTTGTGGTTGGTTGGGAGCCGTCTAAGCAAGTGAACTTTTCGTGAGTAGACCTAAAGAACACGCTTGTTTGAGGCGTTTAGAACGAATGGTGTACCGATAACGTGAACACTAAGAATTTGCCCGCCCGTGCATCGGTCACGTAGTTTTTGAGTTGTTAACTAGCGGCAATTGGATTCACCCTCCCTTCAGGCTTTGGTGTCTACGCGAAGTCCACCGGCTGGGGATGAGGGGGCTGGAGCGTAGACAACCATCGGCAGCGGATGCTTGCCAAACGAAAAAGCCCAGCCATTATTTCTGGCTGGGCTTTTCTGGATCGGTTCATTGTGCGTCGGCTTGCCGGCACTAATTGCCTGGCAGCTGTCTCTTGAATTGCGGTTCACTGCTCTCGGGCAGGTCCAAATCATGCTCTTCTTGGAAGCGGCGACGATCGACTGGACCAGCGTAGTACCGCAACCAAGTCTCGTCGTCTTCAACGCAGCGCCACTCGAGCGATTTGCCGGGGACGTCAACCTTCTTTTCGCAGCTTGGTAAGATGTCGCGATAGATGATCATGTACAGTTCACGATCGCTGAGGTGATCGGTGAATCGCAAAATGACGTTCTTCGCATAGAGACGTTCGATTGTCTCGTTCAACCGTCTCTTGACTTCATCGTCACTGAGCGAATCTGGGCTGCAGAGAACCAGTGGAGGCGAAAACCAGCACGAGATAGGAAGTGCCGGAGCACGTTCCCACGCGAGCATGGAGGCCAAGTACTCGTTTTCGGTTTGCAGAGGCATTCGGTTGACAGAGGGGTCGTCGATTGACTCGTCGCGGTACGGCTCCAGCTCGTCTCGCAAGCGGGCATTCGCCAACATCAAGTCGACTTCGTCGATCGCTGGTCGGCTAGTGTCGCTCATGTCCATTCGTTGCTTGATATTTTGTAGGGCAGAAATTTGGAGCGGGCCGCTTTTAAAAAGCCCGCTTGGCAATGTGAAGCAGCCCGCTTGGTCATCGTTCCGTCGATGCAAGTGTTCCAGTCACGAGATCGATGGTATCCGTGCTCCGGCTTCGCTCAATGCGTTTTTGAGCGAAAACGAGCCTTTGGACAGGAAATCCCAAGCCCGACCATGACCTGATCGTTACGAACGGAACTGTTTATCATTTTTTGCAGGCAAAACAGATGCATTTTCGTAAAGTGCGACGTGTTTATCGATCATGTTTCGCACCGTGAATTGGGTGGCAATTCGTTCGCGTCCCGCTTCGCCCAACCGCTTCGCAGATCCCGGATTTTCCAGCAAATCATTCGTTTCGCGGGCAAACGCGGCCGTATCGCCCAGTGGCACGATGCGTCCGGTCGCGGCCAAATCTGACGGTAAATCGGCTGCTTCACCATCGGAGTGCCCGGCTTGAGAAACATCATCGATTACCAAGTCACAGTTGCCCGGGATGTCCGACGCTACCACGGGGATACCCGCCTGCATGGCCTCGATCACACCGTTGCTTTGGCCTTCATATTCGCTGCCGATCCAAAATACATCTGCGTGGGGAAGCAGCTGCGGCACGTCGTTTCGTTGCCCAGCAAATAGCACATGTTCAGGTTTGGTCACGGAGTCGCGATGACGAAGTAGTTCACCGCTTTGCGGCCCATCGCCGATGATGACCAGGGTCGTATCGCGGCGTAGCGACCCCAGCAGTTCAGCGGCCCAGATCAAATCCCGATACCGCTTTTGAGGCCACAGTCGGCCGACCGCGACGATCAATTTTCGTTCCGGGGACACGTTCAAACGTGCAAAAGCTTCTTCGCGAGAAATCGGTGAAGATTCAACGGGCTCGATCCCATTGGGGATGATCCGAAACAAGTCCGCGTCTATTCCGTTATGAGCATAGAAATCACGAACGCCGGTACTGTTGGTCGTGATTGCTTCGGTCCATCGTGCCAGCCGACGATCGATCATGAAGTGAGCCATTGTCTTCCAAGGATCAACGCAGCGCTCACTGGCGATAATCCGTTTGATCCCAGCCAGTCGAGCTGCCAAACGACCAAAGCTGTTAGCGGCAAAAATCCAAGTGTGAACAATGTCGGGTTGTATCCGCCTTAATTCGCGACGCAAGCGAAGCAGCGCGGTTGGATCAGCTTTGAAACGTTTGCCGATCACTGTTACCGGGATCCCAGCGTCTCGCAAGTATTTGCTGCGTGGGCCATCGCGCGTCAGCAAGACAACATGGACGTCGAACTTGTCCTTGGGCAAATGCGTGGCCAGCAAGCAAAGCTGTTTTTCTGCACCTCCGCGATCCATCGTCGGAATGATCAGGGCTAAGCGAATCGTCATGATACGGCTCCCATCGAAGGGCCTTGGTCGGACGACCGACGCTTGGCAACAACAGTTTCGCACAACGTCAAATACTGGCGTACGGTCTCGGACTGAGGACGCGTTCGCAGCAACCGTCGTCGTAGCGAATCGGCTTTTGACTTTGCGGTTTCTATGTCATCAAAAACGTTCCGCATGGCTTTGCGAAACGTCTTGGGCGTCGACGGATCGAACCAAGCAATCTCGTCTCCTGATTTGACATGATCCTCGCCGCTATCACCTCCGTCGGCGATTTCCGTTTTTTCACGATCATCAACTAGGTTCAGTGCGGGAGCGGGCTTGCAGTCCAGAACTTCACGAACTTCTTGCAGGTCAGCTGCGACGATGGGCAAATTTGCGGCAACAGCACGCGGTAGGAAATGGCTTAGCCCTTGCGTGTCTAATTGCACGAAAGCGTCTGCCGCAGCATAGACGTCTTCCATATTGCCAAACGATCCTGGCATCGCAATCGAAGCTCGTACACCATCGCCACGGAGTGTTTCGTAGACGAGGTCTCGCTGCGAGCCATCGCCGATGAACCAAAGATGCAATAGAGGGTATCGCGAGACCAAGTGACGCGCTGACTGCACCATCGCATCGACTCGTGACAGCGCGGCACCAGACGCACCATGACTGACCTTAAAATTATCGACGGCCGGCTCCATGGGCCGGACGCAGATCGCAATCGGCTCGTCGATCGGTGCATGTAGGTCGCGATTGATCGCAGAAAGTGCCCTTCTTGCTTCGACGCGCATCGTTTGCGAAGGCGGCTGCAAGGCTGGGACGCCGACATTGATTCGGGTAATTCGTTCGTTTGCGATTGATCGGCCAAGCAGTTCGCGGTGCCCCACCGAACTATGTGTAATGATTGCGTCAGCCGAACCAGTCGCCTGGCCGCAACGCTGTCCGCTACGACTGGAATGCCACCAATCGAAATCACTTTGTTGGTCTTGCATCCCTGTGCGAACAATCACCGGTCGGTTGGTTGTGCTGCGAGCATCAATCGCAGCGATCGTTTCTTCGCGGGCGCCATCGACCAACACGACATCGTATCGTTCGGATTGTTCTCGCAGCCACTTGGTCAGGTGCCGCGTGTACCGTCCCATCGACCAATCGCTTCGCGGCGCGATCGCTGGTCGATGAATCGGCATCTCGCGAAAGTAGAACTCTTTCGCCCAAGACGCTGCGTAGCGAGGCGTCAGAATTTCAACCGTTGCACCTTGTCGCTGCAAATCTGTTGCCAACTGAATGGAGTGGCTGGCGTTGTCTAACGAACCATGCGGCCAGAAGCGTCGCCCAACCACAAGAACGCTCAGCGATGAATTCACGATTTCGCGTCCACCGCGGTCGCTTCGATTTCGGCTGGTTCCAGAATCGCCAGAAAGGGCAGATTGCGGTACATGTCTAAGTAATCCAATCCGTAGCCGACCACGAATTCATCGGGGATCTCGAAGGCGACGAAGTCAGGACGCATTTCCACATCATGTTCTCGTTTCTTGTGCAGCAGGACTGCCGTTTGCGCCGTCTTCGCACCCATCTCTTTCAACATGCCAGTGAGGCGGTCCAGTGTTTTGCCCGTATCAAAAATGTCGTCGACCAAAAGCACATCGCGATCTTTGACATCGATCAGCATGTTTGCGTCGACCGCCAAGTCGCCCGATTTCATGCCGCCGCGATAGCTAGACGCTTGAATCACACCGACACGTTGCGGCATCGAAAGTCGTCGAATTAAGTCTGCAAAAAGAACCAAGCTGCCGGTCATCACCGCAATCACCGTCAGCGGTCGTTCGCTGCCGTAATGTGCATCGATTTCGCTAGCAAGCCGTTCGACGCCTTCGTTCAGCTCGGTTTCATTCAGCAGAGTTCGCATGAGACGTATGTGATTACGAGGATAAGGGCGATGTTGTTCTAGGGAGTTTAGCGACACTTTCCCTTCTGGGCCTCCCCTGCCTATTAGCTGCCTTGCGGACCCTGGGGCTGCCCTGCCAGCGGTACCAAGTGAAGCGAACCTGCCGGATGGGAGTGGTCGATTAAACAGAGAAGTCGGGTTGCCGACTAGTCAGCTCTGCCTGGATTGTACTGACAACGCCCTGTTAGGGGTGCTTTGCTTACGTATGAACCGTGCTTGAGGACGCGACAAATTTCGTCATCAGCAAAATTTCTGCCCATCCAAAGCAAGTAGAGTTCGAATGAGCAATCCTCAGCGACTGGCGACTGTTCGTGTTCATTTTCGTCAATGGTTGATGGAACACTGTGAAGTGTTTGCGAAATCTGAAGCCGACGGCCAGCCGTTACAGATCACCGAGTCGATGGTGATTCGTGACGAGCACTATTGTGGCCGTTGCTTCAACACGCCCACCCACCGGGGGCTTTGGTTCATCGAAGAGGACGAGCTGAAAATCGTCAATGACCGCGGCGTCGTGGCCGTTTTCCAAGGCGACGAGATCACAGCCGTCGATGCGCAGCGCGACGTGATCAGCCTGGAAGCGAATCGGCCCGCGGAGAAAGAGGCCGGCAGTAGCGTTTCAGGGCACAGCGACGCAGAGGATAACGACTCAGTGGACAGCGACTCTGGGAACATCGACTCTGGGAACATCGACTCTGGGAACATCGACTCAGGGAACATCGGCCAGGACGTTCGCCGGGCTGCCTAATCGGGTATCCTCAGTGCTTTCGACTCTTGATTTAGACACGGTGACTGCCAATGGGACGACTGACGGACTACATCACTGATGCGGTTCGCCGTCCTCGCGAACAGCTAACGCGCGGGCAACACAATGTCCGTTACGCGTGGGAGTTGGGTGTCTATTGCTGGCGTCAATTGCTCCGCCATCGCGCCGAAGGAATGGCAGCAGAGCTTACTTATCGCACAATTTTCTCTCTGATTCCGGTCGTTGTGCTTGGCCTGGTCATGTTCCGGGTGGTCGGCGGGCTGGAAGACGTCCAGCAGAAAGTTGAAAATCAGCTGTTTACGTTTTTCGGTGTTCCGGAAATCTCGGGTGGCTATCTGGAGGAAGACTACGAGACGAGCCAGCAGCCTGCGACGGAATTTGTCGTCCATGAAGAAACACCAGCTGGTGCCGAGACGGTTGAGCCCGAATCAAACGCTGAATTAAGCCCCGAAGAAGACAGCAAGACGGACGGGCCATCCAATGAAGTTGCAGCTGAAGATAACGCGAACAAGCAGCCGGATAGCTTGATCCCCGCAACAGGCTTGGCTGAGGATCAAGAAACCGAAGCTGCGACGGACACTGCGACGGGGGCCGAGATCGACGCGGTGACTCTAGCTGAGACCCTGGCTGACGATGCGATAAATCTGGCAGACGCGGAAGCCAAAGAAGCTGCGAAACAGCGAGCCGATGCGCAGCGAGAGACACGAGCCAGCATTCGCAGAACGCTCCACGAAGCCACCACCAAAGTCGCTTCAATCGACTTCGCGTCGATCGGCGTTTTTGGTTTGCTGCTGTTTGTCTACGCGGCGGTGGCTTTGGCAGATTCGACGGAGTACTTGTTCAATCGAATCTACGACGCGCCCAAACACCGTCCGATTCACATTCGACTTGCCATCCATTGGTCGATCATCACGCTGGGCAGCGGATTGTTGGCCATGAGTCTTTACATGTCCGGCCAATTTGTGGCTTGGGCAGGCACGGTGGGCGTTGGTTCATCGATCCAATTGGGGTTGGCTCGCGTTCTGTCGATCGTTGCCAGCTGGGTGCTGCTGTTTCTGCTTTACGCACTGATGCCTAACACGCACGTCTCTACACGAGCCGCTGCGATTGGTTCCCTGGTCGGTTCGCTGCTTTGGGAAGGTGCCAAGTTTGGATTCCAGATTTATGTCAGCACCGCTGTTCCCTATTCGGCACTCTATGGATCGTTGGGGCTGATTCCTCTTTTCCTATTCTGGATCTATGTCACGTGGTTGATCGTTCTGTTCGGTTTGATTTTGACGTACACGCTGCAGACGATACGCGGACGGCGACTTCGTCGAGTCGATCAGGACGAAAGCGACCTACTAAAAGGCGATCCGGATTGGATGCTGCCGGTGATGACCGAGGTTGCCTTGGCTTTCGGCCGCGGCAAATCAATCGATCACCAAGAAGTCGCCGATCATTTGGGGCTATCGGGACGCATCGTTCACGAGATGTCGCATCGGTTGATTGACGCTGGACTGCTGCGTCGCGTTTCATCCGGCGCTGGAGAAGAAGACGCTTTGACACTGGCACGTCCAGCCGAAAAGATCGCGATCGCTGATATCTTGACACTGGCACATCAAGCTCGCCCAACCAGTAGTCATCCTGCGTGGAAGAAACTGGCAAATTTGAAGCAAGCTCAACGCGCGGCAGCCAGTGATCAAACCTTGGCCGAGATTGTTGTTTGATCTGTTTCTGAATTGTTGGGTTGTGTGTCGTTTCTAAACTCAACAAGAACATGGCTGTAGGAGAAGCAAATTCACGCTCCCTCGAGAGAGAGTCGAGCCTCAGGGAGGAGAGGGTACCCTCCGCGGCCGCTACTGCGTCCGATCCTCCCGCAAGCGGAAGGGTAAAGGAAAGTGCCGAAAAGACTAACTTGCTTCTGTTGACGCATATGCACTCGCCAATGGATCGACCGCTCCCGATGCGCGGAAAGGGGATTTTCAGTGCGCAACTCCATGAACAAATCCACCAACGAAAAAACGCCAGCCGGATTTCTCCAACTGGCGTTTCGATGATTCTATCTCGAAAGCCGCTAGCTATCGATTCGGGTCGAAACCGGTTTGCGCGATCTCTTCTTCTTCTTGAATGATGATCCTTGGAGTCACCATCAGCATCAGGCTTCGTGCTTCGCGACCAACAGCCACGTTGCGGAATAGACGACTGACGTAGGGAATCTTACCCAGCATCGGCACGCCGCGTTCCGTCCGGCCTTCGGCCAAACGCTTAATGCCACCCAGCAGGATCGTACCGCCGTCAGGAACACTGACCGTCGTGCTAACCTGCGTGAATGCAAAGGTTGGCAACTGAACCGTTGTACCTTCGATGACATCCTCTTCGTCTTCGGTATTCGCAGCGTCATCGTCGTTGACCACGCCGTCGCCATTCGTGTCACCGTTTTCGGTTCGACTGTTGCGTCGTGTGCTACGCCTTCCTTCAAAGGTAAACGTGTTCACATCACCGATTTGGCTGAAGAACGGAACCAGCGTCAAGCGGACGAATCGCTTGTCGTCACTGACGATGCCTTGCACGTTCAACTGGGTGCCTTCGTTAAGCACCACAATGACTGGCTGCTGAGCAACCGCAAAGTCACCGACAACGGGAGTGATACTGGTCACAAAAGGACGCTGTGTGACGTCGGAGATCGTGGCGATCTGGCCGTCGAACAGAGTGACCTTCGGTGCTTGCATCACGTTGTTACGTGTGTCGCCTTGAGCAGCTTCCAAGAAGAAGAATGCTTCGATGTCACTGAGGATGGCAAAACCAAGCGTCGAGATCGAACCAGCATCCGGAGCACCAAAGGCTGGCCGAAGTGGGAAGTTTCCGTTCTCGAATCGGATGTCCAAATCAGCCGTCGGCAATCCGTCTTGGCCGATTCCGACCGTCACGGCAGCTCCGCTGTCGTCATCGGGCAGTCTTCGGGTGTTGTCATCAAACTGTACGTTGAAATCGACACCGATCTGCTCGAAGAACGTATCGGACAAGGTAATGAAACGCACTTCGATCGTGATCTGCAAGTTCTGCAGGCGACGAAGCGATTCCAACAAGTCCGCGATTTGGTCGTGAACATCACTGGTCGTACTAATGACCAAACTCAGGTTCTGTGGGTATTCGGCCATCGTGCTTGGACCACCCAGAGATTCCCAGGTATCCGGCACGACAGTCGTTTCGATCAAGCTAATCAGTGATTGGAAGTCAGCAAACGAGCCTCCTCCGCTACGTCCGCCCATCGACGAACCGCCGGAGCCAAAACCACCTTGTGATCCCATTCCCGCATACTGTCCCAGCATGGTCGGTGCCATCTTGGATGGTTGCATGCTGTTGGCGGAACCTTGTGCCAATTCCATGGAAGACACGGGCATCAATTGCACGTCCGTCTGTGGATTGGACATCTGATATGCCGAACGCAATGCACCAGCCAGTCCGTCTTCGTAGCTACTGGTGAAGTTCGGGATCGGCGTTACCAAGTCCGTGACGCGGTAGGTAACAGGGTAAACCTTGCTACGCTTCGCCTCGAAGCTGGTGATGTTCAAAACGTCGTTTTCGATCACATACGTTAAGTCCAGGTCGCGGAGCATCAAGTTCAATGCACTGCGAAGCGGCACTCCGTTGGGAACGGATAGGCTGACTGGATCGGTCGGTGTGACGCGGATCTGTGCCAGAGCACGATTGTCCATCACGATGGGAATCCCCGTCATCTGGTTCAAATCATCTAAGACTTCCCCCAGCGGACGTTCCTTGTAATTGACTTTGACTCGATCTTCCATCTTGCGTTGGATATCGCGTTCAGCAGAACTCAGTCGTGAGTCTTCATTGCGATCCGCCAAGCGACGAGTCGAAAGGTCTTCCCAGGTTCGTGCTTCGGGAAGCTGGTAGGGATCGTCGGGATTCATCTGAACGGCGCTGCGTTCTAGGTCCATCCAAACTTGGACGTTGCTATTTTCTTTCTCATCAGAGATTTGCTCCTGAATCATTCGACGTGATGCGAAGCGGCTTCCCGTGAAAAGAGCGTTTGCGATCGGCGACCCAGGTTTCAGCTCACCAACCTTCTTGGCAACCACTTCGGCTTCACTGAATCGCTTTTCTCGCATCAGGTCGTTGTACGTTTCGACCAGCGACATGACTTCTTCGTCAATCTGCGCGTCCAGTTCGTGCTCTGCCGCCATCTCCATGTGGATGGCATCGTTGCGAAGTTCCAGCTCGATTTCGGCTCGGTGAGCTTCGACGTAGCTAGTTTGTTCTGCCAAAGATCGATCGACCATGGCCATCATGCCACGTCGTGATGCTTCGCTGACGTTGGCTCCGTCTACTTTGCGATGAAGACGATTAAGTTGATCAAGAGCTTCCAGTGGAGTCTCGGTCTTCTTTTCTCCGATGCTAGCCAGTTCGCTGCTGACTTCGCGATAGAGCCTGCGAGTTTCTTCGGCGGCTTTCAAATCGGCACGCTGGATGGGTGTCATCTCAGCGGCTTGAGCCGAACCGGTGGCCGGCAACTTTGAAGGCGTTTGCAGCAGGGTCAACTTGTCTTGAAGCTGGCGGCGAACGGAAAGATCCAGTTGTGACTCGTATTGCCAAGCCTGAGTGAATCGTGTGCGTGCGGTGGCACGGTCGCCACTTCGTAAGGCTTCCATGCCAGCCTCGAACAAACGCTGGCCGTAGACGCCAGGGTTGTTGCCCGCTTCGCCCAGTGGTGCGGCATAAACGTCTTCGGCCTGAACTTGCTTGATATTGGATCCAGCATTCGCTTCGGGCTGGAACAACATTTGTGCGATCGCGCCGGCTTCGTCGCCTGAGGCAACATTGCTGGCCTGTCGGACTGCACCAAGGTTTGCACTACCGCCGATTGGACTAGCTGTGCTGATTCCCTGACGGCGCGCAGCCGATTCAGCGTCCAGAACGAACTGCCACACGCGTGGTTCACCCGGCTGAAAATCGCCTTCGGGCACTTTCAGTTTCTGAGCGTCGCGAGCGTGGCGAAGTGCGGAGTTCGCGTCTCCACGATCCAACGCGGCGCGACCCACCGCGACCAGACGCAAAGCTTCACGCTTGCGGGCGGCGGGGTCCGTCGGCACTGGATTGACGATTGGTTTTGCATTGGCGAGTGAAGGCAGCGAACCAATGGCGACAGGGGCCTTGGCCGATCCCGGTTTCAACATCGCAGAATCCACCCCTGCAATTTGCAGGTCCAGCCTAAGGCGTGCCACATCGGGGACGATCTCGGGAACCTTCGGAGCGATACTTGCCGCCCGACGGTAGCGGTCGGCAGCAGCGGCAAGGTCTTTCCCCGCCAGAGCAGCACGAGCCTCCGAGACAAGCTTGCGAGCATTATCGATGGGAACCGTCGAACTCGTGGCTTGAGGGACTGTCGCAGGTGATGATTGGGGGGCCGTGGACTGGGCCGACAGATCCGATGCCGATAGCATCCAGATCGCAGCCACGATTCCAAGCGTACGAGTCGCCAATGTTTGGTGTCGGCGAATTGTTGCAAGACGATTCAACGCGACTCTCCTTCTTCGCGGTGAGAATTCAGTTTCATCAAGGCAGTCGTCAGAGAAGTCCATGGTGACGTCTCATCCCCCCAACCTTTGTTTTGTCTCGCGAACCTGACTACGCAGTGAACGCGATTCCAGAAGACAGAGGAACAGTCCTAGGTCGCTTGCATCTTCCTTGATGAAGCCATCCAAATTGTTACCCAAAGCCCCCTAAATGAAGCCGCCAAAAAATGGCTGCTTTGGCGGGGATCTTCTGGTTTGAAGCGGGAATAAGATTTATGCTCAACGACTGTCAACAGCGATCC
>CAYUGI010000123.1:0-14190 GCA_964444105.1 uncultured Pirellulaceae bacterium
TGCCGCCAATCTTCGCCAAGCGTACGAAAAAGCACACCCTCGGGCGCGGTAGCTGGAAGTCTACGCTTGCTCCTTCCTCATCGCCTGCTTCACGAAATGTCTGACGGCACGACCGCTGACGACTGATCTGGCAATCAATTCTTCGGCAATCAACTTGATCGCCTCGCGCACGCCGTCATCCTCCAATTCGTAGTGCGTTTTGTCGATCCAACGTTTGATCAAGCGATCGAATTGTTTTTGATTTCCAAAGCTCGACCCGAGTCGTGACTCAGCTAGCCTTTCGACAGCACGCAGATCCTGGGCGGCTCCGTCTTGGCAGTAGTTTCCGGTCCAGTGTGATTCAGCGACCATGCCAGCAAGCAAGATCATCGCTTCATCCTCCAGCCAATCCTTGGTCGATTTCGTGCGACCCTTTTGAATTTTACAGGCCCCCAATCGCGTTCCACCAAACTGCATTTTGCCGGGGACAATCGTGACCTTTTCCACCGGCCGGCCCAACGTGAACGCCATCACGGCATGGCCAGCCTCGTGATAGGCAGTCGCCATCAACTGCGGTTCAGAGATCTTTTCATTGGGCGAGAGAGGTTCGTTCACAGCAGCGGTTGGCTCGGACAGTTTCGTAGACAGTACAGGTCAACGATACCACTGCTTCAACCGTTCTGGCGAGACGCCGCAGGCGTAAGCGACTTGTATTTTCCAATTTCGCAACGTTTGACGTACCACGCCAGTCTTTTCCCAACGTCGTGAACTGATCGTCACTGGCCCCAAAAGCAATTTCGCGGGAGCAACCCGGCGCATCAATTTGGAAAACCGCACATCTTCCATCAAGGGGATTTCGTCGAAACCGCCTTGTTGCTTGTAGACACTCCGACGAACAAAAATCGCCTGATCCCCAAACGGAACACTACGGAGCTTTACTCGTAGCCCGTTGCCCAATTCCAGCAGGCGAAACACGAAACGCGGCGAGTCGATTCGTTGGTGAAACGCTCCCCAAGTCCCGTCCTGCACCGCGCAGATTTGCTGCAAACAATCAGCCCCTAGCAAGTTGTCCGCATGGAGAAACAGCACGAACTCCTTGCTGGCGAAAGTCGCACCGGAATTCAACTGCGTGCCCCGACCTGGCAACGAGCGAATGATCTTTGTCGCGCCGGCTTCAGTCGCTCGCGTTGTTGTTTCGTCTTGGCTACCACCGTCGCTGACGATGACTTCGTTTGCGCCTGCTGCGAATGCACTTTGGATGCAAGCACCAATTGAGTCCTGTTCATTCAGCGTGGGAATGACAATCGAGACATCCTCGGGTGTCATACGGTTTGCACGTCACGCAAGCGAACGTAGGCGATCGGACCCAAAACTAGCAGCGGTGTCCAGGCAGCAATGGCAGGAGAGATCAGATACCCGTTACCACCCAGGGCGCCGGCGAGCGTTTTGAGCACAAAGAAAAACAGCACCGTCATGATGGCAAAGCCAATCATGACGAACATGTTTCGTTGGCGGCGATTGACGACTAGCGGCAGACCCAGCAAGATTAGTGCGAAGTCTAGCGGCGGCCGCACGACACGTTCATGCAACATAACCTTCAAGCTGGTGCTACTTCGCACAGCCGGATTGCGGACACGCTGGGCAAGTTCGGCGATCGAAGACAATCGCGTGGAAGACTGATCTTTGGAAAGCAACTCTGGCGAGATCGTCGTAGCGACAAAGCACTGTCCGGGTTGCAGCCATCCTTGATCGTGACTTGTCAGCAGGATCGCCCTGTCGGCCGTTCCAATTGAAGGCAACGCGTCGATTCCCTGTGGCCGATCTACCCGGCTGAGCAAATAGCCTGATGGATGATCCGGTGTTGAATCAATCCATGTCGCCTCGTCAGCCATCATCAGGTCACCATAGCCGGGGTAGTCTCCGTAAAGACGAAAGCTGGGCTGAATGATGGTCTGCGAACGAGGGATCATCGCTTGTCCTTCGAACAGAATATTGCTGGTTTTGTCTAACTCCGGTAAGACAGCAACCTTTGCTTCACCTGTGACATCCTTGGCTTTCATATCCAGATTATCGCGTAGTCCCGGTAGGACAAACTCCCGCACCGCAAGTTGGGATGAAATGATGATCAAAGACGCAATCACCATCGGCTTGAAAATGCGGCCGTGAGAAATCCCGGCGGCCAGCATCGCGGTCAATTCGCCCGTTCGCCTTAGCCAGCCCACCACAAACAGCAGGGCTAACAGTGTGATGATAGCCCCCGTCATATCAAACAGCAGCACCATGTACGGCCCGTAAAACCGCAGCATGACAGCTAACATTCCATCGCGTTCTTGGCCCAATTCGACGAAGTCGTCCATCTTCGTAAACGCGTGAAAAACCACGAAGATACCAGCGATCGAGCAAAAGCAAACGAAAACCGTTCGCAGAAAAAGCAACAAGATGTAGCGATCGATCTTGGTCACGTCGTCACGGCAATGGAAGAAGGGCCGGTAGTTGATATCACAGACCGCAGTTGTCTCAAGTTCTACCGCCAGACAGCAAGGTCATTGTGTTTGTCGCACGAAAGACCGAATCAGCGACGTACCAGCCTCAACGCAGTTTCACGAACTCAGTTTCACTCTGTTCTCGGTCCGCGGCGGTATCCTTTTCCTACCAATGGCTAAGTCGCCGGATCGACTATATTGACTGACATGAATTCCAAAGCCAAGCAGCCAGCCGACGATGCAACGCCATCGAGCGACGACATCGACCCGTTGGATGCGATCATGGCGGACTATCTGGAACGCATTGAAGCAGGCGAACAACCCAACATTGATTTGTATTTGGAAGCTCACCCGCAATACGCGAAAGACCTGACAACCTTCTTTCGCAACCATCACTGGCTTGGCGATACCCCCGATGCCAAGGCTTCTTCTTTGATCGGGACCCAAGTCGGACCCTATGAAATTGAAGCCGAAGTCGCACGTGGAGGCATGGGAGTCGTCTATCGGGCGCGCCAGCAATCGCTTGAACGGCCCGTCGCCCTAAAGCTGATCAGCAGCGGACTTTTGGCGGGAGAAGAAGAACGCAAACGTTTTCGAATAGAAGCCGAAGCCGCCGCTCGCTTGGATCATCCAGGGATCATTGCTATCCATGAAATCGGGTCCTGGCAGGGATACGAGTACTTCTCGATGACTCTGATCGAGGGTCCGACCCTGCAGCAAACAGTCCAAGACGCAAAAGAAGACGGGCAATTCGATGATGCTCAGTCCGCACGAATCGTTCGCGACATTGCCCGCGCGGTCGGATATGCCCATCGCGCGGGAATCGTACACCGTGACCTGAAACCTGAGAATATCCTGCTAAGCCATGGTCATCATCCGCTCGTAACGGACTTTGGCTTGGCCAAGTGGCATCGTGAAGGCAGCATGATTACGCGCACCGGGCAGGTCCTCGGAACGCCACACTACATGAGCCCGGAACAAGCCTGTGGTCGTGGCGATGGCGATTCGGGGACCGATGTGTACTCGCTGGGAGCGATTCTGTACGCGTTACTAACTGGCCATCCACCGCACGAAGGCCCTTCGGCTGCGGAGGTTTTACGAAGCGTCCTGCAAGATGAACCGGAACCGCCACGACAATATCGCCGTGAAATCTCCAGTGACCTTGAGAGCATTTGCTTGCAGGCGATGCGCTACGACCCATGCGATCGATATCCCACCGCCGACGCCCTGGCAGACGATTTAAATCGGTATCTCGAGGGCGAAGAGACGACCGCGGCAGCGAGTGGCTTGATCGACCGTGTGGCTCGTGAAATTCGCCGAGATCAACATGAGCGTGTTTTCGGTGCGTGGGGAAATACACTCTATGCGCTTGGCGGAATGATCTTTGTCACGCACGTCGTCATGTTCATTCTGGATGAAATGGGATTGCCGCGATGGGCGACGTATCTGACGCCCCGATTCGTCATGCTGGCCGCGATCGCGGCGCTTGTTTATTGGGTCAGGGGCGGTTCGCTGACTCCAAGAACCATTGCTGAACGCCCTGTGTGGTCCATCTGGATCGGCTACTTAGCGGCGTTGGGCGTGGTCAATCTACTACTGGTGATCGGCGGAATTGACCGCGATGCGTTGTTTCCCGTTGCCGCAGCGCTCAGCGGATTTGGATTTATCGCGATGAGCGGTCATGTTTGGGGAGGTTCAGCAATCCTGGGCGTTGGTTTCTTGGTGGTGGCGATCATATGTGCCGTTTTGATGAATGTTGCACCGTTGCTGTTCGGCACGATGTGGTTAGTCAGCTTGGTCACGTTGGGTCGGCATTACACGGTGCGCTTTCGAAACGATGGGGCGACTCTGCGGTGAATCGTGATAACGATTTTGCGGCGAGGAGTAGTTATCGCCATTAAGGCTAGTTCTGGCTGCTAATATCCGACGTGGCCTGATTCGGCCTGTCGATTCATCCGTCTTATTCGGTAGCCGGTTCGTTTTGGTAGCAACAGGTGTCGAAGTGACTCCTAGAGGCCGCGAGGATTGCGGCTGGAGAACTACGATGTCGTAGCGAGAACTCGCCGCGACGTTTGTCCCGAAGGAGCGACCGATGGCACGATCATTTGCCCACTTGTTGATTTGCAGTTTCACGCTGGTAGGTTTCGCAGTGACGGCGGAAGCTCACCATCCCGATCGTGAATGCAGGACGGTTAAGCCACGCGTCGATGTGATCGGCCCCTTGGGTAACAATTTCCGGCCGTCTTACCGTCGTGAAATGAATCGACCGCGTTTTCTGGGAGGACTGATCGCCTACAAAATCGCTCCCAGCAGCCAAGAGGCGATGGCATGGCACCAGGCGGAACATAAGAGTGCCTACGCCAACGAAGCGTGTCGCATTGAGCCCCGCTACATGTATCGAAAACCTTGGGAAGCCCTCAAAGTGGGGCCACGCCGTTCAACGGTTTCTGACGCCCCCTCCAACCTACAGCCCAGCCTGCAGCCTCTGGCCGAAGGCGAATCGGTGCCACTTTTCCCAAATACCGAGGCCACGGTAGTGGACGAACCCGAAGACTCGATGGCTCTTTCGGATGAAGAAGGCGAGAGCAACATCATCGACACACCAAAGCCAGAATCGAAGGACGATGGCCAGATGCTGCCTGAACCTCCGTCTTCTCCTTCGGACATCGTTCCCGAACTTGAGCCCGCGCCCAAGCCAGAGGCGGAAGTCAAGGCAGAAGATGCGATAGGAAGCGGACTACAGAAGGTGAAAGAGCGACTAAATATTAGCTCGCCGCGTTAGTTTTGCCTTCGATGAAGTTTTTTCTCAGAAGCGTCAAAGTTTACCCAGAGACGCGCCGATAACACACCTGGGCGAGGATTCGGCTGACTGTCGCAGGACGTCACCGAAGACTCGATTGGGGGGCTTTCCAATCACGCTGACCCGTGAAACTTGTTCGTCGCAAACGCGGCATTGGTAAGAACAAGTCTTCGCGACAGCAACACAGGGAAGCCTAGAGCATGAACCGCTCGCTGTTTCGCATCACAGTCTATCTGCAACTTGGGATCATGATCCTGAGTTCAATCGGCTGCGCACCTACCCAGCCGTTCTTCATGAACGAGTCTCCTGACCTGCAGCATTATCTCAATACTGCAACGGCCATCGAATATCCCGATGTCAATGTCGAGAGTCTTGCCGAGACAACGCAGTCGATGCGTCCACTGACGATCGATAATCACGATTACCAGTTTTGGGACGTGAGCCTGGAAGAGTGTGTCTCGATCGCGCTTGCGAACGCCAAGTTTTTCATGACCACCAGCGGCAACGCTGAGTTTCGCCAAAGCATCGCCGCCCAATTCGTCAGCGGCACCGCAGATCAATTTGGCAGCATCTACGACATTCCTGTTCAACAAACGACAACACAATCCGTGCCACTGACCGTCGACGGCAGCGGCAACCGAGTCTTGCCACGCAGCGTCGTACGAGCCAACCAAGTTGGCGGTGTGGAAGACGCTCTGGCAGAATTCGATGCTCAAGCCAGTGCGTTCATCAATTACTCCACGACGGATCGTCCGCAGAACGTCGGCAACCTGAACATCATCAACCCAACTGAAACGCTGGCTGCAAATACCACTCAGCAGGCGGCACTCAGCAAGAGGATTGCCACCGGCGGCGTAGTTTCTTTGCGTCAACAAATCCTTTACTCGCGAAACAACACTCCAACGCTTACAACGACCGGAAACGCACGGGCGGTGCCAAGTGATTGGACATCCTTGATCGAAGCTCAAATCCAGCATCCACTGATGCGAAACCGTGGCACGCTGATCAACCGCATCCCGGTGGTCCTCGCCAGCCTGAACGAAGACATCTCGATCGCGGACTTCGAGGGACAGGTTCGCAACTTGGTTCGTGATGTGGAAGTCGCCTACTGGGATCTCTACGTCGCCTACCGAAATGTCGCGACGACAACGATCGGTCGCAACAGTGCCATCGCGACTGCACAGTTTGCTCGCTTGCAACTGGAGAACGGCACCGGCACTGTACAAGAGCTGGCACAAGCCGAAGAGCAGTACTACCAGTTTCGCGCCCGACTGGAAGGCGCACTGGCGGGTTCAAACCTTCCTGGCGACGACCGATTTGGTGTCTACGGACGTGAACGGGCTCTGCGTGAATTGCTTGGCTTAGCTCCCACGGATGGCCGCTTGGTTCGCCCAATCGATGAACCTTCCATCGCACATATCGAATTTGATTGGTACGAAGCCGTCGCTCAAGCCCTGTACTTGAGCCCTGAACTTCGCAACAAGAAAATCCGCATCAAGCAGAACGAATTGGAACTAATGTCGGCGAAGAATCAGGTGCTTCCCGAAGTCAATCTCTCGTTGCTATATCGCTGGGTCGGTGTAGGCGACACGCTGGGACCACCATCGCGTCGAAACATCCAAGAAGTGCTTCCTGGCAGCAGTTCCTTGGCGAGCTTGACCAGCGGTGACTACCAGGAAGGAGCGGTACGTTTAGAAATCACTCCGCCTGCCTTCGGTGCACGTCGTGAATTGGCACGTATTCGCAATGCTCAGCTTCGTCTGGTGCGTGAAAAAGGCTACCTGCAAGACGCCGAGCGTTTGTTGGTCAGCCAGCTCAGCGACGCGGTTGCCAAAGCAAAGACGCACTATCGTCTGATGCAAACACACGCACAACGCTGGCAAGCCGCTGAACGCGAAGTCGAAGCCCGTTTGGCCGATTTCAAAGGTGGCCGCAGCCCTGTCAACGTGGTTCTGCAAAGCCAGCAGCGAAAAGCTGACGCCCAAATTGCTTACTACCGAGCACTTGGCGAGTACAACAAATCAATCAACTTCGTCGATTACCTCAAAGGCACCATGCTGGTGAACAGCGGCATCACACTTGCCGAAGGCCCTTGGAATTCCAAAGCCTACTGCGATGCCTTGGAGCGAGCTCGCGAGCGTAGTGCTGGCAAAGAACTTCAATACGGTGTCACCCGGCCCAACGTCGTTCGCACAGGCCCAGTGCGTGACGCAGCAGGTGCCTTGGACATCATGGGACGACAAAAGCCAAACCTTGGCCAAGCCATCGGTGGCGGACTGGCTCCTGTTGAAGGCGAATTGGTAGAACCTTACTCCGACGAAATGATTCACGATCAGATTCCGTCACACTTCGGAAACGGTATCGATTCGATGAGCCAACCGGAGATCGTCGATAGCGTGCCACTAAGCGAAATGGGAACACCTCAAGAAATGTTCTCGCCAACCGAAGGCGACATGCAAATCGAAAGCATCGTGCCAGACACCATGGAGCTGGAAGACATGCAACAACGCACGGTTCCACTCAATGCTCCAGCGGCTCCCTTGAACGCACCAACGGTACCGCGAATGTCCGTCCCAGGAACTGGCGAGAGCATCCTGAGCCCCGCATCGGTTGACACCAGTCGTCCGACACGCGGAAACGTCAGGCAAGCTAGCTACGCAGGCGATATTGAATCTGACAACGCTCCTGCACCGGTCCGCCGACGTCCACTACCAAGGTAACGATCGCTCGTTTCGCCAACCAACAATCCATCCGTAGGGCGGAGGCATTGCGAGGGTTACCCACACGCGTCGGGAACCCTGACCCTCGTACACGAACAGCTCGAGAATCATGCAAATGATGACTCGAGCTTTTCGGCGTTCGAAGCTTTGGTAAAACGTTGACTCCGAACCAACTGCGGAAAGAAGCCCTTTGTGACGAAATCCCGAGCGCCCAAAATCGTTGTCCTCGGCTCCATCAACATGGACCTAGTCATCCGATCTGCCGAATTGCCGAAGCCAGGCGAAACTGTCCTGGCAAATTCGTCGGCCGAGTACTGCGGAGGAAAAGGTGCAAACCAAGCCGTCGCGGCAGCGCGAGCCGGAGGCGAAGTTGCAATGATCGGCTCGGTTGGTCGCGATGCATTCGCCGACAAACTGATCCAAAGCCTCCAACGCCACAATGTTGATTGCGAACACGTTGCGCAGCATGCCGATCAACCAAGCGGGCTGGCTGTCATCTCTGTCAACGACCGTGGCCAGAACTCGATCCTGGTCGTCCCCGGCGCGAACGGTTCGCTCACGCCAGATCATGTGTTCGCGGCAAAGACCGTGATCCAGCGGTGCGACGTCCTACTGGTCCAGCTTGAAATCCCCATCGAAACGGTCGTTGCCGGACTTGAAATCGCGGCGGAATCCAAGTGCCGAATTGTGGTTGATCCGGCTCCGGTTCCCAAAGACTTTCCGCCAAAGTTGTTCACGGCAGACTTTCTCTGCCCAAACGAGTCCGAAGCAACCGCACTGACTGGGCAACCAATCAACAATGTTGATGACGCGAAAAAGGCCGCGCTGATCCTAGAGAAAAAGGGTGCTCAGAACATCGCGATCACAATGGGCGCGCAGGGCACATTGCTTCACACCGACAACGAAACGCATCTGATACCCGCGTTTCCGATTCGTGCTGTCGATTCAACGGCCGCCGGAGATGCATTCGCCGGCGCTTTGGCGGTTCGCTGGTCTCAGTCCAACGACCTACGCTCCGCCATCCAATTTGCGAATGCAGCCGGCGCGCTAGCTGCATCCGCTCAAGGCGCGCAAGCCAGCATGGCCAACCGAGCCGCTATTGAATCGCTAGTTGATCAATAAGCCGATGTGATCATTAGGTTCTCCAGTAGACGCAGTCACAGCGTGACGACGTACGATTCAGCCATATCGCGCGCATTCAAGTCTCAAAGCGCCACTGGAGCAGCATTCGCAGGGGCAGGCAGCCCAAATCCGAAAACTGTGGACTTACCGCGCAAGTGTCCACGTGTGAAAGGCTCTAGGGCAGGGAAGACGCTCTGCCAGAGCGATCGCCACGTATCTTCGACCCCGACTTGGGCCAAGCAAATGTCTCACGCTTTCGACGATCCACAGAGCCCTGCCGACTACTCCGCCTCAAACTCCCTTCGCAAAGAAGCGTCGCCTTCGTGGGTGGAATCCTTCTTTCACAGCTTCTTCCAGGAAAAGAACATCAAGTGGATGCTTGTTGTTGGCGCGGCCATCGTTTTCGGCTCCTCGCTGATGCTGGTCACGAAGGCATGGTCAGAATGGTCGATCGCACTGAAGTACCTGACGATTGTCGGCTATACCGGTGTGATTTTTTGTGCCGCTGAAATCAGCCGACGACGCTTGAATCTTCCAGCAACGTACCACGTCCTACAGACGCTGACGCTGCTACTATTGCCGGTGTGTTTTCTCTCGCTGACTTGGTTGTCCGCGGGGACTGGGGTGCAAGGAAACATGCACTGGCTGAAGAACATCGGCTTACTAATCCCTGCCGTCGCACTGCTTTGGATCGCTGCCAGCACGATTCTGGACCACTGGCTTCGCGGCCGCCAGACGACGTTCCTAGTTAGCTTCTCAATTCTATGCGTAGCTGGTGCAATTCCGGCAATCACATCGCCGATCATCGGCTTCGGCTTTTTGACGCTTTGCTGGTTGGCGTTCACAGCAGGCGTCGTCAAAGTCAACCGCCATACCTTCTGGCTTGCCGAGCAACATCAACTGCCGCGAGTCTTTGGTTTCCTGCCGATCGCGATGCTGGGCCTTCAATTTGTAACACTGGTTGCAATAAAGGCCGCAGCCGCCTTGCCAGCCCAGTGGTTAGGCTTTGCCGTCGTCATGGTTTCGGCGACCATCTTGATGACCACACGAACAGTCGCCGATGTATTTCGTCAAAGAACGGGCGACTTGGTCCGCCCCTTGCCATGGGCGATCGCGATTCCCTTGTTCATCGGATTGGCCAGTTCTGTCGCCGGGCTTTGCCTATCGCTCGTTGGATTCTCTTACGTCGGGCCGACGACCTACGCCGTCATTCCTACATCGATTGTCGTCGCGCTGCTGATGTCGCTGATCGCCCGCGACACCAAGCACCCGGCGTTTGTCTGGGCGTCGTTGGCAGTCATCACTTTGGCCTATCAATGCTCACCAACGATATTTGCGGACCTGGTGCAGATGGCCAAGAGTGCCACGGCTGACGCGATCAATCAACCGCGTGTTCCGCTGTCTCTATACGGTTTGACTTACCTGCCGCTGTTGGGCGCTTTAGCAGTCGCGAGTCGGCAATTTGCGAAAAGAGGACTCAGCCATTTCAGCGTTCCTATCAAGCAATTTGTCACGGCAGTCTCCGCAGCACTGTTTTTCGTTGCGGTTGCCGATGTTGTCCTGCTGAAATTCATCTCACCGTTTCTGGTTTCGGCAGCGAATGCCATCATGTTCATGGCCTTCGCCGCTGCGTTTCGCGATCGACGTTACGCAATTCCTTCTGCGACCTCGTTCGTCTGTGCCTGTGCAACGGCAATCCCCGCTCTGTCACAAATGCAGTACGCCAACGTCCCTCTTTCTTGGGTGCCAGCGATCCTGGCAGGCGTCGCGGTGCTGATGACTGTTACTTCGTGGCCCGACCGCCTCCTGCATCGCATTCCCGTTCCTGCCGACGATCGCCTGATGACAACGGCTTGCGGCAGGCAACGCAACCTGATTCAGCTGACCGGATGCGTACTAGCTGTTGGAATGGGAATTCACTGGGTTGTCAGCACGGGACTGGTGTTTAGCACCGCGTTGACCATCCCGTCGGTAATACAGTTCGCTTTGCTGATGCTGGCACTGGTGCGATACACCATTGGCAACGCACACTACCTGCCCGCCGCCAGCGTCTGGATCTTGGCTGGATACGCTTCGCTTCGTTGGGCCGTCGGGCTCGGTTTTACCGCCAATGAACTAGTGTCGCTTAGCACCTACGTTTTGATCGGTCTTTCCCTTTCCAGCTTTGTGATTCTGAGACTGTTACGGACGCGTTTGGGAGTTGATTCGATCGCTTCGATGCGTCAAGCGATCGGTTTTGATCCAACGACTGCGTCGCCCACCGCCGTTTCGATCGAAACCAAGGGCATCGTGCCTCAAATTGCCGCGTTCACGATGCCGCTGTTTGACCTCAGCGTGACCGTCCTTTGCTCACTCGTAGCCTGTGTGTTCATTCCAGCCGTCATCATTCAGCATGCCGTTCTGTTTGGTTTGCACTCACCAACGATCCTTGGATTTGGTTGGTCAACAACGGCCATCCTGGCTTGGCTGTTCGTACTGGCTGCTGCCAATGGAAATCGTGCCTTCGGCTTGGTCGCTGCATTGCTTTTACCGCTTGTGGTCAGTTCAACACTGATCACAGCTGGCTTGCTTTCAGGCGTCGTGAACTTGCTGATGGTATGGGCCGTTGTTCAGTGCGGATTGACACTCATCAGCCACCAGATCCTCACTCGTCGCGAGGCAGTCGCACAGACACACACCATGGGAATCCAGACCATCATGCAGATCGGTCGCGCATGGTCATGTTCGCTACTTGCCATCAGCTGCCTGTCATTCGCCCCGCCAATGCGATTCATCGCCGTGATCACCGCGTTCTCATTGGCGATTTCGTTCATCGGACGTTGGGACCAGTGGAAACAAACCAACTTGGCCATCTTGGTCAACATCAACCTATTGTTGGCAGCCGCTGCGATCGGCGGTTGTCGCGGCTGGTTGTTGCCGGGCATTGAAGGCAGCATCGACATCGCAGCTGTTCCCTATGTGTTCCTGACGGGATGCCTTTCCGCTCTCCTTTTCGAGCGACCTAGTCGTTACCTAAAGAACTCCCTGGCCAACCAGTGGGCCATCGTACTACGTTTCGGCTTAGTACCACTTGCATTGGGATCATTGCTCGCAGAACGGTTTGATCCTGTGTGCTTGATCGCGATGACAAGTGGATTTGTCGCTTTGATCGTGGCCGAACTTTTACAAGCGATTAAAAGCCGAAACGAAGCACGAGTTTGGGCAGCCTGTTTGATCGGCGGCTTGCTTTCGCTTTTCCTTTATCAACAGAACTTCATCTCGTTCGGTGTCGGCATCAGCCAGATCGTCTTGTTGACCCTGTCGATTGTCGCCCTTTCGATCTCCCATCTATCCACCAGAGACGTACGACTTTCAGCTTTCCGCCGTCCGATGCTAATCATCGGGCTCTCGTTGCCAGCCATCGTCGCTTGCTTGGCGATCATTCGGGAATTCGCTGGGATCTACACATCACTGACAGCCTTAAATGCCCTGTCGCTGATGATCGCCGCTGGCATCTACTTTCACCAAGCAACCACCCAAGGTCGGCGGCTGCTGGCTCTACCCGCCATCGTGATCGCAAACGCTGGCGTGTTTCTGCTTTGGAGATCGCTCAGCTGGAGTTCACCAGAGCTTTACTTGGTACCAATCGGAGTTTCGATCTTGGGCCTGGCCGAAATGATGAAGAAAGAACTGCCCGCAGCCGCCCACTCGCCGCTGCACTACATCGGATTGCTCACTGTACTTTGCTCACCACTTCCAGAAGTCATTGGCGGTAGCTGGATTCACATCTTTGCGTTGATGGTCTTAAGCGTCGGCGTGATCTTGGCGTCGATTGGGCTTCGCATGCGATCGTTGATGTATGCCGGCACCGCATTCTTGCTGACAGACTTAGTCGCCATGGTGATCCGTTCAACCGTGAACAACGCCAACCTGCTTTGGATCTGCGGCGTCGTGCTGGGCATTGGCGTCATCACGCTGGCGGCTTTCTGTGAAAACCACCGTGAAAAACTACTCGCTCGAATCCGGATTCTGTCAGCCGAACTAGCTACTTGGAACTGATCGAAAACTGAAAACGCTTTTACTTTAACCCTCTCCCCTCAAAGGAATCGTCAAATGCAATGGCTTAACTCATTCAGTCTTGTGATGCGTTCAAACATGACCACCCTTCGTGAAAAGATCGAAGACCCGGAACGCATGCTTCACCAACTTTTGATCGACATGGAAGAAGAACTGGATCGCGTCCGCGCGAGTGTTGCCGAAGCGGTCGCCGATGAAATTCAATTGCGTCGTCGTGCCGCCCGAGAGCAAAGCGAAGCGGATGTTTGGATGCAACGTGCTGAGGATGCCATGAAACGCGGCGACGAATCGACCGCGAAGTCAGCGTTGGCTCAAAAACTGGCTTCCACACAGCGTGCTGATCGCTTCAAGGAGGATCACGAACGACAAAAGATGGAAGTAGAAAAACTTCAGCACAGCGTCGTCGACTTGGAAGACAAGATTCGACAGGCAAAACAAAAGAAGACGCTGCTGACAGCCCGCATCACAAGAGCGGCATCGACGCAGAAGATCAACCAAACGCTGGACCGAACCCATTCGAAGTCCGCGTTTTCCCAGTTCAATCGACTGGAAGAGAAAGTGGATCGCGAGGAAGCGATGAGCGAAGCGTGGGATCGAATGGATGGCAAAGATCCAGATGCAGCGGAGCTTGCGCGGCAATTCGAGCGAGAGGAACGCGACGAAAAGCTAAGCCAAGAGCTTGCAAAGCTTAAAGCGGCGACGGGGAATTAGCGTGCTGCGGATCTTGTTGGATTTCGTCCAGTCGTGGGCCGGAGGCGACCGCATCCGGATCCCACCGACGGAAGGTCGCCTGCGGGGCCTGCAGCCAAAAGACCGATTGCTTATCCGAAATGAGTTGTATGAGGTCCGCTCTCAGATCGTTGAAGCAGACTACATCGTTTATGAACTCTCCGCCGACGATCTTTGTGTTGAACTGAAAGTGCCAAAGATGACTCAATCCTTCACCAATCAATGCGAAGGAAGGTTCGCACAGCTGCATTGCGGTGATGTGATCGTTGATGTCTTTGACGATGATGTTGTCGTGCTTTTG
>CAYUGI010000123.1:14290-19462 GCA_964444105.1 uncultured Pirellulaceae bacterium
TGCGAAGGTTTCATGGAAACACATCCGTACGGCGGACCGGGAAACGCTGTAATGGACTCATGTGCCTCGTGCAAAGTCATTTTCCTAGACCGTGGCGAACTGTCGAAATTGGCCAATGCGCCCGGGCGTCGATAAACGAACAAATATGCAGCCGAAAATCGATTGCATCAATGTCAGATAAACTGAACTGAGCGGTCTGAGCAAACCGCATGTAGTTTGCTCAGGCGTTTTTGCTTGTTGTTTTAGCGGCGAAGTTCAGGGAGAAAGAAAAACGCCGCGCTCGGCGGCAATGATCGCCTGGTACTCTTTCACTCGTGCTGGCTTGTTCATCCGGCGAAGATTCTCGGCCAGGACCACATTGTCAGCAACTCGCAGGAACCTTTCAAATTGAGCACGCGTCTCCTGCTCATCCGGGCGTGACTGCAGCTGTTCCGACTCTTGTCGGTACTTTTCGTACTGGGGATGATCTTTGACTGCATCAACGAACTCTTTCCGTCGCGACGTCAGTAGTTCGATGCTAAGCGGATTCATCGTATTTGCCAACTCCGGCCAGCGTTTTTGCAAATCGGCCGCAATCTTGTTCTTCAGTCCTGACGTCGGCGCGGTACGTCCGCGACGTCGTCGACGATCGAACTGAGTCTTTCGCCAAGCATCAACCAACCGGTTTTCACCAGCCAACTCCAACTTCTCTGACAGCTTCGTCAGCAGAACTTCCTGGACTGGCGACGCGTGTTCCAAAACCACACTGTATGGTTCGTCATTCTGAAGCAGGTCACCTTCGCCGTCGCCGAACTTGCTCGCTTCGCCAAGATATTCACCGGACGTTTTCACAGGGACGTCAATCGTATCGGCGTTCAATATTGTGTACGCGTGCGCCTCCTCCAGTGAAACACGACCATCTTTGTCGTAGTCCGGCCGATCAATGGGCTGACCAGACCGGTCCACTCCAGCAATCGCCGCCCAAAAATAGGTGCTGTACTCCACGTAGTTGGTTTCATCCACGCTAGGGGTACAACCGGCAGCAGGGCGGTCATGCACCGTCGCATAAAAACCGACTCTCTTTTGCGGAGAGAGGCCTTTCGCTGGATCTCCGCCGCGGTACATCAGGTGTGAAAACCCTCCCGTGTAGCACTGCACCATGACCATGACGACATCAACTTTCGGATCAAGTCCATCCAGTAGCTTCGCGAAGTCTGTCATCTGCAAAGCTGAGTTGCCCCACATTGCAATCGAAGTGTTGTATTCTTGGTCACGGTCGCGACTTCGATGCCCATGAGCGGTTACATAAATGGTTAGCTTGTCACCCGCCTTCATTTGTGGCCCGACATCGGCAAACCACGCTTTGACTTTCGCGGGCCTGGATGTGTCACGAACATCGGCAACACGGTGATTCCGGTAGGTGAGGCCCAGGTCACGTGTGTCGCCGAAAAACTCTGCCATCAATCGGTTCGGCAACGGCACTTCATCGGGATCATGGACCTGAAGATCCTTCCCCGGGTTTTCGCCATCCGCAAAAAAGATGTCGTGCTGCTCCACGGAATCTGAATGCGCCGCTAGTACGCGCTGAAACAAGAGCACGTTCTTTTCCAACGAAGCCTGATTCCCCTCGGGTGAATAGCCACCACCGATCGTGAGCACAAAATTTCGGGCACTGGCTTTCCGAGCACAGGCAAGCTGGCAACCGAAAAAGACTACGAGAACGCAGGCAAATTTCGTGAACTTGAATTTCAAAACGACATGGCTTTCAAAAAGGGAACAGCCACGAACAGGTGACCGCAATTAGGACGACGCCTGTCCGCTAGAACACGACGCGCCAACCGGGATTGAACCCCCGAGAAGCAGAAAAAGACCGACGTTTCGCGACAAAAAATCGCATTATGTAGCCCGTCAGCGATCAATAGCCGGCGTCATTATTCGCGGTCGCCGCGATAACAGGCAATCCCAATCGCTCGCGTGCTTGGTTCATCATGTCGGCAGTACGACTTGCGCCACACCTAGTCACTCCCAACTCTCGAACGGCCAGCAACGCATCCAGGTCACGGACGCCGCCTGCTGCTTTTACTTGCACGTGTTCACCCGAGTGTTTCCGCATCAGCTTGAGATCTTCGTGTGTCGCTCCGCTCGGTGCGTAGCCGGTTGAAGTCTTTACCCAATCTGCATTCAGCTGAGTGCAAATCTGACAGAGCTTGATTTTCTGGTCATCGCCCAGGTAGGCATTCTCAAAAATAACCTTCACTTTCTGACCAGCCGCGTGAGCCACTTCGATCACCGCGGCGATGTCTTGTTCAACGTAGTCCCAATCGCCTGACAGGACTTTGGATATGTTAACCACCATGTCCAATTCCTCGCATCCATCTGCGATCGCCCGCTTCGCTTCGGTTTGCTTAATCTCGGTCGTGTGTCCGCCATGAGGAAAGCCAATGGTAGTGGATGCTTTCACATCTGTGCCCTTGAGCATCTCGGCACATCGCTTCAGGTGATACGGCATGATGCAAACGCTGGCCACATCATAGGCAATTGCTAACTCGATTCCGGCTTCCAAGTCTTTTACAGGGAGTGTTGGATTGAGCAACGAGTGGTCAATCATCTTGGAAACGTCTTGGTACGTATACTCGGGCATCACTAATTTTTCGGACAGAGTTTTGACTGGGTTAGGCGGAACGGGCCGGCACAAAGTTCCTCAAAAACGTATGGCACTGAACAAGGGCCAGCTCACGAGCTTCGTCGGAGCCCTCGTAGGACCGATCCTCTACTTCGGCAACGACCGGCCCTTGGTAGCGAATGTCACCGAGAGCGGCAAAGAAACGTCCCCAATCCAATTCCCCCAACCCCGGCAACTTTGGTGAGTGATAGTCGTTGGGGTGTGCGAGAATTCCGACATCGTTAAGCCGGTCTCGGTCAACACGCACGTCTTTGGCATGGACGTGGAAAATACGATCCGCGAACTCTTTGATCGGCGCACTTGGGTCCATCTGCATCCAAATCAAGTGCGAGGGGTCGTAGTTCAAGCCAAACTTCGGGCTCGGAATGTCCTCAAACATTCGTCGCCAAATCGCTGGCGAGAAAGCAAGATTCTTACCGCCAGGCCACTCATCGCTGGTGAACGACATCGGGCAGTTTTCGATACCGATCGAAACATCATGCTGCTCAGCTAATTCAATGATCGGCTTCCAGGTATCCAAAAATGGCTGCCAGTTCGCATCCACAGACCTTAGGTGGTCGCGACCGATGAACGAGTTAACTCGATTGACCCCCAACCTTGCGCTCGCTTGGATCAATTTTCGCAGATGCGACACGGCTCGCGATGCTTCGTCGGCATCGGCCGATAACGCGTTGGGGTAATAGCCAAGCGCCGAGATTGAAACCGAGTACTTTGCTGTCAGTTGGTGAATCTGATCAATCGCCACTTCGTCAAGATTATCAGCGTCGATATGGGTCACGCCAGAATAACGACGCTCGGCTTTGCCAACAGGCCAGCACGCCAATTCGACGCAGTCGTAGCCAAGCCGCGACGCGTTGGCGAACACTTGCTCCAACGACGCGTCCGGCAAAATCGCACTCAAGAAACCTAATTGCATCATTGTTACTTTTCCACTTGGACCCATCGCTGTTCGTGATGGCTTTTCAAAATTGCCTCGCAAAGCAACACCTCACGGTGACCATCGGCGAATGTCGGAAACGGACACGTCGCCGTAAAATCGCCGGACTCAATGTAGCCGTAAAACGCGTTGAAAAGTTGCTTGAACGTGTCGGGGAACCCCTCGCAGTGGCCGCCTGGATAATTCGCGATTGCTGCGGCAGTTTCTTGCATGATCGCAGGATCGCGAACCAGCATTTCCCCCGGACGATCACGGTGGCCGATCCACAGTGAATTCGGCTGTTCGCTATTCCATGCCAAAGCTTGTTGTCCGCCAGCGATTTCCAGCCGCAAACAGTTTTTCCGGCCCGCAGTTGTCTGCGATACGTGCAAGCATCCACGGCCACCATCCGAAAAACGCAAAAGTATGGAACCAGCATCTTCTGTATTGATCGATACCGATTCGGTCTCGCCGGTGACTTCGCCCGAAAACGTCAACGCTCCGCCAACGGGACGTTCCCGAGTTGAGTAGACCGTTTGCAAATCGGCGCAAACTGCGACCACCTTCTGCCCGCTAATGAACTGAACCAAGTCAAGCCAGTGCGTCCCGATGTCCGCGACCGCGCGCAACTCACCGCCTTCTTCGGCCATGACCCGCCAATTGAAGTCTGTTTTCTTCAGCAACCAATCTTGAACGTACGACCCTGTGATGTGCAACACGTCGCCAAACTCATCTCCGGCAATTCGCGCGGCGGCTTCATGACACAGGGGATAGAACCGAATGTTGTAGGCCACACCAGCAACGACGCCGGAGCGTTTCGCCAGTTCGACAAGCTCCCGTGACTCGCTTGAATTCATCGCCAGCGGCTTTTCGCACAGCACGTGCTTGCCCGAATCAATGACAGCTTTGGCTTGATCGAAGTGAAAACGGTTCGGAGTCGTCAAATGCACTGCATCGACCGAGTCATCGGCCAAGACATCCTCCAGCGAAGCATAGCCTCGAGGAAGCCTTAGCGTTTCCGCAGCAGCCATTGACTTCTCAGGCGACGAACCGAGTATCCCAGCAACGTGTACCCCAGCGCGAGAAAGGGCTTCGACATGGACTGGCCCGATGAATCCCGTGCCAACGACTGCAGCAACTGGTTGGCGTTTCACGGACGATTGGCTTGGTTCATTCATCATTGCAACTCATTAAGTTCGGCAGTTCCTTCTACCAAGGCTAACCGAAACGACCTCAGTACTCGATTCCCCATCAATTCAATTATTGAGACATGCAGAATGAGTTCCACCTTGCGATACGCGGTTCACACTATGCTTCGCACGCTTCATGGCGACTCGAATTCGCCTGATGCAGCCTTTAGGATAGACAAGAAACGCGTCGTATTCTTCATACATGTTCAAATGCGCACATCCATCGAACTGATGCCAGAATTTTCCGCGTGGCGCAACCAGCGATTCGTAGTACTCCTTCGCCAAATCCGTTGGTGTGTTGAGATCGTGTTCACCTTGCGCAAAATGAACGGGGACCTTCAGCTCTCGAACTTCATCTCTTAGCACGTAGCGGTTTAGAAACGGGCTGTGCGCGTCAAGGAGTT
>CAYUGI010000124.1:0-19233 GCA_964444105.1 uncultured Pirellulaceae bacterium
ATCAAAATGTGTCTCGACGCATTCGAAGTAGTCTCTGCCCTTCGACTGAGCAATTGGTTGCGGAACGGGAACCAGCGGTTGCTGAGCTGTGCAGGGTTTGAACGCCGTACCAAATAGCGACGCTGAGACTCCAGTGATCAATTTTCGTCGCGAAAGATTGTTCATCACTTCAATGCTCTTATTTGCGAAACGGCACACCCTGTGGAAAGTCATGCTCGTTCATCGTGGCCGCTTCGACGAAATTCTTCGCATGAAACCGCATGATCGTCAGAGCTTCCGCCTCATAAATCTGTTTGGCAGAGTGTTCTGCATTGGGAACGACAAGTCGTTTGTACTTGATCTGCAACGAGTCCAGGAAATTCATGTAGGCCAAGTTGTTTTCGTAGTTGAATCCCTTGTCACCCACAAAAATCATCCACGATACCGGCGGTGTTTTTCGTTTGGCGTACGCGCGAGCCAAGTCCCAGGTGTTGTCGCCATGAGCGAATCTGAGTTTCGGATTCTCGTATCCGTCTTCCTCACTAATTCGCTTTTCCGTTTCGTATCCCCCGCCACCCGCTGCCGCACTGCAAAACAATCCAGGGTAGCGCAGTGACAGCCTCATCGTGCCACGTCCACCTTGGGAAAAGCCTTCCAGTCCCCGCCCCGAGCGTTTCGCCACCGTGCGGTAGGTTGCGTCGATATGGGGGATCAGCTCCTTAATGAAGACACCGGCTCCCTGTTTTTCATCGTCGTTGGGCATGTTGTAGTGACTGACTGGCCCACCGTTGACGAACACATAGATTGCTGGCGAAACCTTGCCTTCTGCCATGGCGGGAAAAATGAAGTCCGTCAGCTTTACACTTTTGGCTTCGCTTCCCGGTCTTCCGCCGTGCAGGTAGTAGACGACCGGAAAATGCACATTTGGAGAAGTTTCATAGTCTGGCGGCAGCATCACCGCGTAGCCAACATCTACCTTCAACGACTTGCTAAGAAAAGTTTTGTGCTGCAGCGACGGATGGCGTTTCTCAGGAAGTGGATTGACCCATCGAAACGGTTTAGGTGGCTTCTTCTGTTTCTGGATTTGCTTCGCTTCGCCTTGTTTGGCTTCACTCTGTTTAGCCTCACTATCCGGCAAGGCTTCTTGTGCCCTCACGCAGGAAGCAGGAACATTCGTGCACGCCAGAAAAATCAGCGAGAAGAAACATCGTTTGCAAAATATCACCTTAAACCTCAGCAAATAATTGGTTCAGAGTCAAAGTTAAGCGATATCGTCGGGAGTCGTTGGCTGCGGAGGCTCTGTTGTCGAATCTTCCTTAGCTGGCGCTGTAGCCTCAGCTGGCGATGCAGCCTCAACTGACGCCGTAGACGGGATTGCTTTGGGCTGTTCGGATTCCTTCCAGAGTCGATCCAGAATTCCGTTGACAAATCGAGTGCTGTCTTTGCTGCCGTAGCGTTTTGCCAGCACGACCGCTTCGTTGACCGCGACGCGGCCTGGCGCTTCGCCGTACAAAATCTCGAAAGCACCAAGCCGAAGCACATTCCGGTCAGCTGCCGCCATGCGTGGTAGCGACCATCGCGTGGCCAATCGCGCGATATGTGTGTCGATATCTTCGCGTCGCTCGAGTGTCCCTTGAAACAACTGATACGCAAATTCAGTGAGAGCCTTGCGACCTTGCAGGCGTGACCGAATGAACTGCTTCGCAGCGTCGTCCTCTCGGCAATTGTTCATATCCGCTTCATACAGCAATTGCAAAACGATTTCGCGGGCACGCCGACGACTGGACATGAGACTTCAAATTCTGATTTGGGAAAGAGCAAAAAAGACAGACGGAGTTTAGGCTCCGTAGCGGTCTTGGAACACCCGACGCAGTCTCGGAAAGCTCGACGAAATCGAACGGGCATTACATCGCAGACGGCCTACAACTTTTGCCCCAGTCGCAGTAACTCCAAAACAGCCTCAGCCGACTCGATGCCTTTGTTGCCGACATTGCCACCGCTCCGGTGAAGCGCTTGTTCAGTCGTATTGCAGGTCAACAAACCGAACGCGATTGGAATTTGGGTTTCCACTCCCATGTTCATCAGCGAAAGACTGACGGCACGATTGATGTGTTCATCGTGCGTGGTCTCACCCTTAATCACACATCCAAGTGCAATCGCAGCGATCACGTCTTTGGAGTCCAGCGACTTGCGTACGATCGTTGCAAGTTCCCAAGCACCTGGCACCCGGATGATGCGAATCGAACTGCTCGGGTACCCGGCTGCTTCCAGGGTTTCGACGCTTCCGCGAACCAATGAATCGCAAATCCCTGCGTTGTAGCGACTGGCGACGATCACGATCGTGCCCTTGGGCAAGTCTCCATCAAGGCCAGTGATTTCGGCAATCTGTTCAGTCGACATTGGGAAGGCTCATCAAAAATTCGGCGTTGTTCTGAGTCGCTCGCAGCTGCTTGACTAGGGACTGCATGGCATCGGCGGGTGACATTTCCGAAAGGGATCTTCGCAACGAAGAAATTCTCTCGAATTCATCTTCATCCAGCAGCATTTCTTCACGTCGCGTCCCACTTGCGCAAATGTCGATAGCGGGATAAATCCGCTTATCCACCAAGGCACGATCAAGCACGATCTCCAAGTTACCTGTTCCCTTGAATTCTTCGAAGATGACGTCGTCCAGTTTGCTTCCCGTATTCACAAGCGCGGTTGCCAAAATCGTCAGCGAACCACCCTCTTCGACTTTGCGAGCCGATCCGAAAAGTGCTTTGGGTTTCTGCAAAGCGCCAGCGTCCAGGCCACCGGAGAGCAATTTTCCTGTCGATTCGCCGTCGCTGTTATGTGCCCGGGCCAGTCGCGTGATCGAATCCAGAAAGATCACGACATCAACGCCGGCTTCCACCATTCGCTTGGCTTTTTCGTTGACCATTTCCGCAACTTGGATGTGTCGCTGCGGCGGTTCGTCAAACGTGCTGCTGATGACTTCACACTTTGGTCCGCGTACTTCGCGTTCCATGTCCGTCACTTCTTCAGGACGCTCATCGATCAACAGAACAAATACATAGGCGTCTTGGAAGTTCTTTAGGACGGCTTTCGCCATCTGCTGCATTAAGATTGTCTTGCCGGCACGGGGAGGACTGACAATCAATCCGCGTTGACCAAATCCAATCGGTGTCAGCATATCAACGACGCGTGTGCTGATTTCCTTGGGATCATGCTCCATGATGATGCGTTTATTGGGGTGGAGCGGCGTCAATTCATCAAAGGGAACAGCAGCACTGCGTTGGGTAGGGTCGCGGCGGTTGATCGCTTCAATGCGCAACAACGCAAAATATCGCTCGTTTTCTTTGGGTGGTCGAATCTGTCCCGCGACGTGGCTGCCGGTTTGCAGGCCAAATCGGCGAATCTGGCTGGGCGAAACGTAGATGTCATCTGGGCAAGAGAGGTAGTGGTACTCCGCGCTTCGTAAGAAACCAAAACCGTCCGGCAATATCTCAAGCGTGCCCTCGCCATACATTAGGCCATCGCTCTTCATGCGATGTTTCAAGATGCTGAAAATCAGTTCCTGCTTGGAAACACCTCTGATCTCGTTGATACCCTCGGTCTCTGCCAGACGCATCAACTCTTCGTGTTGCATTGTCTGCAACGAAGCGATGTTCAGGGCTGGCCGTTCCCCGTCGGATTCCGGGATGCCAACTCGCTTGCCAGCCTTGTTCGCTTCGCTGACGATTTCTTCGGGCAAGGACAACGGGTCACGCTCCGCGTCCAATTCACGGACACGCTGATCGACGTCTTTGTCTGGATGGCGGGGCCGATGATTGCCCTTTCGATAACGCTGATATTCGCGAGGACCACGCGCGCGCTGGTTACCTCCGTCCCGAGAGGGGTTTTCGGATGTCATGAGAGATGTGCCTGGCGGCGGAGAAGGAGGGAAAAGCGTAGGAAAGGAGATGAGGGAGGAGTCTGGTGGCGAACACCAACTTTGGAAGGAAAAGCGCCACGTGAAAAAGGATCGCTAAGCCAAGGTTGCCGTTCGCAACTATCGTAAAGCTGCTTGATCACGCAGGATCAGATTGAAAAGGAGTGCTGCCACTGGAAACTAATCGAAGATAGAAACGCACCGAAACCCGATCAGTCGCTGTAGCAATGACCAGGGTCTGGGGTGCTGACTACCACCCCCTCCATTGTAACGAGATCTGACCACCTGTGATCAAGTAACTGAAAGAGTTCTGTCAATGTCGCCTGATTCTCCACGATGTGGTTACTAAGGCGTCTTTTCTCGGCAATCGACAGTTGGTTTCCTTCGCGACGACCAAGTTCATCCGCGGTCCAGCCTCGCTTCTTGGCCCATTCCATTCGCCGCTCGCGATCCGCGTCCACGCACCAGATTGCATCGCAGCATCGATCCCACTTCGATTCAAACAACAGCGGCACATCCAAAATCGCAACCGAAAACTGCGCACGTGCAGCCTGTTTGATCTTTTCAGCGATGCGCTCTCGAGTTATCGGATGGACGATCGACTCAAGAAAATCGAGTGATGCGGCATTCTCTTGCGAGTTTCCAAACACGAGCGCAGCTAGCTCGGAGCGGCTGATCAGGCCATCTTCACCCATGACCGACGGGCCGAAGCGATCCGTTACTTTCAGGATGACGTCCGGCTCGTTCAAAACATCGCGCGCAATCAAGTCAGCATTGATCCAGAAAGCTCCCAGGCTTTCTAGATAGGTTGCCACGGTCGATTTACCGCTGGCTGGCGTGCCGACAATGCCCAATAAGATCATCCCGACAAGCTACCGCAACGAAGTCGATTCATCAATTCGCAAAGTAGGCGTGCTTTTTGTTTCCGCCACTGATAACGTAAGCGATCAAGTCCATGATTTCACTTTGTGTCATCCGATTAAACAATCCCTTGGGCATGGCCGAGACTTTCGACACTTCCATGATCTCGATTTCTTTGCGATCAATCGTAACGCGTTTATTCGGGTCAGTCAGATCCGTATTCAGCGTTAGTGAGTCGCCTTTCAGGTTCACCACGACACCGGTCTGCATCACTCCATCGTCCGTCAGAATTTTCACGGACGAAAACTGCTCGTTGATGACCTTACTGGGATGAATGACTTGGTCCAACAGATCGTGAGGCGAATATCGCCGTCCAGCTGATGTGAGGTCAGGGCCCGTCATTCCGCCCTGGTCACCAAAGCGATGACAGGCGTAACACCCCGACGCGGCAAACATCTTTCGCCCATTGGCAAAGTTGCGCGAATGCAGTTCGGATTTCGACGCAGCCGAAAGCTCCTCTAAAGTCCATTCCTTCTCCGTTCTCCCCGCGAAGATCTCACCCAAATTTTCCAACGCCGATTTCTTCACTGGCTTCTTTTTCAATATCTCAGCCAATTCAGTCTTCTGCTCACCGCTCAACGATTCCACCGCATCATTACGAATGAATTCGATGAATTTCGCAAAGCTTGCTCCGCCGCGGTAATTGGCTGCTTTGAGGAACCAGCTGAAATAAGCTTCATGCAATTCCGGCGTCCATCCCGATTTAAGAAACCGTATCGAACGGGCGTACTGCATTTGCTCTTCTTGCGTCGGTGCCGTGGCGATCAAAGCGAGTGCCTTTTCAGCAACGGTGGGTGACTGCAAGAACGCCAAGGTTTCGCAGAGCAACCAATTCAGCTCAGGCGACTGCGAAGGGAACAGCGGATCGAAACTGGCAAGCAATTGGCTGGCCATGTCAGCGTCGGCCCCATCGAACCGGTTCAAAACAATCTGCGCCGTCCGAACCAACGCTAACTGCTGTGGCAATTGGAGCGTTAAAGCATCGATCGCCGAGATCGCGCCGAGCAGTTCGTCGCGCATCTGGGTGTCAACCGCGGAGCTGTCGTCATCGCGATGAAGCGGGCAGACCGCAGCGACGCGGGACAACGCCAGCAACGCCGTGATTTGTTTGGCGGGATCGCTTTCCGAAAACGCTTTGTCGGCCCATTGGTCCGTGGGCTGGTGCTCCAGAACGGTTCGTGCCGCGAAGCGAATGAACCGGTCTTGGCTGGACAGATGTGGCCAAGCGGCATCAACAGCAGCTGGATCCTGCTTTCCGTGGAAGGCTTCCAGCGAACGGCGAGTTGCTGCAGCGGCCGTAATCTTCGGCTCCGCGACGACCAATTCGGTCGGCTGATCGCCCACGTAGCTGATTCGGTAAAGCCCCGATTGGACGCGGCGACCGCCGATGGTGAAGTACATCGCACCGTCACCTGGATGAACAATCGCGTCTGTGATCGGCAACGGCGCGCCGGTGACAAACTCTTCTTTTGTGGCTGTGTAAGTTGCCCCGTCTGGCTTCAAATGCACGGCATACAGCTTTCCCCAGCTCCAATCCAATACGAAGAGAGCGTCTTGGTACTTGGCTGGAAATTTTGCGCCGTAGCCAAAGGTAACTCCGGTTGGCGAACCAGGACCAATATCCAGCACGGACGGCAGATTGTCGGCGTAGAACGGCATTCGTTTCCCAGCTCCGTTCCGCCAACCGTACTCGGCGCCGCTGGTCACATGACAGATACGCGTCGGGCGATACCACGGTGTGTTGAAATCGTATTCCATGTCTGCGTCGTAAGTGAACAATTCTCCGTCGCGATTGACCGCGGCATCAAAAATATTCCGAAACCCAGACGCATACGCTTCAAACGTCTTCCCGTCTGGCGAAAGCTTGTAGACGATTCCACCGGGTGCCAGCACGCCTCGGTTGTGTCCGCGGCCGTCAGGCATACTGGGCAATAAGTGGTCTTCACCCCAAATCTGCGCCACGGGCGAACTATCTGCCAGTTCGGTTGGCTTGGCGTTGTTACCAGTGATCAAAAAGAAGGACTTGCCGTCAGGTGTTGGCACCATCGCATGGACACCGTGATCGCCTCTTGCTTCAATTTCCCGTAGTAGTTCGACCTTGTCCAAATTGTCGTCGCCGTCACTATCGGTCACACGATAAACCCCCGACGGAATTTTCTTCTCGTAATCGTTCACGCCCACGTACAGCGCATCCATGGCCCACACCATGCCGTTGATCGCTCGGATGTCCGCAGGGACTTTTTGCACCATGTCTTTGGTGATCTTCTCACCGGCGGGCGGCGGCGTGATGCGATACATCCCACCGAACTGATCGCTGACCAATAGCCGGCCCTTGTTGTCGGTGCAAAGATTGACCCAAGATCCTTGCTCGGTACCGGGCACGGAGTAAAGCAACTCAGCCTTGAAGCCCGCTGCGACCGTAATCCGATCAATGGGTGTCGCTTTGTTGCCACCGATGGATGGTCCCACCGCAGCGGGTTGCTTCGGTTTGGACTTGGCTTTCTTTTCCTGGGCATCCGAAACGATCGGGCAGGCTAGCAGGAGACAAGCAAACGAGATCGAAGCGATCGAGCCAAAACGTGAGGCGATCACAGGGAGGTCCATAGGGTTCAGGCGCATAGCAGAAAAAGATGGTCTGAGGGTGGGAAGGAAGGGTAGGCAGGAACGGAGTGATTGAGTCAAACGACATTTCTTTGAACACAATCGCACTGTTAGCACCAGCGGCCGATAACGAACAAAACCGACGGCTTGGCACTATCGCAACAGCTTAGCCAAAAATGTGTCGCCTGCACGCCAGCTTGACGCAGTTTCGGCTCCGGAGGAACAACTAACATTCGGATTTAGTATCTAACGCGAAGCGTCAGTGAGCGACGCGTTCTTCTGGCCGTTCGCTGGCGGTTCGCGTTATTCGAAGTCGCTTAATTTAGCGGTATTGGGCTGAAGCCTTGGCTTACTTCTTTTGCTTTTTCGCACGCTTACTGGCGGGCAGCTTCGCGTCGGGCCCATAGAGTTCGGGGTACTTGGCGGCCAGCTTTGCTTTCAGCTCCGGGCGGTTCTCCAGAACGCGAAGTTGCTTTCTTGCTGCTGCCGGATCACTGACTCCGCCTAGTTCCGCGTCGGCTGGCATCACCGCGCTGTCCCAACCGGACAAATCCGCTGGCTTGACGCCCACGTAGTGAAATGCGGACGAGCTATAAGGACTGGGGTGGTAGCCACCGACCATTTCAACGTTCAGATTCGGTTTGATTTCGCTCTCCCAGCCACCAGCCCAAAGGGAAGCGTTTATTAAAAAACGTCGCGCATCTTCGTCAAGCAAATCCTCCGAAGCACCCATCGAGGTGTATACGATCCGCGCGGTCTTTTTGTCGCCCGAAGGCGCGACGTAGTGTTCGTTTGCCCAACCCGCGTTGACAATCGGTTTGTCCTGATTGATGTCATCCGAAGTGTGAAATGTATTCAACACTTGCACTTCCAACAGCTCTGTCGCATCCGCAGGCGGTGGCGATTTGTAGGCGCCGCTGTAGGCGTGAATGGTGCCTACGCCGCTTAAGATCGGATGCCCTTGCGCCGCTGCGATGGGTGTGACGCGAGCTCCCATGACGTGGTTGGTGCCGTAGTGAGATTGACCACGCTCCTTGTTCCACGTGATACCAAACACTTGTTCCCCAAGCCCTCCGCGATAGTCGTCGCCCTCGTAATTGAAATTCAGTTTCTCCCACTTCCCTTTTTGCCCGTTGAAGCAATGTGACGAAGTGCGAATCCCAACCGCAGGACCACCTCGTTCAAAATAGGCGACCAACTTGTCCGCCTGTTCGTCGGGAAGGTTCATGAAACGAGTGAAGAAAAACAGCAAGTCTGCGTCCTCAAGTGCTTCCAAACCCGGAACACTCTTCGCGCCTGGCTTGATATCACCTTCCGCATCGATTCCGAAAAGGACGGTACACTTAAAGCCATGATGCTTAGCAAGAATTTTCGCGATCGCGGGACACGTCTGCTCTGAACGGTATTCGTGGTCGTTTGCCATGAACACGATGTGCTTTCCGACACCGATTCCCTCGGTCCCTTCGTAAACCAAGTTCTCTGCCCGCGCCGCGGCAGTCGTCATCAACGCAAACGTCAAGGCAAAAATGTACTTCATCGGGATCTCGTAGGCGTAAAGAAAGGTGTTCGTTCTCCGGTCCAATGATAGCACATTCAGCGATCGATCAACCAGCAAGACGATGCGGGCTCTAATGAGCGTGTCCGGCATGTGGATCGACCGTTCCCCCAGCCTTGCTGCTCATGGCTGTTTGAAGCCGACTTGCTCCGCGTACTGCAATCCGCTGGCCTTGCCGAATTTGGCCATCGTTGGCGATCGCAGCGTGCAGCGAATCATCCGCGACAACATTGACGGCAACCCGGTCAAAATGCCCTTCGTTCTGGACGAACAAATACCTTTCGGCACCTTGCTGGGCGACCGCATCGATCGGCACTACAAAGACACTGTCTAAAGAATGAGTCGGAATGCGAACTTTCAACCGTTGACCGGGTTTGTACTTCCAACTTGCATAGTGCTTCTTTCCGCGATGTTCTGATCGCTCGACTTCGTTGCTTAGCGATACGAAAAACGGCAAGGCTCGCGTCTGACGATCGATTTCATTGCCAATGTTCACAATCCGCAATCCGTCAATCAACTCAGGCTGACTTCCGGTTGCATCCAGTACTGCCTGCAGCGGAAGACCGTCCGTCGCAGCTTTTCGCAACACCTCACTGTCGCGTTGAAACGCGTGGCCTTCGATCAACACAAATCGATAATCCGACAGCCTTGTCAGCCGTTCCCCTGCATTGACTGACTGACCGCGATTGACATCCAACGCAGTCACCAAGAATTCTACATCAACGTGAACATCATCGCTTCGATCGGCATGCGAGTGATCGGCGGCCTGGTTGTGGGCAGCCAATTTGATGTGCGAATGGTTGTCTTCCGTTTTCCAAGCATGATCGATCTGCGAATCATGATGCAGCGAATCGTCTTCGTGAAGCTCGGGCGCATACACCATTACTTCACGAACCAACTCTCGCTTCTTTTCGATCCGATCAATCTGCTCCAAAGTCAAACCGTGAAGCAATAATGACTGACGTGCTGCACGTAGGTTGGCAAGCAACTTGTCACGCTCGTACTTTCGATTCAGGAGTGTCTTGCCAGCGACGGCTCCCGAACTGGCAATCGCGGACAATCTCTCGATCTCGCGTTCCTCAACATCCCTTTGCCCCAACTGTGCCAAAAACTGTTCTTGCGTTTTGACAAGGTCCTGGTGCGTAAGTCGCAGTGAAAACAAAGGCGTTCCGTTCCGAATCAATTCACCCTGGGAGACTTTGATCGCATTGATAACACCCGTCAGCGGCGACGTCACGTCAATGTGCGTTCGGCCGGGCCAATCGGAGATCACCCCGGGCACATCGACATACTTCGTAAAGGTTCCCAGCTCTGCGGGCTTCACTTCAAGCCGCAAATTGTGACGCGCTTGCGGGCTCAGTTCAATGGATGTCTCGTCGGAGTGTTCATGCCCATCAGCGGAAGTCGCGTGTTCGCTATGGTCATGATGCGCGTGATCGCTATGGTCGAAATGGGCTTGCGAGACATCAGAAGACACCGCGTCGTCATCAAGCGTAAACGGAGGCAGGCTGCCTTCAATAGCGGCCGTATCATCTGCATGCGTCGCGTGGTCATGTCCCGAATGATCATTTCCGCCATGATCGTGTCCCGTGTGATCCTGATCCGCATGAGAAGAGTGATCGTCATGGTCATGGTCGTGCGAATCATTGTCGTGCGAATCATGATCATGCGAATCGTGATCCGCGACGCTTGCATCGGCAAAGCCAAGCTGACCTGGCAGGTCTTTCAGAAAGACCGTCCCCAACCCGATGCAAATCAGGCAAGCGACAAGGACACCAAGGTAAGTCGGTATCTTGGAGGTTGGTGTTTCGTTTTGCGACACAAGCGTGTTCCCAAGAAGCATCCGTTCGCTCGCGCCGCAGTTCGGCGTTAGCATGTAGCGGTTGATTGTCGCCTATTATCCCGGCCGCGTGAAGCTCAGCCGGAATCACCGTAAGGCACGTCGAAATCCCCGTCCGTCCTGAGCTATCGTCATGGACCTAATCCATTGCCTCCGAAAGCGTTGGGCAGAGCACGACATCGTCATTGTTCCGGGTGCGACCAAGGCCGTGATTACCGCATTCGAGGATCGCCACGGCATCCGCTTGCCCACGGATTTTCACAATTACATCTCCACTGTCGATGGCATGGGCGATATCGGCACCACCGACAATGACCTTTTCTGCTTCTTTCCTCTGTCGGACCTAGTCTCCATCGCGGAATTCGTCCCCGATCGTGCCAATATGTTCGCGGAAGCAAGCCGGTACTTTGTTTTTGCCGACCATTCAATTTCGCTTCCGTCATTCGCAATCAAAGTCAACAGTGATTCTTCAGCTGGCGGGCCTGTTGCGTCTGTCTATTCCGATGGCGGTGCCCTCGCAGTCGAAGACTGTTTTGACTCCTTCGGAGACTTTCTTCGCTCCTATCTTGAAGATCCCAACGGCACCAGTGCGATTTTTCCACGCGGCTTGTAGGACAAGCAGCTCAACCAGTGATGCTAACCACTTTTGCACGATGATAATGGTTGATCTGATTGATAGATCGCGAGAGTACCATTTCGCGAACGAGTATTCTGTCGATAGGTCGCTATTGTATGATCAGGGACGACGAGTCTTCATGACGCCGTTGATTCCAAACTACTTGATACTGAAAGGAATAGATCGGGGGTCAGTAGACCGACTTACCCGTTCCAAACTGATGTTCTACCTAAGGTTATGCCTCGGCTGTGTGCCTCTTCTTTTTCCCGCTCCTGTGCTAGCACAGAATGCCAGGCAAGGGGCGTACGTGGACCTAGTGAAAGGAAAATTTGTCCACGCCGCGAAACCACGCGTCAAGAATGGCCTTCCATTCTGGATCTACGGGAACACCCAGAGCTTTAACCAACGAAAGCAACTCCCGTTGCTGATTGTTCTTCACGGTCGCCGAAACAACGTGAAGCCCACAGAGAGATTTGCACCTCAGGCCATTGCTACGCCGTGGATCAAGAGGAAGAATCAAAACAAGAATCCCTGTTTCGTTGTCCAACCCTATTATCCCCCGAAAGGTGGTTGGGAGAAGATTCCTGAACAGCTCGATGCCACGATCACTGATCTGGTTGAGCATCTACCGATTGATCCGGCGCGAATTTACCTGATGGGTTTTTCCAACGGTGCTCAAGGCACCTTTCAGGCGCTTGCTCGCGATCCTGGTCGCTACGCTGCCGCGATTACGGTCTCGGGACCGGTTCGCCCCGATAGTGTCGTTGGCAAAATCAGAACGCCGATTCGTGCCTGGGTCGGTGAAAACGACCACTCTCTTCAAAAGAATAAGCGTTGCATCGCTCTCGCTAGAGCCTTAAAGGACGATGGTGTCGATATCGAGCTGGTTGTCGTGAAAGGGGCAGGCCACTCATGTCACCACGTTCCTACTGGCGACCCCGACGTCCACGCATGGCTTTTTTCACAAAAGCGGATCGTCAAGGTTGATGAATGACTTCGTCCCCCTAGGCGAGGCAATTCCGGCAAACCATGGACAAATTTGGCGTCGACTTTCGATGCTTTTTCAATATCGAGTAGACTGGCTGTCATCGTGTTGAGCCGATTTACCTTGACCAGATTCCTACTGAGCAGCTGATGTCTGACGACGAAAACCAAAGTGATTCCGCCAGTGCCGCAAGACTTGTTAAATCCTGCCAGGCATTGCGCGACCAAGTGGCGCGTGTTGTCGTCGGACAAGACGCCGTCATTGAGCAACTCATCATCGCGATTCTTTCCCGTGGGCACTGTTTGCTCGAAGGTGTGCCTGGTCTGGCCAAGACGCTGATGATTCGGACGCTGGCCGAGTCGATGGATTTGAACTTTCGACGCATCCAATTCACGCCGGATTTGATGCCGGGCGATATCACCGGAACGGACATCATCCAGGAAGATCCCGAGACAGGCCGGCGTCAACTTGTGTTCGAGCGCGGCCCGGTCTTTACACAAATGTTGCTCGCCGACGAAATCAACCGAACGCCCCCTAAGACACAGGCTGCACTCCTTGAAGCAATGCAGGAGCACGAGGTCACGGCAGCGGGCAAGACCTATCGCTTGGATGAACCGTTCTTTGTCCTGGCAACGCAAAACCCGATCGAGCAAGAAGGCACGTATCCGTTGCCTGAAGCTCAAAGAGACCGATTCCTGTTTCATGTGATCGTCGATTATCCGACACGCGACCAAGAAAGCGACATCGTTGATCGCACAACATCCACGTTCGATGCATCGGTTGATGCTGTCGTCACGGGCGAGGAAATCATCGCGTTCCAAAAAACAGTGCGACGGGTACCACTGCCCTTGCATGTAAAAGACTGGGTCTTGGACGCAGTGCGCGCCGTTCGTCCCAGCGATGAATTTTGCAAGCCGTGGGTCAAGGAGCTGATTGAGTGGGGGCCCGGGCCGCGAGCAAGCCAGCAGCTCGTACTGGCTTCTAAAGCACGGGCACTGCTCCACGGACGTCCTCACGTAACGATCGAAGATGTGCAAACGCTAGCGTACCCAGTGCTCCGGCACCGAATCGTGCCAACCTTTGCAGCAGAAGCGGATGGAATCACCGTGGACGATCTGATCAGCCGGATGGTGCGAGAGCAAACAGCCGCAACCCCACAAGCCATCTAGCAGACGCCCCGAGTAGGCATTTCGACTGGGCGTTTAGCTCTCCTGCACGTTTCACAGCCGAATCGCATGCCTTCACTCTCCCGCACGGAGAGTAAAATCCTATCGCGCCAATCAGGACAGAAAAGTCCGCTACGGCGTTGCCCTTAGCTAACCCAAAATCTGCGTTCGCAAGCGGGTCAACAATTCAACCGCACCACCAATCTCAGCCTTTTGCCGCTGCGGGTCTTCGGGAATTTCTCGCTCGATGGTCAGTGGGCCGTCGTAGCCGATTTCATGAAGCGTTTTCAAGTAGGTCTCCATGCCAACTTGCCCCTGCCCCAAAGCCACTTCAGCTCCCCAAGTCTCACCGGGCTGGTCACTCCAGGTAGCGTCTTTGCAGTGAATGCTGCGGACGTGTGCGGACAGAGCGCGGAGTGCTTCGATCGGTTCTCCGGTGCCGTAGAGAATCATGTTGGCAGGGTCAAAGTTGATTTTCAAATTCTGGCATTTCACATCGCCAATGAACTGAAGCAGACCTTCAGCGGTTTCTTGGCCAGTTTCCAAATGCAGAAACTGACCGTTCTTATCGCAGTGTTCACACAGCTGTTGCGTGACTTGGACAATGTCGTCGTAGCCATCGGCCGCCGCATCGTGCGGAATGAACCCCAAGTGAAGTGCGACAGCATCGCAGCCAAGCCATTTGGAAAAATCAGATATTTGAAACATCTCCTCCAGACGGCTTTGACGCGTCGCGGCCGGTACCAATCCGATTGTTTTGACAACCGTTGGAATATCTGCGTAACTCTCCCCGTCAAAACCACCAAAAACCGCTGTGCACTGAACACCCATTTCGCTTAGCTGGCCAGCCAATTCCCCCGCTTGCGTTTCAGTTCGCTTGTCACCATGAGGCGCATGCAGCTGAATCGTGGGCAGGCCCAGCTCGGAGATCACGTTCCAAGCAACGCCAAGTCCTGCATCGACGGAGGCGAAAACGCCAATCGGCCACTTTTCCATTTCAAACTCTTCTTCAAAGCTAGAGGGGGATACTTCTGCAGTTAGCCAGCTGCTCGGATCTTTTCACTCGACGCATTGCTGGGCGAGCCCTATGTTACCGAGCGATCGTCGTGATCGCCATCGTGCTCGGCATCGCGTAAGCCAAACCGCAAGGGAAAATCTCTACACATCACTTGCTCCTCAGCGGCTACCATAGCTTCTGACTGATCCCCTACGACGACTAGGTTCGTATCTATGCCAACTTCTATCGTACGCGTTTCTTTTTTCGGACTGATTTTTGGATGCCTCTGGATTAGTTTTTCAACCGCGCAATCTCCGTCCGATTCTGCTGTGCGGACGATTCCGAAAACAATGATGTGCGTTCCCAGTGCGCTGGTTTTTCAAGAAGACTTCGCGCCGGATTCCGTTTCGGATCGCTGGGGTTTTAAGTCGGAGTTTGCACTTCGCGACGGTGGTCTTCTTCGCACGAACGTTCAGCCGAAGGAGTCCAAGCGTGTGTTCCTGAAAGACACCTCGTTTGGCAACGCGATCATACAGTTCGACTTCCGGTTCGCAGGTAAGACGACCGACCTTCGCCTCGTGACTGGAAGCGGTGGGCACTACAACAGCGTCACAAAGATCAGTCCCGACTATTTTCAGGTGGACACTCCCAGCGATAAGGAAGCAGGGATTGTTCCTTCGCATGTGGGGGAGTGCACGCTTGAGAGTCCGACGGACAAATGGCAGACGATGACGGTCGAGTACTGGAACGACGAAATCGTATCGCACCTGGGCGATGAACAATTCGTCCTCGGTAAGCACCCGATCATTGATCGCACACGAGAGTACTTTGCGTTTCAGTTTGACCTTCCAGGTGCTTCGATCGACAATGTCAGGATTTGGAGTGTGACGGGAGTTCGCGAGGATTGGAATGCAAGGCGAAGCGAACTACTCGCGAAACAAAACAGCCGCAATCCTATCCAGCGAAACCCAGTCGACGCGTACAAGATCCAGTACACCAACGTCAAATCGCATCTGACTCTGACGGACTCGGTGTACCGTGAATTGGTCGCCAGGCACAGCGAACTGCAGGACGAACTGCGGGCCAATTACAAAGAAGCGTTTCTGACTCATAAGCAGCTCAGCAAACAGACTGCCGAAACAAAGCGATATCTCAAATCCACTGACCCCGGTTTCAAGCGAATGGAAACGGACGTCCACCGGTCCTTACGCAACGAAGACGCGTATGTGCTTTCGACATATCCGGCTTTAGCCAGGCTGAAAGAAGATGGAATCCCGAAACAACGATTTGTCTCGGAACTCGGTCAAGCTCGTGCGGAACTGGAAGCTGCGGGTGATGAACAACTTGCCGCCTTGGTCGTTAGGACCGCCGACCTTCAGAACGCGCTTCATGACAGTTATCCCGGAGCGTTCCAAGATATAAATGAGCTAGTTGCAAAACGGGAGGTGGTACGCAAATCGCTGAACAGCGACCCGGTATTCCAAGAGCAGAATAGAGTGGTTGTCGATGCGGGAAAAGCAGTGAAGCAGTACGAACTAAAGGCCGCACCAAGGCTGCTAAAGCTTGCCGAAGCCGCGAAAGCTTATGCCGGTTCGTCTAAGAAGGCTGGCGGCAAGCAGTGAGCCATGAATGAACCGTTGGCCGTTATTTGAGTTCTGAGTTACTCGCCCAAGGGAGAGTAAGATTGATGCCGCTGCGTCAACGGCTCATTTACTCAACGGCTCACTGACTCAGCGGCACTGGACTCTTGCCTGCTTGCTTTGCCAGTTCTGGAAACGCTTTCACGGTCGGTTGATGCAGGTAGGGCCATCCATCATTTGATTGCGGGTCGCCTGGCGTTGTGCGTCCCTTTGCGATCGCGGTGGCTAGCTCACTCACTAACTCCGCTACTTTTTCTGGATGCTGCCTTTCAAGGTTCTTCGACTCGGCGGGATCGTCGGCCAAGTGATAAAGCTGCACCACGTCTGCGGGCGTTGACACATCCTCCTTGTCACCCAAGCCCGCCCAACCGCCGCCACCGTCGGTGGACAATATTAGTTTCCAATCACCCTTGCGGATCGCAAACTTTCCCGAAATCGAATGGTGGATTGTTTGGGGACGCGTCGGTTCCGCATTGCCCTTCATGCACGGATAGAAGGAAAAGGAATCTTCAGCCGCGTCATCAGGGATAGCTGCCTCCGTCCCAAGTATGTCCGCAAAAGTCGCAAGGAAATCGGTCGTGCAGATCGTTGTCTTTGACGTGCTTCCTGCAGCCACCTTGCCTGGCCAACGCACCAGAAAAGGTACACGATGCCCACCTTCATAAAGCGATGCCTTGGAGCCTCGATAGGGGCCCGATGGCTGATAGCCAGCTGCCAGCATTTTTGGAATCTTCACGTAAGGCGCGAATCCGTTGTCCGATGTAAAGACAACCAAAGTGTTGTCGTCAATTCCCGACTGCTTCAACTGCTCCAAAACTTGCGCGACAACCCAATCGGTTTCCGCGATAAAATCGGCATACCAGCTGTATTGTTTGTAGCGTCCCTTGAACGCTTTGCCCGGCCGAATCGGCGTGTGCGGCGATGTTAGCGGAAGGTACAGAAAGAACGGCTTGCCTGGCTCCTCGTCAGTTCGTTTGCGAATGTAGTTTTGTGATTCAGCGGCCCATTTTGCAAGGCACTCACTTGCATCAAAATCACTGGCTGCAGCACCAATTCGTTCGTAGTCGTTGTATTCATTGTGAGGAAAGCCACGCTGGATTGTTGGCGTCTGTTCAGCGCGATCACCGCGAAGGTATAGATAGGGCGGCATGTCCAACGAAGACAGGATAAAGAACGCTTCGTCAAATCCGATATCGATCGGTCCATTGCGAAACGGTTTTGCGTAGTCAACATTCCAGGAACCGAATTGGCCCTTGCGTTTGGAGGTTGCGTCATCCTTTTGGTCAGCCTCGTCACTGGATGCAGCCTTCACCCAGTCAGCGCCCAAATGCCATTTGCCAACACAAGCGGTGTGGTATCCGGACTGTTTAAGAAACCGTGGAACACTCAGACGATTCGGGTCCATCAACGCCGGAGAGTCGACCGCGGTCAGTACCCCACGCTTCAGCCGACTACGCCAGTTGTATCGTCCAGTCAAAATGCCGTACCGCGTCGGCGTGCAAACGGATGAACTGGTATGAGCGTCAGAAAAACGCATGCCCTCGCGAGCCAGTTGATCCAGGGCCGGCGTAGGAATCAGGCCGCCTTCGTGCCACGGCTCCCCAGGGCCCATGTCGTCGGCCAAGATCAAAACGATGTTTGGCTTGGCAGCAGAGAGCATCGAGCCAACGTAAACTGTCGTGAACACGAGGGCTGCCGTGGTAATCAGGCTACGTTGGAATCGATTCATCAGGGGGTCGGTGTTCTAAAGGAAGGAGCATGGACGCCCGGAATTCTACCGGGAGGCAGCGGAAAGTACCCGTACATTCACCGATTACGAACAGAAGATCCTACGAATGACGAGGAACGCCTATCGTGGGTCGTTGAGGCATGTTTCAATGACACGCTGGAGCAACGACGGCGCGAACAACTCCGTTCAGCAAGGTAAATCACTGAGCATGCCGGCGTCCACTTTTGCTACGCGCTACGTCAACAAAGATCAGAAGAAATGCAGATTCAATGGTTCCCTGGCCACATGCACAAGGCCCGACTGGAGATCGAAGCGGCCTTGCCCAAAGTGGATGTCGTCATCGAAGTGCTGGACGCGCGGATTCCGTATTCGAGCGAGAATCCGATGTTGGCAGAATTACGCGGCGACAAGCCCTGCCTCAAGGTACTCGCCAAGAGCGATTTGGCTGATGAAGAGCTCACCGCAGAGTGGTGCGAGTATCTCAATTCGACCGTCGGCGTGAAGGCTCGCGCAGTCACGACGAAGGACATCCATACGATTTTGAAACTGAAGTACGGTGCTGCCCGATTGGCGCCGCATAAGGATGGGAAGACTGTCAAAACGATGGTCGTTGGAATCCCCAACGTGGGAAAATCGACGATCATCAACATCTTGGCCGGTCGCAAAATCGCCAAGACGGGAAACACACCTGCCGTCACCAAGCAACAACAAAGCGTCAATATCGGGGATGGGATTACGTTGCTGGATACCCCCGGCGTGATGTGGCCCAATGTTCACAATGCCAACAGCGGCTACCGGCTTGCGATGATTGGATCGATCAAAGAAACGGCGATGGACTATGCCGATGTCGCATTCTTCGGTGCACGCTATCTGGTGGCAACTTATCCCGAGCGGATAGCAAAGCGATTTGACCTGGATGAAGTACCAACAACTGAGCTGGAGTTGATCGAAGCGATTGGTCGTAAACGCGGTTGCCTTGGCCGCGGCAATGTCGTCGATATCGATCGTGCGTCGCGGATCTTGGTAACGGAAGTACGCTCGGGCGGACTGGGTCGACTCACCTACGAAACGCCCAAAACCATGCAGCGGGAAAAGATCCAAACAGCCAAAGCGATCGAAGAAAAGGCGGAACGCGACAAAGAGAAAGAGCTGAAACGCAAAAAGCGTTTTCGCGATAAGCAGCGAGCAAAAAGGAAGTCGCGAGAAATGGGCGGCTAGCGATTTCTCATGAACAGCTCAGGCTGGTGTACCGGCTTCGGTTTGTAGAGACTTTCGTTAACACGACGCGCCAGCG
>CAYUGI010000125.1:0-15734 GCA_964444105.1 uncultured Pirellulaceae bacterium
CGAGGAGCCAAATAATGGCAAGACGTCCCCGGCAAGACGACGAAGACATCTCGTTGTTCCCCTTCCTGAGCATTATTGCCAGTGTGATTGGTGTGCTGACGATGATGATCGCATCAATGACATTGGCTCAGACACGGACCTCCGACGTGGCTGCGGACTTGGAGAAAATCGAAGAGTTCGAGCAGGCGAAGAAAGAGATTGATGCGGCTGAGGATCGCATTGAAGAATTGAAGTTGGAGATTTCCGTCTCAAAATCCACTGCCTTGGAAGTTCGAGAGGATAAGCAATCCCTGACACTGACCATCACAGAATTAGAGGAACTTATCAAGGAGCTAGAGCAGATCGAGAAGGAGCTAGCGGAGCAGAAAAAGGCGGAGATTGTCATTCCTGAACTCAGCGCGAAGGATCGCGAAACGGTGGCGGACCTGCAGACGCAGCTTTCTTCGGTTCAAGAGGAAGTCGCCCAGTTGGAGAAGGATCTGAAAGAGCGAAAAGACACTCCGACCGAAGGCAACGTGACGGTACTGCCGCAGGGAAGCGGAATGAGCTTCACGCCGCATTTCGTCGAGTGTGCCGATGGATCGATTGTGATGCACAATATGAATCCGACGAAGCGGATCCGGCAGGCTGAAATCGTTAAGGATAAAGACTTCCTGGCATTGCTCACGTTGGTGGCAAATGGGAAAGACGATTCAATCACATTTCTTGTTCGCAGCGATGGTGTTCGCAGTTATCGAGCTTGCCGTAAACTCTGCGATGATCGAGATATCCGCAACGGAAAGATTCCCGTTGTTGGCCAAGGGCGAATTGATCTATCCGCATTCACGAAGGAAAAGAAGTAGCCATGGCAGTTCGGCGAAGACGCGGCGACGATGATGACGGCGGATTGGATTCGCTGCTGGACACCATGACCAACGTCGTTGGGATTTTGGTGCTCGTTCTGATTGTGACGCAATTAAGTGTCAAGGATGTCGTTCAGCAAGTGATGAGCGAGAGCAAGGTTGACGCAGAAGACCTTCAGGAAGTTCGGCAGCAATTAGCGGAGAAGAAAGAGGAAGCGGATGAGCTGGAGCGAATCATGGTGTCGCCGCTGGAGATTGACGCGGAAAAACAGAAAGAGGAGCTGCAAAAGAAGAAGGAGCTGCTGGAGCGACAGAGGAACCTGATGGAGCAGAAGCGGAGGGAGAAGAATCAGTTCGCGGCCAAGATGAGGGACGACGAAAAGAAGTCCAAGGACAACAAAAAACTGATCGAGGAGACGAAGGAAAAACGTAAGGAGCTGGAGACCTTGGTTACCCAGTCGCTCGATGAAAAAGCGAGATTGGCAGCACTGTTGGCCAGGACTCCGCGGCGTGCAGCTCCGGCTGACATCAAGGTCAGTATTCCCAATCCCCGAGCCGCACCTCCAGGCGCCAAGCAAGTGCCAATGATTTGCGTTGAAAATAGAGTTTATCCGTTGAATTTAGAGCTCTTTCAAAAGCGAGCGGAATCGCGAGCGAAAGAGATTCTTGCCCGTGGACGGTTCGTGAAGGATCCGGTCAAAGGATATGATCCGGAGAAGTTCATGAAGTTTTGGGGGCAACTGACGGATCAGGATGACTATTTTGACGTGCAGTATTTTGTTGCCGACAAACGGTATTTGCGACTGCGCTGTATTCCCCGAATGGGTCGAGGCGGAACGGATCGACAGTTAATCAATCCTCGTTCAAAGGTACGGTCTCAGTACTTGAACAAGATTGATCCAACCAAGTTTTATGCAAGGTTCTATGTGCTGCCCGACAGCTACGACGTCTATGTGACTGCGCGGCGGCTGTTTGACAAATCGGGATTGCTAAGCGGCTGGGATCCTCAGGACGAGAATTATCAGTACACGACCTGGGTTCCGGGCGGAATCGAATTGGGACCACCGATTGAAAAGGAAGTGAAGGAGCGGAAGCCAGCCAAAGTGATTGATTAGCTGAAGAAGCCGTGCTGGATCGCTCAACTGGTTAGCCATCACCCTCGAAGTCTCGTAGAATAAAAGCGGGTCAGCTCGGCTAAGTCAGCGACCGGAACTTTTCGACAATCCACTTTCAGCTTCGCTATGTCTCCCGAAGAACCCTATCCGCCGCTTTCTCCTTTTGGAGAATCGGATTTACCTCGGCCCGCACGCCGGCCTCGATGGTGGACTTCCTTTGCGGTGGCGGGAATCTCGCTAGTGCTTTGCATGATGCTGGGGACGGTGATGTCGTTGGTCGCCATGGTGATCACAATTGGCGAAACCAATGCGGCGGCGCTGGTTGATCCGGCGACGCTTGCCGAAGTGATGCAATCGCGACTCGGTTTTTGCTTGATCGTGATTCCGCCGCAATTGATGTTGCTAGGAGCAAGCGTGGTCGCGGCGTGGTTCTCGCCAGTCCCGTTTCGACAACGGCTGTCTCTCGTCCGCGGACACTGGCCTGTGTGGACTTGGTTGGCCGTTGCGGCAGCTGCGCCACTGGTAGGACTGATCTCGACGGTCATCCTTGGGCAGTTTATGACCGAGAGCGATAGTTTGAAGATGATGTCGGAAGTATTTCGGGGGCACGCGGATTCGGGCTTCCTGATTCCATTGGCGCTAATCATCGGCGTGACGCCAGCGATTTGCGAAGAGGTGTTGTTTCGCGGTTACGTACAGACGCGATTGTCGCGATCATTTGGGTCGGTGGCTGGAGTGCTAGTCGCGTCGGTTCTGTTTGCGGCGTTTCACATGGATTTGGTTCATGTCATCGCCGTCTTGCCACTTGGATTGTTCCTAGGTTTCGTTGTGTCGCGAAGTGGATCACTCTTTCCGGCGATGTTGGCACACCTGGTGAACAATGCGATCAGCGTGGTTGGGGTAGCATTCGCGCCAAGCGGAGAAACCGATGTTTTGGCGTTGCCAGCGGTGATCGTTTCGCTTTCGATCCTGAGTGCCGGTATGATTGGCAGCATGCTGGTGGTGTTTGCAACTTGGTATTACCGGACGCCTTACTCAATTTCAGCTGAGCAAACGTGATGCTTCCATTTCGATTGGGCTTCGATCATCCGATCTACCTATGGTTGATGCTGGGGCTGCCGATTCTGTGCTGGATTGGGTTCGCTTCGCTATCAGCATTGGGTCGTTATCGTCGTTGGTTTGCGTTGGCGTTTCGAGCGGCCGTTTGGACCGCAATCGTCTTTGCTCTTTCGGGAGTGCAGATGGTCTGGGTCAGCGACAAAGTGACCGTGATGTATTTGTTGGATCTTTCTGAGAGCATCCCGCAGGCGAAACGAAAGGTGATGTTGGACTACGTGGTCCGCAACGTTCGGCGAAACCGCGACCGTGCACGCGAAGACAAGGCAGGCATCGTCGTTTTCGGGCGTGACGCGTCCATCGAAATTCCGCCGTTCGATGATGACATCTACCTGCGTCGCTTAGAAAGTCTGCTGGACCGGAACGACGCGACCAATTTGGAATCTGCACTCAATCTGGCCCAGGCCTCGATGCCGGACGATTCGTCGCGGCGGATCGTCATTGTTACTGATGGCAATGAGAATTTGGGGCAAGCAAAAAAGTTAGTGGCTCGACTGGGGGCTGCCGGAATCGGTATCGATGTGGTTCCTGTGATCCTGGACTCCAAATCAGAACTGTTGGTCGAAAAAATTGACTTGCCCAACAATATTCGCAAGGGCCAACCCTTCCCGGCTCAAGTCGTCATTCAGAACTACACCGATGCAGAAGGCGGCGCTGTCTCCAAGGCGAAGCTTCGTGTAAAGCAGATCATGGGAGGCACCGAAACTCTGGTGCTGAGCGAGACGGTTGAATTGGGAAAGGGCAAGACGGTCATTCCCATGCAGCACACGATCGACCAGCCGGCACCGTACATCTACAAGGCCGAGATCGTTCCCGAGACTGAAGACGATGACGGGCTTTATCAAAACAACAATGCCACGGCGTACACCTATGTCCGCGGCAAGGGGCGGGTACTGTTGATCGAAGACCCTGCGAACGAGGGTGATTTTGATCGAATGATCGAAGCACTTCGCGAGTCGGACATTGAAGTTCAGCAGCAGTATACGGATCAGCTATTTGGCACGCTGGCGGAATTGCAGGCTTACGACGCCGTGATTTTGGCAGGCGTTCCGCGAGTATCCGGAGAATCGACCGACCAAATCACATCGTTCACCGACGAACAGATCAGCATGCTGGTTAGGAACACGCAGCAGTTGGGGGCGGGGTTGTTGATGATCGGCGGACCGGAGGCTTTGGGAGCTGGCGGCTGGACGGGTACGGAGATCGAGAAAGCGATGCCAGTCGATTTCAAAATCAAGAACACCAAAGTCGAAGCGGTCGGTGCGTTGGCGCTAATCATGCACGCCAGTGAAATGGCCGACGGCAATCACTGGCAGAAAGTCATTGCCCGAGCCGCGATCGAACAGCTTGGGCCAGCCGATTTGGGTGGCGTCCTGCATTGGTCGATGACAGGAGACGAGTGGCTGTGGGGAGGAAAGAACGGTCTGCTAGAAGTCGGCCCGAATCGTAAGGCGATGCTGGCCGCGATCGGGCGGATGACCCCCGGCGATATGCCACAATTTGATCCCGCGATGAGGATGGCTGCGGCAAGTTTGACACGGGCTCCTGCGTCGGTGAAGCACTGCATCATTATCAGCGATGGAGACCCGAGCGATCCGTCGCCGGCGACCATCGCATCGTTCAAAAAGAACAATGTCACGATTAGTACAGTCGCAGTCGCATCACACGGACTTACGGAAAGCCGTCGGCTTCGCAATATTGCGCAAGCAACGGGCGGGAAGTACTACGCGGTCGCATCGGGGAAGGCTCTGCCGCGAATCTTTCAGCGTGAAGCCAGACGCGTCGCCAAGCCGTTGGTTTTCGAGCCGCCGGGAGGCGTTGTTCCGGAGATTGTCTTTCCGCACGCCTTGCTGGAAGGCGTGGATCCTGCGCTGCCGAACATTCGGGGCTTTGTCTTTACGCAGACCAAAGACAGTCCACTTTCGCAGGTGTTGATTCAATCACCCAAGCCGGATCAACCCGAGAATGCGACGGTGTTGGCGGTCTGGCCTTACGGACTCGGGCGGACAGCGGTGCTGACAACTGATGCCGGTGCACGATGGGCTGGCCAATGGAACGATTGGTCGGGGTACGACAAGTTTTACAGCCAATTGGTTCGATGGCTGATGCGTCCGACCGGCGACAATGGCAAGTTCTCGATTGCGACGCAGGTGCGTGATGGTGAAGTCCAAGTCATTGTTAACGCTTTGAGCTCCGACGATAGCTTTTTGAATTTCTTGGACATGAACGCGTCGGCGCTGGATCCTGATCTGAAACCGGTGCCGTTGCGAATGCGACAAGCTGCGCCAGGTCGGTACGTGGGTTCGTTTCCTGCCGAGGGCACAGGCAGCTATTTTGTGAATGTGGTTCCGGGGCCTGGGGCTGCGCCGCTTACGACAGGCGTGACGGTTCCGTACAGTTCGGAGTATCGGGTTCGCCAAACCAATCAAGCGTTGATCGATTCGCTGGCTGCCATCAAGCCCAGTGGGGGCGAGGCTGGCCAAGTCACTGTTCCACTTGGAAACACGGTGAGCGAAGAATTGGTCGATACGAATCCTTTCCGAGGCGGCCTTGCTTTGGCGCGGAGTATCCGTGATGCATGGCCTTGGTTTGTGTTGGCCGGATGTTGTTTGTTTTTTACTGACGTGATGGTGCGTCGCGTCGCGATTAACTTCGATTGGGTGGGACGCGGGCTGCATCGCCTGCGTGGTGGTGTCAGCGAAAAAGACACCGTGGCGACAGCCCGGCTTGATGCCTTGAAAAAGAACAAGGAAGCTGTCGATGACTCTATCGAAAAACGTCGCGCAAGCGTGCGGTTTGAACCGACATCTGAAGTCAGCAAAGAAATGGAGCAAGTAGATCTTTCAGACTTGACCGCGACGAATCAGGCAAAGCCCGTCAAATCTGGTAAGGCCGACGCGGATAGCGCCGGACCGAGTTACACAGAGCGTTTGCTAGAGGCGAAGCGACGGGCAAAGAAAAAGGACGACTAGGCAAAGTGGGCAGTTGCCGCGTTTGGGGCTGATTGCGGCAGGCAACTCGATCGCATAGCATTTTGAAGGGCAAACGACGTCTGGGCTGCTCGGGCCAACGGCTCGGGCCAACTGCTCTTTGCGGGCAACTGCATCGCAGGCGTCTTTTCGTTTTTGTCTTTCTATCAGGCCTTACCACCTCGTAGGGATTGCGTTTTGACACATCGGTTTGGCCTACGGACGTGGTTCCGATCAACCGTTTTGCGGCGAGATCGACTCAGCAAAAATTGCGTTCGTCATCGCTCCGTTTGGTCGATGGCGGCGTTGGAGCCGCGTGTGCTGCTAGCTGCTGACGCGAGTCAGGCGGTAGAGTCTGCGGTGCGTGTCAGTTGTGAAACAACGTTGCCAAGCTGCGATGCGAATTTGGTCGTTCCAGGTAACGGCCCTCTTGGCAATCATGATGGTTCGCAGATGACGACGGTGGCCGACATTGTTTTCATTGACTCGCGTGTCGATGACATCAGTATGCTGACCGCGAACCTGCACGAGGACGCGGAATTTGTTTTAATCGATTCGGAGTCTGATGCGATCAAGAGGATCTCTCAGCACTTGTCCATCCGTCATGGCATTCGCAGCGTTCACCTTGTTTCGCATGCAATGGCCGGCGAGTTGATCTTGGGTTCGCAGCGCGTGGATATTGCACACCTGGAACTAAACAAACGACTGATTTCGAATTGGTCTACAAGTTTGCTACCCAGTGCGGACATAGTCGTCTATGGCTGCGAGGCAGGGCACGGATCGCGTGGTGAGTCGTTTGTGCTTCGTTTGGCCACCCTGTCGGGGGCAGATGTTGCAGCTTCGATTGATCGTACCGGAAACGGTAGTCAAGCCGACTGGGAATTTGAACTTCACGTGGGTCCCATCGAATCGACAGTCCTTTTTTCAGCGCTGACACAACAGAAATACTGCGGGACTTTATCATTGGTGGGAGATCACAAGTCTGGCATTGCTGAGAGTCTTACGCAGGAACCAACTTCGCTTGCTCTTAATGACGAAACAGGCCGACCAATCGATGATGAAGGCTTGGATTCTCGTTTGCTCAATGAACTTCTTGACTCTGATCTGCCCGTTGATGAAGGAGACATGCTACCGGCGATAGCAAGTATGGCATCGTTCGATCAAAAGTTCATTGATGTGGTAACTGCGTTACCGTTGGTCGAAGAAATTCCGTTGCCAGCTAACCAGGCGGATGTCGAACTGCCGCTCGAGGACGCCGATCTGGCACTAGAATTGGAACCGCTGGTGATTGCACCTCAGCAGGACCTGGTTCAGGGTTCGACTGTGGGGCTGACCGAGCAAGCTTTGTCGACACAGCCGATCCCGACACAGCCGAGTGCGACACAGCCGAGTGCGACACAGCCGACTTTGGTGCAGACGCCCCCAGTCGCTGAAGCGTCTGTTTTGATGAACAATCGCCCAAACCCGCAAACCAATTCTGAGTTGGTGCGCCCGATGTCGTTGGTGCGGACCGCCGACGCACGTCAGGATGCGCGGAGTTTGTTGCGGCCGCTAATCGGTTCGATTGGTCAATCATCAGGCAGTCGTGTATCGGGCAGTCGTATTGAAAGCGAATCGATCAGTTCCGCCAGGCAATCCACTTTCACAGAGTTGCCGCCAAGCATTGCGGAAGCCAGCCCTAGTCCAGATGGAGAATCAGAGAGTCGGTCAAAGACGGTTCGGGTCTCGGGCGCCGTAGCCAAACCAGAGCGTGTTTCCTCGTCAACGTTGAGGCGTATCGGTGTGATTAATGCGGGGCTGAGCCCCGATTTGGTTTTGGGGGGCGAATCGGACCCCAGCACCATTGAAACTGCGACTGTAATGAGCGTCTTGCCTGGGGGCGTCCATCAAGATGAGCTTGGGCATTCTAAGTTGCCTGAGCGCGGCCGCGAGATTTTTCAGGGTGCCGCAAGCGAAGGGGCCTCGTCGTCGCGGAGTGGCGCATACAACGCTTGGGCCGCGAAGAACGCGTTGAATTCCGATCACAGCGACTCACCATCTAAATTCGCTGACGTGGTTCCACCGCTTTACTATGCGGCGTCAACGCAGCCATATGCGGCATCAGTCGATCGAATCGTGGCAACGAAATTTGCACCTGTACACACTCTGGGGTTTCCTGAGGGTATCAAATTGCTGGGACAGCTCGAGTCTCAATCGGGGACGCGGCATTTGGATTCCGATCGCTCGTCGGCACTCTTGTCTCACGAAAACACTTTGCCAATCGCGATCACAATCCACTCGGTGGGAATGGACACTCCCTCGTCGGACTCTGTGAATGCCAGACAAAGCACAGCGCAGGTTTACGATACGACGCTCGACGCAAGTGCTGAGTTGTTAGAAGCTTTTGCGCATCCAACCCGACTTGTTTGCCATACTGGTGGATCCGATGTGAATGCCTCCGAGCTGACGCTGTCCTACCTCAATCCGCTGAATCCGTACCAAGCTGAGTATTGATCCTCCGTTGACTGCCAACAGGTCGATCCGTTTGCAGTAAACTGGTAGGCGGTAGATTGAATTTGTGCGGTCGGGGCTTTCCAATGTTTAGTTTGTGACCTCGGGTTTGGAATCCCGGTGTGATGGCCTTTCCCGATTCTCGTCCTGATTCTAATAATCGCTCTGATACCGGGAGCGATTTCTCCGTTGGAACCTCCGGACTTGGCGGAACGTTTGCAAGCGTCGGTTCGACGACGCAGAGACGTGGCAAATATGCCAAGAACTCACGGGCGCGGCGCGTCGCGTTCTGGATCGCCGCTATCGTTTCCCTGTTGCTGTTGTTGACGACGTTGTTGATTGGGCACCGCGTTCGTCAGTCCATGCGACGAGTCAATCGCACTTCGATTGAAACGATTCGAAACGCCAATGTCGCCGCCATGGAAATCTGGCTCGAAGGACGAGCGGCGGATGCTGCGGCAAGTATGTCAGACGCGAAGATCCAAGCCTCAGCAAGGAGGATTCTGGAAGATGCTTCCAAGGAGGCCCCAACTGCTCATCGCGGCGCAGCAACAAAGTCGAGCGAGCATATGGCTGGGTTGAATGCGGCTGGGTTGAATGCGGCTGGGTACGATGCGAAGGACTTCTTTGGTTGGTGTCTCTTTGACGCAAATGGCAAGGTCGCTGCATCGAGTCATTCAAAGATGATTGGCATGGTGCTTCCATTGGCGACCGACACCAAAGATCGCATTGATCGGTCTGAAGCAACCGTCACGCGGCCGTTCACTTGTCCGATTTCGCTGGAAGATTACGGTCGATTTGCCACGCCAGATCGCCCGCTGATGCTCGCGATTTCACCCATCAGTCAAGGAATCACATCGTTGGGCGGATTTGCATTGATGATTGATCCGCTGAATCGATTTTGCGAATTGTTGCAAACAGCGCAAATTGGCGAAAGTTGTGAGACGATCGCGGTGGATGGAAACGGTCTTTTCATCACACGCAGTCGGTTTGAATCACATTTCGTTGCGACAGGTGCAATCGATGCTAGCACCAGTGTTCTAAACTTGCACGCAAGAGTACCCGAATCCGCAAAGCTGGTAACTGAGGGTGATGAGACAGAGCCATCTTTGTTCCCGTTAACCGAGGCAGCCGATCAGGCCACGCGTGGCGCGACTGGATCAAATCTTTCGGGCTACCAAGACTACCGCGGAAAAAATGTCATCGGCACTTGGTATTGGGTGCCGCAGTACGGATTCGCTGTCGTCACGAAGATCGACTACGACGAAGCGTACGGGCCGATGAGAGTGCTACGCAATTCGTTTGCGTTGCTACTGGGGGTGGTCTTGATGACAAGCCTGGGCCTGTTTGCGATGGCGGCGATCATTCGTCGCTTTACGTCGGCTCAAAATCCGGCCCGAAGACTGGGGCAATACGAACTCAAGGGTACGCTAGACATCGGCGGTGCAGGCAAGGTTTATTTGGCGCGTCACGAGTCATTGCAACGCGACGTCGCAATCAAGGTGTTGGAATTTGATGCCGTCAATCCACATTCTTTTTCGCGGTTCGAGCGTGAAGTGCAGTTGACTGCCAAGCTGCGCCATCCCAATACGGTCGAGGTCTATGACTTCGGACAAACCGAGGAAGGAACGTTTTTCTACGTGATGCAATACGTTCAGGGGATCTCGCTTGCGAGCTTGATCGAACGCTACGGACGTCAGAGTCCTCATCGAGTGATCCACATTTTGCAGCAGGTATGCTGGTCGCTTGTCGAAGCGCATGATCGGGGGATGGTGCACCGGGATATCAAGCCAGGCAACATTCTGTTGTCGTCACAACCGGGTGTCTATGACTTGGTGAAGGTTTTGGATTTTGGTCTTGTAAGAGACCTGTCTCACGACTCGGTCCAGTTGACACAGTTTGCCTCGATTACCGGGACGCCGTCTTACATGTCCCCCGAAGCGGTTCGAGATGCATCGACAGCGGATCAGCGCAGCGACATCTATTCGCTGGGGGCTGTTGGATATCACCTGTTGTGTGGTGTTCCCGTTTTCAGCGGTGAGAACGCCGCCGATACTTGTGCGAAACAGTTGCACGAAATTCCGGTATCCCCACAGCAACGCCTCAAGGATCTAAACACTTCTACAGGCCAGGGGGTGGCGCCCGAATCTGTCCTGCCGCAGGACTTAGTCGAATTGTTGATGTTGTGTTTAGAAAAGGACCCGCAGCAGCGACCCTCCTCCATGTCGGACTTTGCCGAAAGGCTCGCCCGGTGTTCTGACGCTTGCGATTGGACTTCCGCAAAGGCTCGCGATTGGTGGGAGAAAGTTGCGACATTGGAATTGGAAAGTCCCCGTGACGTGGCGGGCGATTTCGCAGACAATGGCGATCCACAACCATCGCTGTAAAGCGAGTGATCTTGAACGCCGTGTCCATCTGAAATTTGAAGACATCGGTTTCGAGCAGTTGCATACCCAGCCCGCCCAAGGATCTTCGATTTGCGTCGAAATCAGGAAGACGAATCGATTGATTGGCCCAGCTTGCAGTCCTTACTGGAAGACGATGACCAGCGCGCTGTCGTCAAACGGGAATTCCCCACCGAAGGGCGCGAGAGTTTTCTTTCGGCAACTCGCCGCATAGACGAAGAAACGGCGCGAAATGTCTTGGCAGCTGGCCGACAGTACAACTCGGCATCCAAGCTGGTCGGTTACCCGACGCTGGCCATCGCTGGCATGTTAAACAGCGGCAAGACCAGTTTGGTCGCGACCTTTCTGAGTGAAAAAGGTCGCCAACGTACGCTTCGCGGTTTTAGTAACGATGAAGGAACGCACCGATTCGTCCTTTGGCTGCCAACTGCCTGGCGGGCGGACGCGGATTTGTGGGGGTTGCTGATGAGCGACTTGGGCGATGCCGTGGGAATGCCGCCTGAGATGTTGTCCGAAGATCCCGCGGAAGCTCATCAACAATACAACAATCGAAGTGGCGACTCCGGCTCGTTGTCGATACCTTTGGTCGCGACTGACCCGGGATTAGACGAAGCTGGAATTGGGCTACTGGATTGTCCGGACATTGTTTCAGACGAGGCGTTTGGATTGGGCTCACCGGAAGACCGGCGGGAATTGCTTGGGCGTGCCGCGACGTTTTGCTCCGCATTCATTGTCGTGTCGTCCGCGGAATCTTCGCGTGATTCGACGCTGGGTGACTTGCTGCGGATTTCCGCCGACTTGATGCCAGGGATCCCGCGACTCCTTGCCGTCAACAAAATCCGTCCTCGCCAAACACCCGATCAAGTGTTAGAGACTTTTGGCCCGTTGGCCCGCGGCCATGGAATTGAAACGGTTTTTGCGGCTTACGATTTTGAGGTCCCTGGAAGCAAGCCATTCATTCCCGCCGACGACGAAGTGATCGCTGCGGCGTTCGATAAAGACGCGGATCCACAGCCGGTGTTTTTCTCGGTGGATGAAGACGCTGACAACAACCCGCCAGCGGCAATCCCCGACGACCGCTTGCTGCGAGAATTGCCGAAGCGATTAGACCGTTCGGAATCGTCGGACAAGTTCATCCTGGCGCGTGAGCATTCCCTGCGAAGCTATCTCTGGGAGTCAGCGTTTGCGGCGGTTGATCGTGACGCGGATCGGTCGGCTGCGCAGAGCCAGAAAGCAAGTGATTGTCTGATGGATACATCGCTTGAATTCTTCGCCCGCCGCGAACCGGGCGGAAAGGTGTTGGAGTTGCGTTTGCACCAAAGTCAACGAATCATTCGGCAGTTAAGTGAATCGTTTGCGCTGACCGCGCCATGGTATGCACGATGGGGCGTCAGAATGAACACTTGGGTGCAAAAAGCGCTCGGCGGTGCGAGCGACTTTATTAAGCAGTTGACGCCGACGGCGATTGCAAAACGAACCGCTGGTGAGATCAAAGAAAAGTTTCAGCGTGGCGAGTACGGAGGGTTGATGACGCCCGAGCGATTGCAAACGGCGATCGACCGGTTCGGCGGTAGCATTGCTTTGTCGCATTGGTTTGATGAAAAAGGCCAAGTCATTGACCAGATGAAATGGAACGAAGCGGCCGATTCAGCTGTGTCGCGTTATGAGCGAGATGATTTCACCACCTTGGACCCGCGTCGTCTGGATGACGCGGTTCGTCAGATGTGGGCCGAGGTTCCCATGCGGAAGAAACTAGCGGCGGGCCTTACGCCTCTCGCCGCAATGTTGGCAGCTTTTGGCGGTGTCCTGATGATTCCATTTGATTTCGGGACATCGATGGTTGTTTCGGCATCGATCCCCGAATTGTTTGCAGCACTTGGTTTGACCACTTTGGCAACGATGTGGGCGGGAGGCCAGAGCACGCGCAATGTGGGCCAACAAGCCGCGCGTCAACAGCTAGCCGACTTTCATGCGGTTCTTTGCGATACGTTCGGTGTCGCCCGACCCACTGCAGAACAGACGATACGTTTGGGGGACGCGGACGAGACGCTTCCCAAGTCTCAAATCGTTCGACGCGAGAGCATTGGGCCGACGTTGAGCGTGTATCGTATTCGAGACGATTTCCGACAAGAATTGCAACGCCTATTACCCCGTAGCGGACCCGCCGGCTCGTGAATCTAGAATCAAATCGTATTTCCACCAGCGACACCGAACAGGTTCAGCTGGGAGCCCCTGGCGAACGTTTTTTGCGTCGTGTTCGCAACAGTGCTGCCAATGTGTTGGGCGAAAGTTCAACGGGTCGGCAGGTCTTGGAGCTGTGTGATGAGCATGGTGAAGCCCGCGGGCAGATCCTGCAGGACCGCAGTCCCGGTGCGGTCGTGATTGCCGTCGTTGGTGCAACCGGGCAAGGGAAGTCGTGGCTGATTCGGCAGATGATCGGTGACGCTTCGGTCGCCAAAAGTATCCAGAGTGGCAACAATGCGTCCGAGGCAACTGAAAAATTGCACTGGGTCGGCCCGACTCCACCTGCCGACTTAGATTCACGTTACGAACAATATCTCCACTGCGACGCTTCGAAGATGCAGCCAATCGGCCTGCGTTATCTGCTGGTCGATTCACCCGGAGCGACCGACGATCGTCGGGCAATCTCAGCCGTCGCGTCTCGTGCCCTGTCACTTGCATCGGTGCTGTTGTTGGTCGTTCGCCGTGATCAACTTCGCTCGCAGGCCGTTGGTATGTTGGCGTCGGCAAGCGAAGGTACGATCGTGATTCCCGTCGTCAATGTTGTTCGGGAAAAAGACGATGCGTTGGATACCGACATTGATGGGTTTATCGCTCAGATGCGCAGTGTCGCGCCGACAAGTGCGATTGTCGCACCGGTGATTTTGAATGATTTTGATGTGGGTAGTCGAAGCGAGGAAGAAGTAGGCAGTGGTGCCGCGAAAGCGATTGGGCAGCGTCTTCAGGATGAGCTAGGCAACGCTTGGGAGGGCGACCGCCGTCGCGGGACGCGATTGGCGGCATTGGATGGGCGCTTTCGAGCCGCATTGCACAATGTGCTCAGCGATCAGTTGCCAGGTCTTACCGTGGCCGTAAAGCGACTTCATGACGAGGCGACAAAGTTGCCTGCTGAGGTGGCCGAAACGCTGGTTGGGAGTGGTGGACCGCTTCGCGCCGCTGTCAGGTCTCGGCTGAGACTTTCCTTGCTATCCGACACGCCAGCGATTTGTTTTCCATACCGATCACAGCTTGGTTTATTGAATTTGACGCATGGTGCGTGGGATCGTGTTCTGTTGTCGTTGTCAGGTTCGCTGCCATCGTTGGTCAGCGCAGTTTGGAGCAGCACCAAGAACATTGCCAATACGGCTGGCGCGGAAGATGATGTGCGTGACGGACTGAGGCGTCGAAGCGCTGCTGCTGTGGCGGATCGCCTGGGTCCGCTGGCGACACGATTTCGGGATGAACTGGCCCAACTGCGGCATCCTGGAACAAACAAGGAAGCGGGATTGGCGGATGATTCACGCAGCCAGGTCGCGTTCTTAGCTGGAATCGATGCGTTGCAAGAAGAATCGCAGCGAATCTTTGATGACGAAGTTGACCGCGAAGCAATGTCACCCGCTTCGGTCTTGGGCTGTGCGTTGGTCGGGACGGGAATTTTTTGGTTCTTGATGGCCGGTCCGGTGATCGCTTTGTATAGCCAGTATTTTGGTGCCAGCTTGACTGCGTTTCGTGAGCTGGGCGGCGAATTAGATTCGTTTCCCAAACCTGAGTTCGCGATGATCTTTACTAGTTTGCTGGTAAGTATTTTGCCAACGGCGTTATTCGCGATGCTGGTTCTTTCGTGGGCACAGCGGCGGGGAAGTGTGGTCAACGCCGAAAAACGAATTCGCGACCAACATCACGAAACAATTTCGTTGCTGCAAAAGTCCGGCGTGCTAAGACTGCGATGGGATGATCCTTTGTTGGCCGATGCGGAGTTTTTGTTGTCGGCCGGTAGATCCGAGGCGGGAGCGGATCAATGAGCTTGTTAGCAACAGTCTTTGCGGTGTCGAATGTGACAGCCAATGCGATGGTCATGGATAAGTTGTTGATTGCCCAGGGGTCCACCGAAGAAACCTCTGGTGGGTTTTTCGACATTTTGCTCAGTGGTGGAATCGCTGGTGTGCTGATTCTGATGGTGCTTTTTGCGCTGAGCGTGGCAGCGGCTTACTTAGTCTTCGATCAGGTGATGTCCTTGCGCCGGAGCGAAGTATTGCCCGAAGGCGTGGCCGATACCGTGCGACAAGCTTTGCTTACGGCGCGAGTCCCCGAAGCAGACGCGGTCTGTAGGCGATCCCCCAGTGTACTAAGTGTTGTGCTGCTGGCGGGGCTAAGTGAGCATGACTACGGATGGCGGGAGGTCGAAAAATCGGTCGAGGATGCTCTGGCTGAACAGTCGGCTCGACTGATGCGTCGAATCGAATATCTGTCTGTCATCGGGAACATCGCGCCCATGGTCGGATTGCTTGGAACAGTGACGGGGATGATTTTTGCTTTCCAACAGGTCGCAACAACGCGTGGTGCTGCTGGGGCAGGGGATTTGGCGGAAGGCATTTATCAGGCGCTGGTCACAACGGTTGGCGGGCTAATCGTCGCGATCCCATCGCTTGCCGCCTACGCCGTATGCCGAAACAGAGTCGATGCGTTAATTGCCGATGTTGCTTATCAGGCTCAACATGCTCTTTTGCCCATCAAGCGGCGTCCTGCCAGTCGAACGCGGAAACCAGTAGCACCGAAACCGAATCCGCCCAAGACAAA
>CAYUGI010000125.1:15834-19221 GCA_964444105.1 uncultured Pirellulaceae bacterium
TCAAAATTGCCTTTCCTTTGCGTTCAACACACGAGTGCATTCAATGTCTGCTATCCGTTATGCGGGTCTGTTTCTTGCTGTTCTGATGGTCCTTGCCATTGGAGCTGATGAACCTTCACGTCAGCCCGTCGCTGGTCCTCAAGAATCGTCAGCGTTGAAACAGGACTCGCACGCGACCGATCAAATCCAGAAAGCGTTACAGGGAAAAAGCGTCGAAACGGGAGATGGAATTCTCGATGACATGTTAGATGTCCTTCAGGAACGCGGTAGTATTTTGGATGGATCGTCGCTGGATGAAGGGTTGGACAGATTGTCACCCGCGTCTGGCGTAAGCTTGTCGCCTGATTCAAATCACGCTCACGCAGCTGAATCACTTTTAAAGTCAGCGCGTCTCTTGGAAAAGCTTGGTAAACTGGGATCGAAGCAGCAGGCTTTGGTTGTTCAAATGAGACGTGTGGCAGTTGACTTGCTTACATCCGATGCAAGCTCAGCTCTCCGTTAACGGCGATCAAGTTGTGACGTTCTTCGTCTCCTTAAGACGCTTCGCCAATTTCATGCCCAGATTCCAATAGTTCGCTCCCACACTTGTCCGACTCACGAATTTCAAAATTGTTGCGTTCCCGCCGCGGCATTGCTTTAACCCTCGTTGCTTTGGGCCTGACGGCCATCGTGTTTGCCGATTACTGGTCCGCGATGCCTGCCAATGCGAAATCGACCTTCGTCGGCCGATCCAGTTGCATCGATTGCCACCAAGATCAAGCCGCTGCGTTTGAGGGATCGCATCATGACTTGGCGATGGACTTGGCCACTGAAGACACCGTGTTGGGCGACTTTGACGACGCGATTTTTGAACATGATGGTCTGCAGAACCGTCTTTTTCGTGATGGTGATCGGTTCATGGTTCACACGGAGGGCGAAAGTGGCGAAATGGAAGACTTCCATGTGAAGTATGTCTTTGGTGTCGAGCCGTTGCAGCAGTACATGGTCGAATTCGATCGCACCGACGACATGCCAGAAAACGAAGTCAGTCGCCTACAAGTTTTGCGGATCAGCTGGGACACAACAAACAAACGTTGGTTTTACTTGCGACCACCCGATGTGCCCGAGAAATTAGAACCTGATGATCCGCTGCACTGGACTGGCGTGATGCAACGTTGGCAAACCATGTGCGCGGACTGCCATTCAACGGACTTGAAACGAAATTTCGACGTCCGCACCGCAAGCTACCACACGACGTTTTCGGAAATTGACGTTAGCTGCGAAGCGTGTCATGGGCCGGGGAGCATGCATGTGGAACTTGCCAATCAGGACTCGCTTTTCTGGGATCGAAATCATGGATACGGGCTCGCGCGGCTGAAGGGCGATGATCCCGAGCCGCAGTTGCAGTCCTGCGCGCCCTGCCATAGCCGCCGCGGTGTGTTAGACCCGAACTTTCATGCAGGCGAAAAGTACCATGATTTCTATTCGCTCGAATTGCTGCAGCCGGAGACCTACCACGACGATGGCCAGATCAAGGACGAAGTGTATGTCTATGGTTCATTCATACAGAGCAAGATGTACCACAAAGGGATTCGTTGCACAGATTGCCACGATCCCCATTCACTCGAGTTGAAGCATCCCGGGAATGAAACCTGCACGTCTTGCCATCAGCACGCGGCCGGCAAATATGACGTGCCATCGCACCATCATCACGCACCTGGTACGGCTGGGGCAATGTGCGTGAACTGTCATATGCCGCACACGACTTACATGGATGTCGATCCGAGGCGTGATCATAGCTTACGCGTACCGCGACCTGATCTGTCTGTCTCGGTTGGGACTCCCAACGCATGCTCAAGTTGTCATGTCACGGATCAGTTGAAGTCGTTTGATGCTGAGACACGAGAGTCATTCGCAACGAAAGACTATGCAGCGTGGCAGCGCGCAGCCGACGAAGGTAACGAAGCGATCCGAGCGGCCATCGAAGCCACCGATCAGTGGTGCGATCAAGCTTGTGAAAAGTGGTATGGGGCCGAACGAAAGACTCCCAAGCACTATGCCGAGCCGCTTGCCAGATTCCGCAAAGGAGATCGTGATTCGGTAGATGCATTGCTGGGTTTTGCGACGGCGTCAACTGATCGCATCCCCGATATCGCTCGAGCAACCGTGGTCAACGAATTGGCGATGGCTGGAGTCGGCGAGGCACTTGCGATTGCAAAAACGATGGCAGCAGACGTGACGGAAGTTCCCCAGGTGCGTTCTTCGGCAATCAGCGTGTTTTTGAACACGGGCCCGGCGACCGCAAAACGATTCCTACTGCCGCTACTGAAGGACGATTCGCGATTGGTGCGAGAGTCGGCGACAAGAGTTTTGTTGTCGGCGGCATACGGAGAGATGAATGCGCAAGAGCGTAGCCAAGTTGACCTTGCGGTAAAGGAAGTGGAGCAGTCAATCATGGTCGCATCGGATCGCGGAGGATCTCACATGAATTGGGGCATGATCTGCGAACAGCAAGGTCGATTAGACGAAGCGATCGCGGCCTACGAGACGGCGATGCGGTTGGAGCCGGCAATGACTGGGCCACGGACAAACCTGACGTCGGTGATGGAACGTTCTATGCAGCAAGCACCACCGCAATTGCAGAGCCAATTAACCCTGCGTATCAAGGAACTGAGAGCCGAAGAAATGGTGCTTCTCGGTCGCGATGCCAAATTGGCCCCCGCGAACCCCGATATTCAGTATCGTTACGGGCTTTCGTTGTATCTCAACGGCAAGTACGACGAATCGCTTCGTTACCTGCAGCGTGCTGTTGAACTTGCGCCCGACAACCCTCAGTTTCAGCTTGCCGTGCGACTGTTGATGGAAAAACTTGAGAGCACTCCGAGTGCATCGGCTGCACCCTAGGCCTTCAAGTGTTCGCTACTTGAGCCTAAACTTGCTCGCATGCTGGATGTGCTGGACTAGTTCGGATGATTCATGAATCGTTCGAATTGACTCACAGGTCGATTAACTCTGTTGGGTTAAGGAGCGTATGGATTGGGCTTAGTATGTAACGCGAAGCGCCAGCGAGCGGCGCGTTCTAAGTGCCGCTCGCTAACGCTTCGAGTTATTCGAAGTCGCTTGACTTAGCGGTATTGGCCCTAAAGGCGGTATACCAACGTGCGCGGATCAGTGATCCGTGCTAGCCCAACGTTTAGCTTTTGCATCAACCAAATTTCCTCAAAACGATCTCTCTTTTATGCTCCATGCAGTCATCATGGCCGGCGGTAGCGGCACACGATTTTGGCCCGCCAGTCGTAAGCTTCGCCCAAAACAGTTGCTTGCACTCGCGGGTGATCGCACGATGATTCAGTCGACAGCGGACCGACTGGGTGACCTGATTCCTGCTGCGAATCAGATGGTGATAAC
>CAYUGI010000126.1:0-6149 GCA_964444105.1 uncultured Pirellulaceae bacterium
GGGACGGTGGCTGCTACGACACCGCTCATGCTGACCGTGAAGCTCTCGGCAGCTTCAACGAGCGTATCATCGTTCAGCGCGACCGTGAAACTTTGCGTCTCGCCCGCTGTACCCGCGAATGTCAGCGTTTGCGATGTAGCGGTGAAGTCAGCCGCGCCGGCGGTGCCGGTGGTGAAATCGACATCCACCATGAATCCGCCTTCGACTGCCGTGGTCGATGTGGCAGTGAATGTCATCGTTCCGTCTTCGGCGACGCTGACGTCTTCAATCGTAACAACAGTCGTGTCGTTGTCAGTGATCGACAGTGTGCCTGTATCGGCGGTCGACACGTCTCGACCGTTAAGCGGAGTTGTCGCGCTGACAGCCAGGGCAATGTTGAAGTCTTCGCTGACCGCTTCAACCAAGTCATCGTCGGTAATCGCCACGGTAAACGTTTTGTCGCCGGTTTCGCCCGCGGTCCATGTCACGCTCTGAACAGCATTGGCAAAGTCACTTCCATCGCCGCCGAAGCTGACGTCAACGGTCAAGTCTTGGTCCAGGTCATTGTCAAGATTGACCGTGATCGTCGCGGTGCCGGCGGCTTCGTTAACGGTCACGTCCGCAACCGTCACGACAGCGGCGTCGTTGTCGGCAATGGTCCCGATGGCAGTGTCACTAATCGTGATCGATCCAGCTGGTGCCGACACGGGAACAAGGTTGCTCATTGAAACCGTGAAACTCTCAACGGCTTCGACGATCGAATCGTCAACCACGGGAACGGTGAACTGCTGGGTCTCACCAGCGTTCCCCAAGAAAGTAAGCGTCTGTGAGCTACTCGTGTAATCCGTTCCCAAGCCAGTGGCTGTAATGTCCGCAAAATTGACGTCGACATCGAACCCGCCTTGGACAGCCGAATCGAGCGTCGCGGTGAACGTCATGGTGCCATCTTCGGCGACCGACACGTCGGCGATGGTGACGGCAGCACTGTCGTTATCCTCGATTGTGACTGTGGCTGATTGAGTATCAACACCGACTGATACAAGGCTCGTCCCAGTTAAAGTAGCAATGACCGTTTCATTGCCTTCGACTGAGTTGTCGTCGATGATCCCGCTGACGTCGATCACGACAGTCTGGGATCCGTTGGCGACAGTGGCCGTTCCTGTCAGCGCGGTGTAGTCCGTTCCAATTGCTGCAGTTCCGCTGATGCTATACGTAACCGTGATGTCTCCGCCGGTTTGGTTCTGCGCACCCAAGTCGATGGTGAACTCACCCGGATTACTGCCGGCTTCCGACGCTACTGCATCGGTCGCGGTGATGGTTGCGAGCGAAGTCGTGCTGTCGTTGATAGTCGTGTCAACAGAACCTGCTCCGCCAGCAATCGTGACGACTTGGCCTGTCTCGCTTGTCGGGCTCGATAACGCCACCGTGAAATCTTCATTCATCTCCAATTGCGAATCGTTGTTGATCGCAAAAGAGATGCCCAGATCGGCCATCGTCCCAGTTCCATCACTCGTGAAGCTCAACACGTTGGTAGCGGAATTGAATGCAATTGACCCGGGACCCGAGTAGGCTGTAACAGCGACCTGAACCGCCGTGACGAAGTTCGCGTGATCGGTTGCGGATGCCGTTGTGTCGGTCAACGTCAATGTGACTTCAGCCGTTTCGCCATTGCGCATCGCTGCGGACTGCGAGATCGTATAGGTCGCGTTAGATCCTTCCGCGACGACATCCGTTCCAGCAATCGACCATTCAACGGATTCTGCGTTTCGAGTTACCGCGATTGTGCTCGTCGCGGTGTTGCTATCGACGAAGCCGTCGTTGACACTAAAGCCAATCGTGCGAGCGCCCTCGGTTGGCAACAGCGAGACGTTTTCGTAGGAAATCTGGCGTGTCAACAGTGACAAATCGCCGACGGACATCGTTCCGCCAGCATCGTTCGTCACGGTGATCGATGTACCGCCGTCATACGAAATCGAGAAGGTCGTTCCGCCGAATGACTCTGTTGTCGTGGCCGAAGTGCCGAAGTTAAACGTGCTGGATCCGATGATCAAGTGTTCGCTTCCACCGTCGGTGAATCCGCCTAGCGTCATCGAAAGCGATGAAACATCACCATCAACGTCAAGCACAGTTGAGTCAACATCGGTGATTGGAACTGCTGCGTCGGCTTCGGTGAAAGAAGCACTGTACGAACGGTCGGCCGTCGTTCCGTCATCATTCAAGTCGATAATCGGAACATCGTTGGTTCCTTCAATCGTGATCGTTAACGTGCCCGTATCAGTGTCACCACGTAGATCGGTAATCGTGTACTCAAAGGTTTCGATCAGCGTCTCGCCCACACCCAAGGCCTGCACCGTGGCATTGCCATTGTCCAGCGTGTAGACGTAATTTCCCTCGGCGTCCCAGTCAATCGTGCCGAAACTTCCAGTCACATCGATGTTGGGATCGGTTTCGGCTTCTACAGCGGACGTCGTGGCGTAGTTGAACCGCCTGAAATCAAAGTCACCGATCCCCATGATCTGGAACGCGGGGTTGGTGGTCGTCACGTTGTCGGTGTAACCGTAGTCGATCACGAACGAGGTAATCGGACTATCGATCTCGACGAACACATTTGCGACGGAGCTAGTGTTCGCAACAACGCCGCCAACCGCTTCGATCTGATTGCCGTTGACATTGTGCCGACCGGGGGTCACCGGAGTCAGGGTGACTGCAACCGCCGTGGTTCCGTTGTAGGCATGGACAATGATATCGTCGCCCCAAGTTGTCCCGTTGTCCAAGTCATACAAGAAGAACGAGAGGTCTTGCACGGCTTGGTCAAACGTCGTCGTGATCTCAACCCGAGACGACGTGAATCCTTCGGGTGCATTGATGCTCATTCGCGCATAGCTGGTTGATCCACCCTGCGGAGAAACGGTTTGCGCAGTAAAGCTGGCCCCCGAACTGATTCCGTCTGGGTCAGCAAACGTCAAGGCGATCTCGACCCCATCGACGGTGCGTGGCGCAAGCGTTTCGCCATTAGTGAATTGGTCTGACCAAACAAAGTCGCTCTTCGCGACCGTTGAATCGACAAAGTCAACTCCGAAGCCATCATCGTCCGTGATCAAATTGCCGGTCGCTGTCAGCGTGACATCTTCGACAACGGTGTTGGCATTGTCAGTCGCAATCGGCTCAAAATCATCATTGACAATCGTAGTTGTCAACTGGTTGGACGCACCGACTTCACTGCGAACGGCATTGGACAACCCGATCGTCAGCGTTTCGTCGCCTTCGGCGGTTTCGTCGTCAATCGTCTCAAGAGTGAACGACAGATCTTCCATTGTCGCTGCTGTGTCAATCGAAAAGACGACTTTCGAATTGTCTTCAACACTGGCCGTGTTGAAAGAATGCTGGATCGCAGTGCCCGCTCCGTCCTGAATCGCAATCGTTGCTGAGCGTCCATCGTCATGCGATGTCCCCTGAAAATCGACATCGTCATATCGCACCTCAATTTCCCCGCTTGCCTCGCTGAGAACCAGTTGGAAGCGTCCGGTGTCGCCCGCACCGTTAAAGTAGGGAACGTCATCCCACTGGACGATGAACTGTCGATTTCCCACCGATCCGACTGTGTCTACATAAACGGCTCCCGAAGACGATGGATCAAGGTCATCCCAGAACGCTGCGATCGCGGCGCGACCGCCAAGTTGGGTTCCCGTCATCTGTTGGTTGGTCGGCGCGTTCGTGCTGCTGCCGAAGGTCACGTAGCCATTGGAGCTGACAAACAACTGCGTGCGTTCCACGCCGAAGAAATCGAAGTCGAAGCCTATGTTGGCCGCTGCGGACTGGTCATCACCCAAAGACAAATTCGTACCGCTGCCCGAGATGTCGGCGAAACCGCTTCCCCCTGTGGAATACGAAGAGCTGTAGGAAGTACCAGGATCATATGTCAAAGTTGTCCCATCGAAGCTCAGATCTGCGCGGCTTGAAACCGCCGAATTGATCGCCGACACAAAGTTTGAATAGTCGGTGCTGCTGGCGCTGCCGTTGGTGATCGCCAAATCAACCGAGACGTTATTCCCCACGCCAACTGTATCGGAAAGCGAAATCGTGTAGACCGCCGAGTCGCCTTCTTCAACGGAAGTGTCGCCGGCAATTTGCCAGGCGGGCGTGACAGCGGAAGTCGCATTGATGGCAACACCGCCTACGGCCCACTGCGCATTGTTACTCATGGTCCAGTTGGCGGTCACACCGCCAGCGGCCCCAGCAATCGTTGTCGCAGACGCATTCGCTGTATCGCGGAAAAGGTCCCACAATTCGGATCCGGTATTCGCCGTGAATTCCACGTCCGACGAATCCTGTGCAGCCACTGCGGCGAACACGAGGTCATTTGCATCCGACGCGATTCCTGCAGTTGCTGTCGAAGCAGAATCGCCATCGGCACCACCAAACGCCCCCAAGGCATTGGTCTGGTGTACGTCGTTAAACGTGATCGCGCCAACAGTCGCTCCGTCATGCGCGTTTGTCGCGAAGCTGACAACCACATCGTGCGTGCCCAGGTCAGGTGCCACCAAGGACCAAATCTCCACGCGCGTCTGCCCCACGCCTGCTTGCGTTCCGACATGAGATAACGCGTTGCCGTTGTATGTCACGCCGCTGACGCTGTCGCCGTTGTGGTCTCCGATCGAGACGCTTACCAACATCAATCGATCGGTGCCCGACGTTGTATGCGAGACGGTAACGCTGCTAGCATTTGTGGCCGCTGTGCCGGTCGTTGTCGAGTCGATTGTCACGTTCAACAGGTGGCCCCAATTGGCCTGCGCCTGTTCACTCAGCGCAACCGATGTTTCAATTTGTCCCGTTGAGTATTCGAGGTCCCAGTTGCCACCAAAGATCGTGTGTCCGGTGTCGTCGGTGCTGGCTGCAACGTCCGCGCCAGTCAGTGCGCTGATTGATTGCACCAGAGCCTGACCATCCGCATTACCCGCGAAGTCGCAGCCGTAGATCAACAGGTCGCCATCGGTCGTTAACGCTGATCCCCAGCTAGCAATGGCACCGGCGTACCCGTCAAGGTTGCTCGAATCGAGTGTGCCGTTCCCCAATGTGACTTCACCGTCGTCACCGTGGGAGACAATGTGAATCGCATCAACATCGCTGTAGTCGGCAAGCACACCAGTGATCTGGTCTATCCCGTCCTTTGAGCTATCCAGCAAATAGATATCAAAGTCGCGCGTCGAGTCCGCGTTGTTGATGATGTCTGCAACCAGATCCTCATAGTCCTCAGCCGCTTTGTCGATGAACACGATCTCGCGGCTTTTGGCAGCCGCTTCCGGATCGCCGCCACCCTCTTCTGACCAGACCGTGATGAAGTCGTTGCCCAGTCCGTCACCCGCAGTACTGGAAATCGCGTCATCCGTGATAGCACCAGTGTCGGCTCCGCTTGCTGCCGCGTCGCTCGGCACTTCCACGGGAACCGGCGCAGCGGACATCATCACACGTTCTTCCAACTGTCTCAACTGAAGCCGACGAGCAGGAGGCTGACTAAGCTTCGCGGTAAGACGAGTGCGCAATCCCAGCGCACCCTCCTCAACCAAGGACGTCCATTTTGATAGCAGTAACTTGATCTTCATGTTCACTCACGCCGAATTGCACTATCGCCGCGAGAGATCACCTCGACGCAAAAAGTGCGCAAAGAGTGCGGGATAGGTAGGTTATGTATTCGACGCAAGAAGGGATCTTCAGGAGGGAATTGCAGTTAGCGTTCTGGGTGACATTTCTGCAAAAACGTCGTGTTATTCAACCTGATCAGGGACTCTTCAGACACATTTGCTTAATGGATGAATTGGGCGATTTGCGCGCCTTGCGGGCTCTGTACGGATTACCTGTCGTTAAACCCGTAAAAACACCGGAATCTCATTCTCAACCTGAACATTAGGATCCTCATAATCCGAATAAACACACATAGCCGTTAACTCCTTCCCAGATGACACATTCGCTACAGACCGAATGACCGGATTCTACAAATTACTGACGATCGTACTGATCGCACCGTTGCTAACAACGGCGGGATGCGTAAGCACGTCTCCAGAGCATGGGCTTTCATCGATATTGACCGATGCTCTGCTGGCAGAGTCAGAGGAATTTGCTGAGGAAGACGCTTTGCTGCGCGAGCGTCGCGGCGAAGCACCCGTGCCCATTGC
>CAYUGI010000126.1:6249-19177 GCA_964444105.1 uncultured Pirellulaceae bacterium
CCACATTGATCGCTCAATCGAGCTGGTCAGTCTGGAGCAGTACACCGAACCTGGATCACCGGCTCTGCGAGTGGGGCAAGGTTTGGATCCGACTTCCGCATCTGATCAAAGCTTGGCTGACCTTATTCAAGCATCGGCCGAGATTCGGACCCAATTGGCACAAGCTGAATTCGCCGTCGTCGCGGCACTGAAATCACGAGGAATGTCATCAGACGCGGATGCTTATGGGGATTTGCCAGCGGATGATTTGACCATGGTTGGATGCGGACTATTCGGCGAAAACCCGCCTCTAAAACCAGATTGCATTGACTTGGGCCTGGGCACGATTCGCTCCATCATTCATCCGTGCGGGATGCAGTACCTTGCTCCCTACATCGATCTTGCTGACCAATTTCCAAATTGGATTTCCGAAAGCGCAGCAGCGGCAGCTCAGTCCGCCGACGGATCGTCACGCCGCACCACATGGTGGGACCAACAGGTCGTAACCCCCACACGCCCCGATGCGATATCGATCCCGCTTAGTATTGAAACACTCATGGTTCGCACGCTCGCGAATTCAAAGTACTTGAAGGGTCTCGCTGATCTGCCATTGATCCGCGAAAAGTCCACGATGGAAGCGATCGCGGAATTTGATGTCACCACGTTTGTGGAATCACGTTTTCGACGCCCAAGTGAACCAGTGGGCAATGATTTAACGGTCGGACCCGGCGGATCCAGACGGTTTCGTGAAGACGACTTTTCTGCCTCCGCAGGCATCTCTCGCAAGACGTCGCGCGGTGGACGCGTTGAACTGGCTCAGCAAGTTGGCTTGCTCACCAATAATTCGACTTTCATCAACCCTCGCCACCAAGGCAACACTCAGCTGAAACTCAATCTGACGCAGCCTTTGCTCAGTGGTGCCGGCAAGCCGTACAACACAAGCCTGATCATGCTGGCCAAGATGGACGAGCGGATCGCGTGGGACCAAGTCTCGGAGCAATTGCAGGACTACCTAGTCGAAGTCACCGAGAACTACTGGCAACTTTACCTGGAACGTTCGCGGTTGCAGCAAAAGCATCGACACCTTCAACGCGGCGAAGCGATCCTCAGTGAATTGGAAGCACGCCGCGAAATCGATGCCGTTGAAAACCAAATTGCTCGAGCCCGCGCTGCGATTCAAACGCGTCGCACAGAATTGATTCGTGCCAAAGCTCAAGTGCGAAACGTAGAATCTCAACTGCGTGGCCTGGTCAACGATCCAGAGTTCTACGCCTCGACAATCGAATTGATTCCTTCCGAAGCACCTCACTGCACACCGCTGAATCTGACCGTCAACGACGCCATGTCGCAAGCATTGCAGACGCGATCGGAAATTGACAATGCAATCCAAAAAGTACGTGCAGCGGGCGTCCGACTTTCGGTCGCAAAGAACGAACTGCTGCCGATACTGGATGTCGTTCTGGAAACCTATCTAAGCGGCCTTCAGGGACAAAATGACATCGCAGGAGCATGGTTGGACCAATTCACCGTCGGAGAGCCAAGCTATTCGGCGGGTATTCGGTACGAGATTCCGATTGGAAATCGAATGGCCAAAAATCGTCACAGGCGACGACGGCTAGAAATGCGTCAAGCGATTTCTCAATTTCAATTTGAAGTCGAAGGCCTTATGTCTGAAGTCGACATTGCTGTCAGAGAAGTGGACACGACGTATCAAGAAATGCAAAGCCGCTACGATGCCATGAACGCGAACGAGGTGGACCTGGCCTACTTCCAAAAACGATGGGAATTGATGCCAGGCGACAATCGCAGCACCAGTTTCCTGCTGGAAGACATTTTGGATGCTCAAGATCGCGTCGCATCCCAGGAAGCCAATTTCGCTCAGTCGCAAGTCAACTATGCCATGTCGATCGTCAACCTCAAGCGAGCGCTTGGCATTTTGATGCAAAGCGAGCAGATCGAAACGAGCCGTGCTTGCGAAAACGGTCTCGAAAAATATGAGTTCAACATGTTCGGCGGGACTACCACCCCAGTCGAAACTTACGTCGAACAAAACGCACTCCCCTTGGTGTCCCAGACACCGAAACCGCAGCGTTCCAAAGCAGCAACACGATCCCTGCCCAGACCTACCAGGCTTCCCGTACAGCAAGCGGCGCATGCTGGAATCGACGACGGCGTGATTGGATCCCAGGTACGTACATCCGGCTTCAATTCTCGCAGTCAACTCGACGAAAAAATCGCGAGCATCATGGGAGAAGCAAAACCTACGGCCATCGCAAAACCCAACACGGCCGCCAAACCAAAGGCGATCGGACAACACGGCGCGATACCAGCAACCAAGACTGTCGATCCTGCGGGGCTTCGATCTCTATTAGGCAACGGTAGTAAATTCTAGCTTCCACGAGCTTATCAACAGCCCTCTTGTGTCTCAGCGCAGCGCTTCATGACATTGCTCCAATCGTTCTTTGGGTTCTCCTTTGCCAATCGTCCTGCCATCGGTGGCGATGCATTGCTGTCGCACGTCCGCGCGTTAGAACCGCGAATTGGCGATTTGGATGATGCCCAACTCAAGGCCGAGACACTCTCACTTCGCAAGCGATGCACGGACGAAAAAAGGATCGTCGGTCAAGATGATCTGGCGTCTGCATTCGCGTTGATTGGGGAAGCTGCGTATCGCACGCACCAAATTCGCTTTCACGACGTTCAATTGCTTGCCGGCCGATCGCTTCTAAGCAACGAAATCGCCGAAATGAAAACGGGTGAGGGAAAGACTTTCGTTGGCGTGCTTGCCAGCTGTGCCCAAGCGTTGTGCGGTCAAGGTGTCCACATGATGACAACCAACGATTACCTGGCGCAGCGTGATCACGAAACCGTTCAGCCGATCGTGCACCAATTGGGGATGACGATCGGGTCGATCTTCCGCGGGCAATCGCCCAGCGAAAAACGCGAAGCCTATGAAGCCGACATCACCTACGGGCCGGGATATGAATTCGGGTTTGATTATCTTCGTGACCAGTTAGCCATGGTCCAGCAGCGAGATCCACGACTGGGCGAACGATTGCAGTCACAACATCGTGGCCAGCAGCAGCCAGCAGCCGCGCGAATGCAACGCCAGCATTTTTGCGCGATTGTCGATGAAGCCGACAGTGTCATGATTGACGAAGCGACAACGCCTTTGATTCTCTCAGGTGCAGGGGGCGATCCGTCGCCGTATCCACAACCGTATTTGTTGGCCCAGGAAGTCGCCGCATCACTTGTCAAGGCAAAGCACTACATTGTCGAGGAACCAACACGACGGACCAGTCTGACCAATCAAGGCAAGGAAGAGGCCGCACAACGGCTGGACCGTTCGACCATGCAGCGGCTTCGACGCCCCTGGCACTTGTATGTGGAGCAAGCGTTGCGAGCGCAGACGTTCTTTTCAGAGAGCGTGGACTACGTCTTGGCGGACGACAAAATCAAGATCATCGATTCGAACACCGGACGCATCTTTGAAGATCGAAGTTGGAGTGACGGATTGCATCAAGCGGTCGAAGCTAAGGAAAATGTTACCGTGACGCAGGAGAACAATCCGTTGACGGGAATTTCCCGCCAGCAGTTCTTTTCTCTCTACAGCAATCTCTGTGGGATGACAGGCACGACGAATGACAGCGTAGGTGAATTCAAGAGCGTGTACGGACTTCCGGTGACCAACATACCCACGCATCGGCCGAATCAGCGAATCGTTCAGCCGATGCGCATCTTTTCGTCCGAAGAGGCGAAACTACAAGCGGTCGTCGAATCGGTCCACAGCTTACATGCAACCGGGCGTCCGGTACTAATCGGCACCCGCACGATCGAAAACAGTCGAAAGATCGCTGCAAAACTAGGTGGGCTCCCTTTTCAAATGCTCAATGGCGTGCACGACGGCGAAGAAGCACAGATCGTTGCTGAAGCGGGACGTTTGGGAGCCATCATGATCGCCACGAATATGGCGGGTCGAGGCACGGACATCAAATTGGGCGAAGGCGTCAGAGCGATCGGAGGGTTGCATGTGGTCGTCAGTGAGCCGAACGAATCAGCCCGCGTCGATCGCCAACTGATGGGCCGAGCCTCTCGTCAAGGCGACCCCGGTTCCTGTCAGATGTTTGTTTCCTCGGACGATTCACTGATCGTCGAACACGCCCCGTGGCTGATCCGATTCATCTCAAAAATCGTTGGCCCGGATGAAGAAGTCGGCGATGACATCAGTCGTGAAATCGTGAAGCTGCAACGCACCGTCGAACGAAAGAAAGCCGCTTCACGCCGCGAAATGTTCTCCAAACAAAACTGGATGGATGACGTCATGAAGACGTTGGCCAAGAAGTAGCTCGTTTCGAAAATTCGTTGCTAATCGCCAACAAGTTCTCACTCTCCCAGGGAGCAACGCCGAAACGCACTCATTGTGAGCCGTGACGCGTGAGCGGCCGGGCATTCCTCGGTCTCTGTTGCGACAAAGGCCCGTGGCCTTACGGCCAGCGGCTCACAAACTTTCAAATTGCCGGTCCAAAACCCGCTGCGCCGTTGCCCAGGCAAGGCGTTAACCAACGCCGCAAAACACGATGCGATTGGCGTTTGACTTGAAGTGCGATTTCTTAGGCCTTTTTGCAGCTCAACTCGTTCATTCGGCCGTGCAAAACTACCGTTCTCGAGTAGCCCTTCGGTCGTTTGCTGCCAGATCTTTGAACTATTTTCAAAACGGATGATCGTCGACACAGACGCTCCAATGCCCGCCATAAATGAGCTTTGGCAGACAATTCTTCATTCGGTTCTCGACGTAGCCGTTTAAGGCTGCATGGTTGGATAGGCGAATTTGCGTTCCTCTGGCTAACGCTAGGTGATCGGCCTCGAATACTTATCCAATACCCGAGAATGCCCATGTTTCATACGTCATCCTCTTTCAAAACAAAATCGTCAAATACGATACATGCCAATGTCTTGTGTTCTCTCGCGTGCGTTGCCATCGCTTTGACGGCTACTGCGTTGGATGCATCCGAAATCCAGGGATTCACCGAACCGAATCGCTCTGTCAATGTTGCTTCACCCGAGCAGGGTATCGTGACCGAAGTGCTGGTTCGGGTGGGTGAGAAAGTCACGAAAGACCAGCCGATCGCGATCCTCGATGACGAGATTCACAGAATCCTCTTCGAGACCGCGCGAGAACGAAAAGATGCCCGCGGCAAGCTTGAATCCGCCGAGGCAGAATTGAGCATGCGGACCACGCGTTTGGAAAAATTGCAAGAACTTCTTCAGCAGGGCTTTGGTCGTAAAGAGGAAGTCCGTCGAGCAAACGCTGACCACGAAATCGCACAAGCTGCACTCAAAACCGCTCGTGAAAATCTACTGCAGGACCAGTGGGATTTTAAAAAGATCGAAGCGGAATTGAGGCGGCGAGTCATTCGCGCACCAATCGATGGCGTTGTCACGGCACGGTTGAAAGAGCCAGGCGAATATGTTGCTCCCAATGAACCCAATGTGATCGCGATGGTCGAAATTGATCAGCTGTTGGCGAAGTTTCCGATGAAGCCAGCAATGGCACGGCATCTACAACTTTCGCAGCAGGTCAACGTGCGCTTCCAGGGCCGAGCGGACGTGCAGGGGATCGTTGACGAAATTTCACCGGTTGTGGATGCACAAAGCGGAACCATCAAAGTGAAAGTGCGAATCGACAATCGCAAAAACTTGCTACTCAGTGGCGAACGCTGTTCCATCAGCCTTCCCGGCATGGACAGCTCCAACTCAGAAGAACCCATCGCCGACGACAAAGCGGATCCGAGCCATAAAGTTGCATTGCAGCGATAACCGCAAACAAGGTGGGGTTGAGAGTGATGGATGGTGATACCAAAAAGAACACGGCAACAATCGTACACACGGTGAAGCCCGCTGGCCGACCGAGCGCGGCCCCGCTTCAGGCTGCGCCTCAGCCTGAGTCCCAGTCCCAGTCCCAGTCCCAGTCACAGCCCCAGTCACAGCCCCAGTCACAGCCTGTAGCTCAGCCTGAGTCAAACGCACCTCCTAAGCCGGAAGCGAAGCCCCTTTCAGCGCCGGACGGCAGCCATCTCCCGCGCACCCTGATCGAAGCCGTCAATCAATGTGTTTCCCGCACAAACGCGATCGAAAAAGTTGTCAGCGTTCTGGGGCAACATTTAGAACCGGCATTGATTGATTACCTCGCCCGCGATCCGTCCGGTTCACTGCAAACGCCGAGTAACGGCCAGCTGTTAGAGCGTTTGCCACCACAGTCTGCCGACAAATTACGCCAATGGGGAACCGAGGCCTGCGAATCTGGACATGCGACGATCCATCATCTTTCCGGCGGCCATTTGTGGACGATCGTCAACGTGCCTGTGATGCTTCGTGGCCGAGCCCCCGAAGTATTGTGCGCTGTTTTGCGAAGCAAGTCAGCCGACCAGCAATCCGTCATTAGTTCGCTGCAGCTTGCCGCCGCAAACATAACTTTATGGGACATCGCAAACGAAGAACGGCGGGCGCGAACCGAGTCGCGTAACACCGCTGCGTTGTTGGAGTTGATGTCCGCACTGGACAATTGCGACGACCTGACCACCAGCTACCAGATTCTTGTCAATGACCTCCAGCGATACTTGGGTTGCCAGCGCGTTGCACTTGCCCTGACTCGTTCGGGCAACTTGGATTGCCGTTTGGTGTCCGTGTCGGGACTGCCCGACTTCGACCACCGATCCGATTTCACGGTTGAGATCGAAGCGGCACTGGATGAGTCAATTCTTCGAGACGATATCACTGTCGTTCAGTCATCTGACGAAACGCATTGCCAAGGATCGCAGGCTCACCAGTATTTGCTCGCTTCGGGCAGAGCCACGACGCTGATATCAACACCTTTAAGAACAAGCGACAATTCACCTGTCGGTGCCTGGATCATATTTGACGATCGGCCCGAACTAGATGTGACTGCAACGCAGGACTTCATGCGTACGAGCCAAACCGTTGTTGGTTCACGCATGGATAGGCTGCGCCGCGCACAAACCGACCCGATGATGCGTCCGATCAACGCGTTGATGCATACTGTCAAATCAAGAAAGTTTGTTTCTGCCGTGGTGGCCTGTGCATTGGTGCTCGCTGTCATGATCATTCCCGTCCATTACAAGATTGCGTGCGATTGTCAGTTGGAACCCGTTTCCAGGCGATTCGTTGCCGCGCCCTACGCCGGCACGCTTCAGGAATCGTTGGTCGAATCGGGCCAGATCGTTGCACAAGGCCAGCTGCTTGCACGAATGGACGCACGCGAATTGCGTTGGGAAATGTCTGGCCTTCAGGCCGATCACGCCAGTGAGCAGAAGAACCGAGATGCGGCGGCAGCGCGAGATGAATTTGCCTTGTCGCAGCAATCCAGCTTGGAGATGGAACGACTCGCTTTGAAAATGAAGTTGATCCGACATCGTCTTGAGAACTTGGAAATAAAAAGTCCCATCAATGGCATTGTGATCGCGGGAGATTTGAAGAAGTCTGAGGGCGCTCCACTGACAATCGGCCAAGCGATGTTTGAGATCGGCCCGCTGGACCAAATGATTGTCGAAGTCGCTATTCCCGAACGTGAGATCCTCTACGCAGACGACCAAATGGAAGTCGAGATCCGATTGGACGCCGCCCAGCACCAAACTGTCACAGGTACCATCGCAAGAATCTCTCCTCGCAGCGAGACACGCGACAATCAAAGTGTCTATGTCGCCGAAGTGAAACTTGACAACCACGACGGGACGCTTCGACCAGGAATGAAAGGATCGGTCAAGATCATCAGTGATCCTCATCCTCTCGGTTGGAATCTACTGCACCGTGCTTGGGAATCGTTCGCGATGCTGGTGGGTGTCTAAGCCATGGATTCCCAAACAAAGACAGATACTGCTTCACAATCGCCCCATGACGCATGCGATCATCGCGTGCGCGAAGTGACGCAACTGCGTCTTGCGATACGAAGCGACCTGCGGTTTACGCCCCACTACGAAAGTGGCGAACGTTGTTACCTCATCGAGGATCCTGCACGTTCGCAGTTCTACCGCGTCGGGATATCCGAATATCTCTTCATCTCGATGCTGGATTCCGCCACAACGGTTGGCGATGCACTGATACGACTTGCTGCTGTCGACCCCCACCACGCGCTGACCGAAGGTGAAGCGACAGCGATTTGCAAATGGCTGGTAGATTCTGCCTTAGCGTCCACGCCCGAATCAAACGACAGTAGTCGGTTGGCTGGTGTCGCGCGAGATCGTTCTGCGCGAAAACGACTGGGAACTCTCAACCCGCTCTGCGCCAAGGTGCCGCTGGCCTATCCCGATCAACTTTTCGCACGCGTGACGCCGTGGCTAAGTCCATTGTTTGGACGAGTCGCGGGAATTGTTACCTGCTTGCTACTGATCGTCGGCGTCTTCCGGATCTCGGTCCAGTGGGATCATTTCTCGCAAGCCTCGGGTGGTATTTTCAGCCCGGGTCGCTGGGCTTGGCTGCTCGTCTGCTGGCTCGTTCTGAAAGTGATTCACGAAAGTGCTCACGCGATTGTCTGTCGAAAGTACGGCGGCGCGGTTCATGAAGCCGGCGCAATCTTTGTGCTGTTTGCTCCCCTCGCCTACGTCGATCTCACCAGTTCATGGCGATTCCGATCGAAATGGCAACGGATTCATACCGCGGCGGCGGGAATGTATATCGAACTTGCCATCGCAGCGTTGGCGGCCATCGCGTGGACCGTTACCGATGCCGGACTCGTTAACGACTTGTGCTTCAATGTCGTCGTGATGGCCAGCCTGACCACGCTGTTGTTCAATGCCAATCCATTGATGCGATTCGATGGCTACTACATCCTTTCGGATTCCTTGGAAATTGCGAATCTGTACGGCGAAGGTCAGCAATATTTGCAGTATCTTGGCCGTCGCTACATTCTTGGCGAGAAGATTCATTCGTCATTGCGATGGACGCCTCGCGAGGTATTCACGCGGATCTATGGAATCGCATCACTGCTTTGGCGAATCGTGATATGCATTTCACTGGTCTTGGCCGCCTCCATGATGTTCGACGGGTTTGGGATCCTCCTGGCCCTGGCTGCGGTCATCATGTGGATCGGTGTGCCTGCTGTCGGGATGCTGAAATATGTTTGCAAGCCTGATGGACTTCAACGTCGTCGACAAGCTCGTCTACTGGTGGCCTCGATCGCGACGCTATTTGTTGGTTACATCGCGATGGATCTTCGTTGGCCAGGTGCCACCCGAGCCTCTGTCGTGGTTGAATATGAAGACCTTACTTTTGTACGCGCAACAAGTGCTGGATTTGTTCGTCAAATCAACGTCCAAAGCGGAGATACCGTTGTTGAAGGCCAACCCATTGCGATTCTTGAAAACCTTGAACTGGTCGCCGAGTTGGAAGACCTGAATCTGTCAATCAAGCAGTCACAACTAAAGTGTCGCGTCTACAAACAGAACGACGAGATTCACTCCTATCAGGCAGAGAAAGAACAGCTGCTTTCATTGCGGACGAAACAATTCGAAAAGTCGCAACAGGTAGATCAGCTTACGCTGCGAGCGTCTTCGCCGGGGCGAGTCATCGCACGCAATCTATCGTTAAGGATTGGCGACTATCTCGAAATCGGCGACGAACTTGCCGCTGTCGGAGATGAGAACGCAAAGGAACTGCGTTTAGCAATCGACCAAGGTGACTACGACCAGTTTAAGAGTCATGTTGGCGAAAACGTCAAAGTGCGAATTTCCGGTGGCGCCGTCCTAACCAGCACGTTGAAACAAGTCGAACCGCGTGCCACCAAACAGGCTCCCCACGAATCAATGTATGCTTCGCTGGGTGGACAACTGCCCTGTCGATCGGTCGATAGTGACCAAGCAGTAGGGCAGTTCGAGTTGTTGTCCAAGCACTTCACGGGCGTGGTTGAATTGGATCCAACGGCCGGCAACAAGCTTCGCGTTGGACAACGCGGAGTCGTCTGGTTTGGGCGAAGTCAAAAGACTATCGGTTCGATGGTTAGCGAACGCGTTCGCAAAGCAATTCCCAAATCACTCGCCGGCTTCATCGGTCAAGTCATCCTGCTTCGATAATTGCTCACCTAAAGCACTCTTGTCACCCTTCATTGCAGCAGCAGGGTCGGGCAAAGTGGCGGACTTCAGTGGCTTCACTCTCCACTCCGGAGAGTCGCATGCAGTAGTGGCCGGTGAGGGAAAAACGCCACGCAGATCAAACAAGCTGGCAATCCCGCTTGGCCCTTTCCTCGCTGAAGCTCAATTCTCCCACGCTCCAGTATCAAAACGCGTTGGAAATGAACACTTCCAGACGGACACAAAAATTTCTTCCCCTATCGCCAAGATTGATAGCAACCCTGCGGGGACGTCAACGATAACAATTTATGTCGTGAATCTGTTCGGCACTTGTCATGTCACCCATTCATCAACTGCTAACGTTGAAACCATGAGCTTAAAATCGTTGATTCACCGTTCGTCGAATGACATTGGGGTTCTGACCGAAGCGATTGCAGCGCTTTCAAGTTTCCAGCAGGAGCCACTGCCTGATAAAGAAGCACGAGCGCATCGTCGCTACACGATCGATGGATCAGCAATGTTGTGTTACGAACACGACAAAATCTGGATCCCGATTTACGTTCGCGATATTAGTGAACGAGGAATCGGCTTTCACCACGGAACTGCTTTGCGAGAAGGCATTGCCGCGATTTCATTGAAGATCGCGGGCCATCCGATCACTCAACTATGGGCCAAAATCCGGTGGTGTTCCAAAGTCGACGACGGAATGTTCTTAAGCGGTAGCGAGGTGATGGGCGTTGCTTACGACATCCCTTCGCCCTGGTGAACTCGTCGACGCAGCCTACACTTGCCTACATCGGGTATTCCAAGTCACAATCTTGGCATGAATACCAATCAACTCATCCGCATGCTGATGATGTTCTTCCGCCGCGGCGGCAAGAAGAACAAATGGGTCGTCGGCTTGTTCGTCTTGCTTGTCGGCTACAACTTTGCCGCGCCTAAGCTGAATCAAAAGTTTGGACTCTCGCTCCCCGCGCTGAACGGAAACCAAACGCAGCACCAATCGACGCAGCATCAACCATCGGACGCCCACCAACCGTTAGCCACACCCGACGGCACGCCGGCGGCGGGTTACAGCTTGGGCCCCAAGTGGTCAAACACTCGTCCGGCGATCAATCTCCATCATGTGTTTCAAGGAGAGATCAACCGCAAGGGAGCCGCGGTCGGTTTTCACTCTCGTCCCGGCGGTCGTGATCCTGACACAGCTCGCTTAGTACGATTGCGTGATCGACCGAATCGTGCCGGCGTCTACACCGCGGTGATCGAAGTTCGCGATGGATCGCAGTGGCGAGAAAAGTTCTCCAGTTTTTTCCCGGACAACATGTCGCCCGACCAAGTTACCGCGGCGATTTTGGCTGCTTTCAAAAACAGCGACAAGGCACAGCCCTGGCGGGGCCCATCAGGACTCGGATTTGATATTCAAGGTTATACGCTGTCCAAAGGCGATATCAACACGGCGTTTCCGGTATATCAGGGGGACAGGTAGATGGCCGAGATAGAGTTCTATCGAGACAAAAAAGGCGCGGCGTGCGCACGCGGCGAAGATCAGAGACTCGCCACATTTCTGCAAACGGATCTGCAAGAGTCGGAGCAAGTCACGAAAGACTTGATGGCGTTGCTGGCCGACGGCCAAGTGCGCAGTGAGTTCAACGGCAATGGCCATTGCGTCACCATAAGTCGCAAAATGGCCACAATCGAATCAAACTTCGACGAAGAGGCCCCAGACCGGCGGCTCGAAAGAAAACACCTGCTAGCGGCTTTGCGTAAATGGCTCAAGTTTATCCAAACTTGAGTGGCAGGCGAGACAGACGAAATTTGTGGTGTCGGAATCGTCGGCCGCGCGATGTCTACCAAACACTTTGCGTAAACTTATTCGCAACCACGATTCGAGACTAGCTTCCTGGCCAACAGGCCAGGAAAGGGACAGCTCACGCGATCACCTATTTAGGTCTTTCTGTTTGTTGGCCTTGGCTTCTTCGCGAGCCTTCTTGCGCATTTCGCGTTCCGCCTTTTTCTTCGCTTTGTCGTCGGGAGTTGGTTCGTCTGTCACTCCCAATGTCTTCTTCAGCGCTTTGGGCACCGTTACCTTTTTTCCCTTGATATCGAGTTGCTTAACGATTTCGATCTGTTTGTCGATCTGGCCCGGCAGAGCGGCGTTCCCTCCAGGAATGAACTCTCCGAAAGGCCGACCGATGACTTCAAGGTCTTCTTGCATAAGAGAACGCATTTGTTTCATGCGGCTGGCATGAGCTTCATTGTAAGCTTGGTTGCTGATCTCTTTCGGATCCCTCCGCAAGTGATAAAGTTGATCTTCGTCAAAGAATCCAGGGCGATCTGCCCCTCGTACTCCGATTCCCAAACGCCGGATGTAGGACATGGCTTTGGGCAGGTTTTGTGGCGACGCATTCTTGATGGCAGCGATTTGCTCTTTGGTGTAGCGAACGGCAATGTAGGACCAATCTTTCGTGACCGTTGCCCGCGCGGCTCCCATTTCCAGATAAAGATGATCCCGCCAATCTGCGGCTTTTCCGTTTTTCAAAAGAGGAGTGAGACTCTGTCCGTCGATCCGGTATGAATCGGGTTTCTCCGCATTACCCAAGTCGAAGAAAGTCGGTGCGAGGTCGATATTCTGCACGAGCTCGTCACAAACCTGCCCAGCGGCGATTCCTCTTGGCCAACGCATGATCATCGGCACTTTACACGCACCATGCGAAAAGACGGATGCTTTGCCATCGCGACCGTGGTCCGGCGCAAAAATCACCAGCGTATTGTCGTCGATCCCCAGTTCCTTCAGCTTCCGGAAAATCGCCCCGATCGAATCGTCGATCCACGCTTCACCAGCCACATGGCTGTCGGGATCGAAACCTTTT
>CAYUGI010000127.1:0-19153 GCA_964444105.1 uncultured Pirellulaceae bacterium
GAGAACTTCCAGATTCTGCTTGGTGATGGACGGGGGCCGAATTCGCCGTTTGAAGGAACCGGTGTCGATGGGTTGACCGTCGATGACCCGAATGATGCCGCCGTCGCGATGCGGGCCGTGCAGATTCTGCAGAACGGTGAGCCACTAGAGCAGGGCATTGACTACACACTGGGTTACAACGAGTTGACTGGAGTTCTGCTCCTTACACCACTTTCAACGCTTTGGGAGCAATCCAGTGTCTATAAAATCACGCTGGACAACACGCTGATTGCTGACCGAGCAGGTAATCTGCTGCGACCTAATCAAGTCGATGGTTCGACTGAATTTGTCGTGATCATTCCTGAGATCGATATCGATTTTGGTGACGCGCCCGCAAGTTATGGCACTCTGCTGGGTGACAATGGCGCACGCCACGCGGCGATCAATAATGCGACGCCACGTCTGGGAGGGTTCTTGGACGGCGAGCCTGATTCAGCAGGTTTGGGCACTGATGATATCCGTTCATCCCTTGTTGTTGATGGCAATATTCAAGATTCCGGTAGTGGTCCATTCACCGTTTCCGCTTCGGGTGGTACGACGACCATTCAGTTGGATCGAGTCCCATCGGTTGGCGACAATCTGAGCATCAGCTCTGAGGGTCGAACAGTTGTGTTTGAGTTCGTTTTGGCGGGAACGTCAGCGACGACAGGTCGCGTGCCCGTCGAGTTCGTTGATACGCAGTCGGCTGCTGAGATCGTCGCGAACCTGAACTCGGTAATGCAAGGCACCTTCGTCGATGTCAATGTCCAGGCGAGTGCTAGTCACACAGATGCGACGATGCCGATTCTGACTTTGGTTGGTGTTGATGATGAGGATGGGGTGGCGATTGGTAGTGCAACGTTCAGCGAGGTCAACACTGGCGCCGATGTAATCATTGATGGCTTGTTTTTGGAACCATCGACCGGTGAAGTACTGAGCTACTTGAATCCGAGGGCAGTTGGTGGTGCAGAGTTGGTTGTCAGCACGATTGGTGGCGGCTTCTTGGATGCGTGGATTGACTTTAATGGTGACGGCGATTTCCTAGACCTCGATGAGCGGGTGTTGACTAGCCAATTGGTTGGTAACGGCGATGACACGCGCGTCACAATTTCGACACCGATTGCTCCAGGCATTCTCAGTAGCAGTGCAACGGGTGTCACGTGGGCGCGTTTCCGCTTGAGTCCCGAAGGTAGCCCATCGCATACCGGTCTCGTGGTGGGTGGTGAAGTCGAAGACTATCAGGTCTTTATCGCGGGAGCTGATTTGCCCGAGCCTGCCGCTGACACGATGTTCGGTCGTGCGGATGGCTTGTTTGAGGATTCTGCGACTCTGAACGTGCCTGCGGGAAGTTTTGCGGACATGCTGAACGGTGCGGCGATCGAGGACTATCTGTTGCAGCAGAATGTTGGCAACGGAACATTAGCTTTCAACAATGATGGATCGTTCCAGTACACTCCCAACGCTGATTTCTACGGAACAGACACGTTCACGTACATCATCACCGGTACCCAAGAGATCGACGTCAACGGCGCGGTGATTAGGCTGCCCGTTCGCAGTAGCCAGGTGGGAACGGTGACCTTAGTCGTTGAGCCCGAGAACGACGCGCCGACGGCAGAGGATAAGTTGGCGGTCACGAATGAGCCCAGCAGCACCAGTCCTGCGACGCCCGTCGTCTACACAGTTGCTGATTTGCTAATAGGCGCTCAGGCCCATCCGGATCCAGAATCGACCGTTGCCCCATACGACGAATCAGAGCAGACACTTTCGGTGACTCAGATTTCTGTGTTTGGCTCCGATGGCATGCCGATGGTTGTTCCTGACGAGAATCCGGTTGGCACGTTTGTCAGCGATGGTGCTGGCGGCTGGGTGCAAAGCGGTACCGTGGTTGTTGATTTTGATACCAACACCGATATCGTTTCGGTCACTTACACGCCGGCCGAAGATTTCAATGAATTTAATCCGCCTAGCTCGCTGTCGCCGTTGACAGCTTCCGTGGATCGATTCCTCTTCACGGTCTCAGACGATGGTAAGACATCGCTGCCGGACGGCAGTCTGTTCGATCCACAGCCAGCGGCAGAATCAGTGCAAGCGACTGTTACGATTACCGTGCGTCCGCAGAATGATACGCCGACTGCAAACGCTGACTTAATCGACGATACGACTATTGGTGCAGCTCGTGAAGAACAAGTCTTAATCATCGATCCGGCTTATCTGACCAGCAACGATTTTGCTGGTCGCTCGATCAGTGATGACGAAAGCCAATCTGTTCCGGGATATTTGGGTGTTGGTGCAGACTACAACCGTGTTGACGAACGTGTTGCCATCGGTCCGCTGAATCAAGGGATCGCCGTCTCAGATGCTGCTACGGGAACTGGATACGTCATGTTCAGTGTTCAGGACGTCTTCACTCGATTCGCGGCAGCTCCTCCCGCAGACACAGCGGGCGCGGCCAATAGCGATCATTTGGTCGCCGTACGCTATTCGGGTACCGCTTGGGAGTACAACGACGATACGGCATGGATCGAATTTACTCCGGACTCCGGAGATCGATTGATCGCTTCGCTGGACTTCGACAACGACACCATCGACGTGATCTCGCCGCAAGGTGCAGATGTTGAAGGAATAGAGCAAGGGATCGATTTTAGCGATTTGACGTTCGCAGCCAATCAGTTCAACGACGTCGCCAGCCCAGGCGAGTTCACGGTCGGTGGCACGTTCTTCGAATTGTGGTCAGCGTCCACAACGCCAAACGATGCTCCCGTTTCGTTGGTATCTGACTACACAAGCACCGAAGTGTTTTCGATCGCCCCGGTCAACATGGGGATTGCTGTTCACGACTCGGCAACGGGCCCTGGATACATCATGTTTAGCGGCGAAAGTGTTTTCAGTCGATTTTCAACATCACCCCCAAGTAGCGCAGCTGACGCACGCAATAGCGAGCACTTAGTTGCTGTCAGATATAGCGGTGTTAGCTGGGAATACAGCGACAACAATCAGTGGGTGTCGTTCGTTCCCCAGTCCACCGATGAGTTCCGACTGATCGCTTCGGTTGATTTCACTGCTGACACAATCGCACCGCTTCGTTTCGACAGGGTGGCGATTCAAGGGATTGAACAGGGATTTGTCAAAGGCGACTTGACGTTTGAGGCCAATCGATTTGACTCGACGGATGATCCAGGCGAGTTTACGATTTCTGGAACTACGTTCGAGGTTCCGGACGATCCAGGATTCCCCGTCGGATTTGATGCTTATCCGCTGACGACGGCAGCAGGCGGAACGGTCAATTTCAATTCGACAACGGGCATGTTGGAGTACACCAGCGCCGAAGACTACTACGGTCCCGATTCATTCGTTTATTGGATCGCTGACGAGGGTATCAATGTTGATGCAGACGGCCGCGTTACGGACGAGCCGAAATACAGCAGTGCTGAGGTGACGCTGTACGTCAATCCAGACAATGACGCTCCTGGGGCGACACTCAAGATTTTCGATGTGCTGGAATCGGTTGGCGGTGCGGTGTCATCTCTCGTGATCACCAGCGATGAACTGACCGCTGGATCGGTTGGTGACGTCAATCCCGCAGTTGATGTCACACCTCCCGCTACTAGCCACCTCAATGAGAGGATCCAAGACGGAAACACAAACGACGTTGTCAGCCTGATTGTCGATGGGACCACGATCGACAAAGACAACGTGGATATCAACGCTCGCTACTACACGTCTGCGGATCAATCACGCGGATATCTGACGGGCGTTGAGTTCGAGAACGGATTCTTGAAGCAACTGCTTTACGTGTCAGATGGCGATTACAATTTCGACAACCCGCCATCGAGTATCGATTTTTTCCAATACATCATTCAGGACAGCGCTGAGTTTGAAGTGGTTGCTGCGGATGGTTCACTTGACGGGTCAACCGCGATTGAGCTCGATCAAAACGGCCTTCCAAATGTGAAGCAATCTGCTCCCGCGTTTGTTGGGATTAGAGTCTTCCCCCAGAACGATCCACCTGAATTGGCGGCAGATACGATTGCGAAGGACGAAGCTGCCTGGAATAGTTTCTCTTCGGTTGATCCAACCGAAGGTCAAGGTGCGTTCACGATCGACAAAGATTTCTTGTTCGCTAACGACGAGAATTCACCGGCGACCGCTCTGGACGAAAGATCTGGTGCGAATGACCCGCTCAATGTAAACGGTGATCCCTCGCTCACTTTAACCGGTGTCGGTTCGTTTGATTCATCCGGCGCGGCAGTGAAACAGTCGATCGCAACAACGGAACTGGGCGGAACGATTCAACTGCTTACCAGCGGCGACCTGCTGTACACGCCCGCGCCGTTCGCGTTTGGTCGTGATCGGTTTGTGTATTTCGCCACTGACCAAGGCATTGATGAGGCGATCGACGGCACCCGTGCCGCGTCGAATCCTCCCCAAGAATCATTCCAAACGGTTTCGATTTTCTTGGACCCCGTTAATCAACCGCCTGCCTCGGCGGATCGCCTGTTTGACCGTGCCGATATGTTGGAAGGAATCGCAGGACTGGCGGACGCCGACCGTCCGCGATACAGCTTCACGGCTCAGGAATTACTTGATGGTCCTCCTGCAGCGACAGGATCGGACGCGCCATCGACGACTCCGATTGAGTTCTTAGAAGGTGAACAGGAACTTTCAATTGTTCAAGTTGCCACCGACGGATCTTCATTCGACGTGGACGACGTTCAGGACCAGGCTCAGTTGGACGCCAGCGGAAACGGGCTCGTCACACTGCCGACAAATGTCTATGGCAGCGTGTTTGAGTTTGTCTTTGTTGATTTCAAACTGACTGATGTAACCTACATTCCAGGGCCGAGTTACAACCAATCCACTCCGTTCGCGTCACCTGAATCGTTTACCTACATCATCCGCGATGACGGAAAGACGACGTTGCCGGGAACGCCTGCGATGCCGGAGACTCCGGAAGTCGTCGATTTGGCTCCGCAACGAAGCGCTCCTGTACGGGCACAGTTCGTCGTTCAGCCGGTTAACGAATCGGTCACGATTGGAACTCTTGACAGGCCTTTCAATGTTGATGTGCCGTTCGACATCTTGGAAGTGAAAGCCAATGTGGTCATTTCACAGCAGTTCTCAACTGATGTGTTCCCTGGTGCTCCAACGTCGCTCGACGAGTTGGAAGAGCAGGTCGTCCTGTTTGGTTATCGCGAAGATCTTTCGACGGATTCGACCGGGCTTTTCCGGGCCGACCCCGAAATCACTGTCAACGCGGCCACAGGTGTCGCTACGCTGAGCGTGTTCCCGGTTCCGTTTGCCGTTTCGTCCGATCCGATCGTGATTGTGATGGACGTACAGGATGCAATCCCTGGCGATCCGTCGTTTGTCACCACTTCGGAACTGATCACGTTTACCGTCAACCTACAGCCGGTCAACGATCCGCCTGAGATCGATCTATCGGGAATCGTAGATCTGACGGCCAGCAACCCCGCTTCGCCAAGCCCTCAGAATCCAATCGAAGAAGCGTATTCGGTCGCAGATGACGGCAGAATCACGTTGACGTTAAAAGAGGACATCACGGATGCCAGCGGCGTGGCCGGAACGTATGCGATACCGTATCGTCAATCTACGGCGATCAATGCAGCTGGATTTCAGCCCATTGGACTGTTGGACGTCTTCAATGTCGGGCCTGCTAATGAAGCTGATTCAACGCCGGGCGGATCGCAGACGCTTGATTTAGGTATCTTTACAGCGCAGACCAGCCAGGGCGGGACACTGTCGGCAGGGCTGAACGCAGATGGTGATGAAGTGTTGTTCTACACACCTCCAACAGATTACAACGATTCCTTCGGAGCGGCCGACACGTTTACGTACAACGTTGTTGATTTGAATGCTGGCCTTGGTCAGACGTTCAATCCAAACAGAAATCAGTTGGAACAAGACCCGCTTTCGTCCAGCACCAATACGGTCACGATTAACTTGCTCGCGGTGAATGACAAGCCGCTCTTCGAGGTCGATCCTGAACCACGGCGAACCGCTGAACGAAAGCCGGGCGATGCACCGACCCAGTCGGTCGCGGGTTTCGCGTTCAATATTTCATCGGGGCCCGATACAGCCACGGATGAAAACAGTTTTGCCAGCGGTCAAACGCGGGAGTTCTTTGTTGACTTGGTCGACGATTCCGCTGGGACTGTCGATGAATTGTTCGACATACCACCCGCGATCGATCCGGTGACAGGTGTGTTGACGTACCAGCCCAACGACTACGTTTTTGGGACATTCACGTTCAACGTGACTTTGGTTGATTCGGGGGACCCAGATTCAGTCCTCGGCGATGTTGGCCGCGGCGATATCAACACGTCGGACGTCAAGCAACTTGTTATCAATGTTCGGCCAATCAATAACGCTCCGGTGTACGGTGATGATCCGAACAGCGCGGGTGATTTGGGTGACACCTTGGTCTTCGATGTCCAGGAGGAAGGCTCGGTGACGATTCCTGCGTCCGGCGCATCGGCTACCGGTGATTTGCTTGGCGTGTTTGTGGTGGGGCCTGAACCTCAGTTTGAAGGCGGAACGACGGATCCCGGTGGCAATCAGACGCTGAGTATTTCCAGAGTACCGATGACCACCGATCAAGGTGGTTCGCTAACACTCGCGACCGATGGAAGCGGTAACTACATCTACACACCGGCGGCTAACTTTGCTGGGACGGACACGTTTACTTACGACGTAATCGATGACGGAGTGACATTGCCAGTCAATTCGACCGGTAGTCCAGTGCCTTCTTTCTTGACTGGAACTGGAACGGTCACCATTACGGTAGCCCCGGTCAATGATGCACCGGTGCTAACCGGTGCCGACAATGTGCTGCGTGGTGAAGACGCTCCTCGCGAAACGATCCCGAATTGGGCGACGTTGGTCCTGCCTGGACCAGTCGATGCATTGGATGAAACCAACGGCACATCCACTGGTGCCGCGCAGCAAATCGTCACACCGATTCAGGTCATCAGAATCGATGATGACAACACGGTGCCAAACGACAGTATTTTGGTGTCCGATCCGGCAGTGGAGTTGATCGGGGATTCCCTGTCACTGACGTTCGAGGCATTGCCGGGAGTGAGTGGCGGAGCGACTTACGAACTCGTCCTAAGAGATGATGGTCCAAATGATTCTGCGAATAGCGATGAGAATGAAACTCGAAAGCGATTCACTATTTTCATCAGCGATGACAATGATCCGCCGACCTTTGACGGCAGCGGCTTGGTGACAGCGGACGAAGAGGAGTCCTATTCGCAGGTTTGGGCGACTAACATCTCGGCAGGGTTGAACGAAGACACTGAACAGACGGTCGTGCGATTTGCAACCGATTTCCCATCGGATCAAGCATTCCTGTTTGCCAATCCTCCTGCGATTGATCCGGCGACGGGCGTGTTGACGTTTACGGGGGCGGAGAATGTAAGCGGAACGGTTGACGTTACAGTCGTGGCGATTGATTCTGCGGGAGGGCGTTCTGACATGCCTGACGCTCAGGGGCAATCACCGGCTCCACAGGTCCTTACGATTGTGATCGAACCAGTCGATGATGATCCGGTTGCTGCTAACGATTCGATTAGCACAGACGAAGACAATGTTCTGCGTATCAAAACGGCAGATTTGTTGGCGAACGATACTGATGCTGACCTGCTCTACGACCCGAATGAAGTGATCTCGGTTTTGGTCGGCAGCGGGGACCTTCCGGCGACATCAAGCCTGGGCGCCACGCTGACGTTCGATGCAGCGACTGGAGACATTCTGTACGATCCAAGTGGTTCGACGACTTTGAATGGACTGTCGCCCTCTGATTCATTGGTCGATGAGTTCATTTATAAAATCACTGATGCCAATGGAATCAACCCAGGCACTGACCCGGCACCATCTGCCGTCGTTCAGCTGACTGTTCAAGGTTTGAATGACCGTCCCGAAGCCGTGGATGATTCGGCTAGCGTTTCGGCTGGTGGGACGATCACGATTGATGTCGTCGAGAACGATACAGACATCGACGGCGATCCAATAGCAACGTCCATTCTTGTGACGCAGCAACCCACAAACGGCTCCGTTCGAGTCGCCGAAAATGGGGACCTGATCTACACCGCGCAGTCAGGTTTCTCGGGTGGCGATGTCCTTCGCTATACCGTTGCCGACAATCTGGGCCAGCAAAGTGAAGAAGCCACGGTAACAATCACGGTGGGTACGTTACCGTCTGCAAACCCAGACATCGGTGGTGCATTCGCGGGCGACGGCGAATTCGATGTTGATGTTCTAAGCAACGATACTGGCGACTTGGACTTGTCGTCACTGCAGATTGAGATGCAGCCGAACAATGGTACTGTCGCAATCCTTGCCGATGGAACACTTCGCTACACCCCAACGACTGCGTTTGCAGGCGAAGACACATTCAGCTACTCAATCGCTGATTCTGCTGGACGGCGAAGTTTGCCTGGTGAGGTGACTGTTCGCTATGTCGCCAGTGGCCGACAGAATCCTGTCATGTTCAGTGACGTGAACGCCAGTGGTGATGTTACGCCCGATGATGCTTTGCGAGTCATCAACAAGCTTGCTGAAGACGGTCGTGATGCCAATGGTATCGTTCTGCGGGATGGAATCCCAATTGCAGACGCTGACCGGGGACCGGACTTCTGGGATGCAGACGGTAGTCAGGCTGTGACACCAAACGACATTCTGTTTGTTCTGAACCAGTTGGCTGAAAACGCGGTCAACGACCGTGGTGGAGAATTAATCGAGCCAAGCGGCGAGCTGATTCAGTCAGAAATGATCGAGGTCGGTACCGACCTGAATCGCAACGGCGATCGATTTGAACCGGTTGTTTCTGTCGGCGAAGCAACGGACAAAGTAGTAGGCGAGTCCGTGCTAGAAGCCACGCTGGATATCGACTTGATCGATCTGATCGTGGAGGATGAAGCGACCACCGAAGAAGAGGTCGCTACAATCGACGATGTGCTGTCCAGCCTTTTCTAGATCTTTCCGGATGCTTGGTTAAGCAACCCACCGGTGACGATGGAGCACATCGTCACCGGCTGGGAATAGAATCTAGCGGTGCGCCCAATTGCTAAGTGAACTCGATCAGCATTTTGCGGTAACAAAAGGGCCCGTTTCCGCGCGCTGCCGAGCTTAATCACATGGATGTCCGAGAAAAATTGTCGATCTTGGCAGATGCTGCAAAGTACGATGCGTCTTGCGCCAGCAGTGGCTCCAAAGGTACTCGGAAGGGCAGCCTCATCGGCAGCACCGAAGGCATGGGCATCTGCCATAGCTATACGCCGGATGGTCGGTGCATTTCTCTGCTGAAGATTTTGCTGACGAACTACTGCATTTATGATTGTCAGTACTGCGTTAACCGTATTTCCAGCGACACGCCGCGGGCTCGGTTTACTGTCGAAGAAGTCGTTTCGCTGACGATGGAGTTCTACAAACGCAATTACGTGGAGGGGCTCTTTCTCAGTTCTGGAATCATCCAGAGTTCTGACTACACCATGGAGCAGCTAATCGCGGTCGCAAAGAATCTGCGAACCGAGCAGCATTTCGGCGGATATATCCACTTAAAGACGATCCCCAACGCGACTCAGGAACTGATCGACGAGGCGGGACTTTGGGCAGATCGGCTGAGTGTCAACATTGAGCTTCCCACGGAGCAGGATCTTCACCAGTTGGCCCCGGAAAAAAAGAAACCACAGATTGTCGGCGCGATGACGGGGATCAAGGAAAAGATCGACCAGCGTCGTGAAGAAAAGAAAAACGGTTTCAAAGCACCCAAGTTTGCTCCGGCCGGTCAAAGCACGCAAATGATTGTCGGGGCGACGCCGACGCCGGATTTGCATGTACTCAATACCGCTTCGCAGCTGTATTCCGACCAAGGTCTGCGGCGCGTGTACTACTCCGCCTACAGTCCCATTCCACATGCAGACGCTCGGCTACCAGGATTATCGCCACCCCTGTTGCGCGAACATCGACTTTATCAAGCCGATTGGCTGCTTCGGTTCTACGGATTTCACGCCGACGAGATTGTCGCTGAGCGGGACCAGAATCTCTCGTTGGACATCGATCCCAAATTGGCTTGGGCTTTGGCCAACCGGCATCTTTTTCCGATCGACGTTAACAAGGCGTCCCGAGAAGAACTTCTGCGAATCCCGGGCATTGGTGTGCGGAATGTAAAACGGATCTTAAGCATCAGACGGTATCAGTCGATACGTAGCGAAGATCTACGAAAACTGCGTGTGTCATGGAACCGAGCAAAGGTTTTCACATTGACAGCAGACCATAACCCCGGATTGGCTGAGTTGGACAAGCTAAATTTGAAGCAGAAAGTGCAGCCAAAGAACAAGCAGTTGATGCTGTTCGATGCGGCCGCTTCAGCGATCACCGGCGAGGTCTAGCGTTCTGAATCATGCGGTTTGTTTGTGTCGATACGTTCGAGCAGTGGCGCGACGAGTCACGCCAACTTTTGACGTCGGGGGTGGCCCCAGAAGAAGTCCATTGGACTGTGCAGCGACGCCAGCCATCACTGTTTGGCGACGACGATTCGGTTCGCAATGATGACATGGGAGCGAAGGTAGGTAACACTGATGCGAGACTTGCGGATGTGAAAGTCACTGTTCCCAGCGATTTTTTGAACCTTGCCAAGCAAGTCGCATGTCATCGTGACAAAGGCCGTTGGGAATTGTTGTACCGCGCGCTGTGGCGGATCTCTGGCAAGCAGCGAAATCTGCTGAAGATCGCCAGCGATGATGATGTTTGCCAGTTGATGCGAATGCAGAAGGCCGTTTCTCGCGATGTTCACAAGATGAAGGCCTTTGTGCGTTTTCGCAAAGTGATGAATCAAGACGGCGACGAGAACTTCATCGCTTGGCATCGCCCCGATCATCGAATTGTGCAGATCGCGGCTCCGTTTTTTGCCAGGCGGTTCAAGGGAATGAACTGGTCTATCCTGACGCCTGACGAATCAGTCACATGGGATCAACATCAACTTCGCTACGGCGATGGGGTTCCGGTGAGCGAGGCACCCGATGGCGATGAATTAGAAGAACTGTGGCGAACCTATTACGCATCGATTTTCAATCCGGCTCGCGTCAAAGTCGCGATGATGAAGAGCGAAATGCCAGTCCGGCATTGGCCCACGCTTCCCGAGACACAGTTGATTCCGGAGTTGCTGGAGCAGGCCGCGGGCAGGGTGGATCGCATGATCGCCAAGTCAGAAGGCTTCAGCCAAACAGCCACGCATTATTTGCCTGAGAACATTGACTTGGCTACGCTACGCGAATCGGTCAAGCACTGTGCCGCGTGCGACTTGCACGATTGTGCGACACAGGCTGTCTTTGGCGTGGGGCCAGCCGATGCGGAAACGGTATTGGTCGGTGAGCAGCCCGGAGACGCAGAAGACATCGCCGGAGAACCTTTCGTTGGCCCCGCAGGAAAATTACTCGACGAAGTGCTTGCAGCCGCCCGCATCGATCGTGATTCGTTGTACATCACCAATGTTGTGAAGCACTTTAAGTTTACCGAGCAGGAGACCGCGCGGGGCAAACGCCGGTTGCATCAGAAACCTGATTCACGCGAAATCTATGCGTGTCGCCCGTGGTTGGAAGCGGAACTAACAAGCGTTAAGCCTGACGCTATCGTCTGTTTGGGGGCGACCGCCGCCCAAGCTCTCATTGGCCGAGATTTTCGGATCACGAAGCAGCGGGGGGCCATTGTCAAAACGGAATGGAGTGATCGAACGGTCGCGACTTGGCATCCCGCTGCCATTCTGCGCATGCCAAATGAACAGCGACGCAAGGAAATGACGGCGCAGTTGATAGAAGACCTTTCGCTTGCGGTGGTGACTCGGTAACGCAAGTCATTGCCGCGAGATCGAAAATTGTGCGTTGACGGAGACGACAATTCGCATGGGTCATCTGGTTTCGCAACGTTGATTGGTCGCAGTATTGTTTGGCCGCAGTATTGTTTGGTGGTGGCGAAACGGGATGCGAAGCACTGGCGAAGGAAGCCACTTTAAGCGAGCTGGCTCAGCTCAGGTCCACGCTTACCCAAAATCCCCGACAAGCGTTTAGGCTGATCGTGATATAGCGCTGAGTTCAGGGTGAGCCTGTCTCAGAAACGACATCAATGCTGCCCAAAATTGGGAATCATCCCGAAGATCTTTGCATTCTGCCGGCAAGTGGAGAAACCGATCTGATTGAAATCCACCAGTTCAATTGCAACGAAGTGGCGTCATGGTGAGCGCCCGTAGTACTACCCGCAAAGAAGGGGCGGAGCGTGACTACACGGACCAAAACCGGCACACGAAAAAAGCCCGCAAGTTACTACTTGCGGGCTTTTGAGTGGGCGATGAGGGACTCGAACCCCCGACATCTTCGGTGTAAACGAAGCGCTCTAGCCAACTGAGCTAATCGCCCTTTTCGCATCCCTGTCAGTCAGAAACTGAGGGATGGGACACTGGTTGCTTTCGGTGGGTTCACCGAAAGAACTCCCTAGTAATGCAAGCATCGTCTGATTGATGCTTGCTGCTCAACCCTGTTTGGGCTGAACCGCGAGACTTTCTTTGCTCGCGTGGCAAATTCTAGCGATTGGTCCGGTTAGATGGCAATGGGCATCTTTTCCGTTTTCTAGCTGGATTGGTTCGTAAAACGCGGCTGTTTTTGCGTTTGATTTTGGCGGCATCGAGTTTGACTGGGGTTTGCGGCATCCAAGCCAGCGGCTGGTGGCTTTCAAGCGAGCGGAATACGCAAGCTGGACCCAATCGTCAGGGTCTGCCTGATCAATTCGACGGGATTGATCGGCGCAGCAGCAGTGATGTGGAACGGATTATTCCGATGCTGTGGGTGTCGCCAATCGCCCGCCAACGCTGGACTCTTTATGTCGTCATTCTCAGCTTCTCCCACTCCAAGTGAGATGGAACCTGGACAACTGCTCAATGAGCTGGAGCAGCGTCAGGACGATGTGCTTCAACAGTTGGATGACTTGGATGCGAAACTGAACGAAGTGCTCAAAGGCCTGGGCGCTACTATGGACGGCGAAAACGAAGGCGATGCCGGTGAAGAAGGTGAAATGCCGCTCGCCGCGTAAGGCGGTGTCATCGGCGGGAAAGCGACATTCTAATTGTCGTTGTCTCTGGTTAGGTGTCCGCTGCGGTTGATGGCGATCAGCAGCCACATCATGACGGTGACACTTCCGGTCATTCCGGCGATCCCAAGAACGCTCAGGTCTTTCATGCCAAAGACCGTCTTGTCTGCGAAAAACAGCGGCGGTACTTTCATCGCCAGCAGCAACGAAGATCCAAGAAACACGGCGCTCGCCATCAAGCCAAGTACCAATCGGTTCACGCTAGGCCCGAGTCGTTGATGTTCTAGATTTACGCGAATTTCGCCGCGCCGCGCTTGATGAACCAGTGAGATGATTTCGTCCGGTGCCGTTTCCATGAAATTCTCGGCTTCCAAATAGATCCGTCTCGCCTGTCGCATTCTTCGCTGCGGACTCATGCGGCGTAGCATTGTCTTTCGCATGAATGTCTTGACGACATCGAGCGAGTCGAAACTTGCCCCGAGTTCGCGAAGCGTTCCTTCCATTGAAATCAACATCTTCAGCAGCAGCGCGGATTGATTGGGAAGCTTGATTGCGTGGGCATGTAGGATGTCGCTCAATTCGTTCAGCGCGCCCGTCAAATCAAATGCGCCCAGGTTTTGTTTGCCGTATGTGTCAACAAACTCCGCGACATCGGTTGCCAGAGCGGTGTCGTCCAGGGTTGGCGGCGCATTGCCGACACGGCGTATCAGTCGGGTCAGGCGGTTTTGGTCACCGCCAGCGATCGCGACAAGCATCTCTTCGATCGTTTCGCGAAGTGTTTCACCGATGCGTCCGGTCATGCCAAAATCCAGGATTCCCAGGCTGCCATCCTGCAACACAAAAAGATTGCCGCTATGCGGATCCGCATGGAATACCCCGTGATCAAAAATCATTTGCAAGTAAACGCGCGCGATGGTTTCGCTGAGCTTTTGCTTTGCGGCGTTGCTGGATGACTGTTGATCGGTGGGAACACTGTTGACTTCTGTTGACGCTGGATCGGTTGCTGTGGATGTGACCGAATTGGAGTCCGCAATGAACTCGGCTAACGGTAAGCCATCAAGTTCCTCCATGACCAAGATTCGCTTGGTGCATAGATGGATGAAGGGACGTGGTACGGTAACCGAGTGCTTACTCTCAGAAAGCATATCGGCGAAGTGGTCCAAGTTCTGGCGTTCGCGACTGAAGTCCAGTTCTCGAACAATGATCGGTGCAAGCTGATCGACCATGTCTGTCGGGCCCCATGCGCTGAACGCTTCGACCCTTTCAGCCAACTGCGCTAGTCCCTTAAGTACTTCAATATCTTCGCGAATCGTCTGTTCAATGCCGTGACGCTGAACTTTCACGACGACTTTTTGACCGTCGATCAATGTCGCGCGGTGAACTTGGCCAATCGACGCTGTTGCCAGTGGATCAGGGTCGATGAATTCAAAATGCGATTCGTAGTCTTCGCCCAGTTCTTCACGGAGGGTTTGCCGAACGGTTTCGATGGGTTCGCTGTGAACATTGGCTCGAAGACCTTTCAGTTCGTCGCCCAAATCAGCGCCAACAAGGTCCGGTCGTCCAGCCAGGATTTGCCCGAGTTTGATGAACGTGGGGCCAAGTTCCGTGAGCGCCATTCTCACGCGTTGTTCTCGAGAGTATTTCGCCAACGGTACTCCGCCATCATCTTTGTAGACGTCCCGGAACGGCAAGCGGCGGTATTGGCTAAGCCAGTCGGCTAGCCCGTAACGGCGCAGCACTTTGAGGATTTCCCGCCATCGCCGAAGGTTGCGATACAGTTGTGGAATGGCGGAGATCTTCATGGGAATCGAATCGATGTCCTTGGCTGAACCGACTTGGTGGGAAACGCGAAATGTCGGATCGTTAGTGCTGGTCGCAGCGTATGAGATGGAGGATGATAAAAGGCTGTCGTTATTGACTTAAATCCCGCAGCTTACAGCCTAGTCGTCGAGTCATTCGGTTTCGTGTCGCTTTTATTGACAGTCCAGCTGATGATCGTCTCCGTGGCGATTGCAACGATCGTGGGGGTATTGGGGGCCTGGGCGGCATCGATGGCACAGCAGAGCGACCAGTGGTTGGTCCGTCTGACGGCCCGGCTGTTTTTTGTGTCCATGGTGATTTGCATTGCCACCCCGCTTATTTTGCACGCGGCAGCATGGGAGTCTACCGCGGGCAAGTTCGGTTGGCTTTCGATGACCCAAGTTGGAGCGGGCGGATATGCAGGGCTTTGGGGCCTTTTTAATGGCTTGATTGCGTGCGGTTGGATTCATGGAATTTTCGGTAGCAGCCTGGTCGCTTTGGCGACTTGGTATGGTACGCAAACGGTGTCGGATGCGGTTGTCCAACAGAGTCAGATGGAGCGAGGACCGATAGCGACTTGGTGGCGGGTGCGGCTGCCTGTCGCAATGCCCTGGGTATCGACCGCGATGCTGGCTACAGCGGCCATGGCTGCGACGGAGATGACGGTCGTCGATTTGTATGGCTATCGAACTTTGGCTGACCGATTCTATTTGCAGTACATCGTTGATCCGACGGCCGCGTCGATTGCCAGAACCCTTGCAATGCCCATTCTGCTGGCTGGTGTTTTTCTATCTGTCTGTTTTTCACGCATTGATTCGCCGCATGTCGCGGCAGGAAACGACGATTCATTCTGTTTGGACGTACGACCGCCAAAAATCGTTGCGTGGATTGCTGGCGTAACGGCATTGTTCATCGCTGCGGTGGTGGTGGCCGTTCCGTTGTCTGGGATCGTTATCAAAGCCGGGCATGAAGTGGTCGTTGTGGAGTCGCAGCGAACGATTTCATGGTCACCCATGCGATTTGTCCAAAACGTCTCATCAAGTCCGCTGACGTTTGCGGCGGAGTATCAATGGACTTTGCTTCTGGCGGCCATCGTCGGTTTTGTATCCGTGGTGGCGGGTTGGATATTGGTGGCTGCGGGGCGATCAGTCCAGAAACTCGGTGCGGTGATGGATTTTTTCTCGATCGTGATGGTGCTGATTCCGGGACCGATCGTTGGTTTGTCGATCGTGAGTTTCTTTCAGTTGGATGTCCCAGGGTTTCGCTATCTTTATCATCAAACCTTGTTGCCGCTGGTGATCGGACTACTCGTGCGAGCTTTGCCTGTGTCGTATTGGATCTTGCGTGCTCGATATCGCGGAATCGGAGAGAACATCATCCACGCTGCTCGCCTTGAGATGAACTGGAGGCAGCGTCTTTGGTGTGTTGATCGCAAACTGATTGCGCGTACCATGGCGGCAGCGGGGGTGGGTTCGGCTATCGTTGCGTCGGGTGATGTGCCGGTGATGCTGCCGATCATTCCACCAGGCGTTACAACTGTTGGAACGCGGTTGTTTGAGCAGTTGCACAGTGGCGCAAGGTATCAAGAGGCGTCGCTAGCGTTTTGGTATGTCGGTGCCGTTGTGGTTTTCGCGTACGTATTGGTGCGTTTGAATTCTGAGAAGCGTGGTATCATTAAAGGAACGAGTCCAACTTCTGGTTGACTCGTGAAAAAGAACTCTCTCAATTGCTGCTAACGGATTGTTATGACTTGTCATGGATTTCATCGATGTGTCTCGCTCGCGATGGTTTTGACTGCGCACGCGGTGTTGGCTTGCCATGCAAGTGGTGTTGAAAGAGTCGTTTTGCGCGAAACAGAAGAGTCGGAAGCACGCACGGTGGTCGGAGAACTGATCATCGAAGCCAGTGATGGTGGTGTGATGCTGCAATCGGATGATGGTCACGTTTGGACCATTCAACCCGATCAAATTGAAAAACGAGAGTCCGATGAAAGTGAATTGATTCCGCTTGGTGAAGCTGAAATCGGGCAGCGAATGCTTGCCGAGCTGCCGCAAGGGTTCAAGGTTTATCAGACAACGAATTATGTAATCGTTCACAATACCAGCGACGCCTACGTGAAACGCGTCGGGGCACTTTTCGAGCAGCTGCACCGAAGTTTCTTTTCGTACTGGAAGAATCAGCGTTGGGAGTTGGATGAGCCGCGATTCCCTCTTGTTGCGGTGGTTTTGGGTGATCGAACCACTTTTTTGAAACACGCGACAGCGGAGGTTGGTGAGACAGCGAAGAGCGTGATCGGTTATTACCATTTGCTGAACAACCGAATGATGACGTTCAATATGCCAAACTTTGAACGTAATATTGCAACGATCATTCACGAGGCAACCCACCAGTTGGCTTACAACTGCGGCATGCAGAAACGTTGGGCGGATAATCCCATGTGGTTGAGCGAGGGATTGGCGATGTTCTTTGAGTCACCGGATACCAGCAACCCGCGAGGGTGGCGTGGCATTGGCAGGGTCAATCGAGTCAATCTTGCGCGTTGGAAGAACTACCTGCGACGCCGGCCGGCAGAATCTTTAGCGACTCTGCTAGCGGATGACATGCGATTGCGAAATCCGGCAACCATGGAAGACGGCTACGGTGAATCTTGGGCGCTGACCTATTTTTTGATTAAGACGAAACGAAAACAATACACCGACTATCTAAAACGCGTGAGCGAGGGCAAGCCGTCGACCGTGTTAACTCCGAGGGAGCGTATCGAAATGTTTGAGCAGTCGTTCGGCATGACGCTGGTTGCCTTGGATAAGGCTTTTGTGACGTACATGCGCCGCGTTCGTTAATCGTCCAGCGACTTTGCAACGGGTGTTTGCTGATGGCTGGTTGCGAGTGAATCGCTAGTCACGCCGTCGATGGCCCGTTAAGTATTACGATCTTCAAATACAAGTAATCCAACGAGCAACCACAATGTCTTATTGCCGAGTAATCGATGACAAGAATCAGCCGCGTTTTGCGGAGTACCGGGAAGGGCAGTTTCGTGTCCTGGAAGGTGTGCCGGCAGACTGCCGGTTTTACGATCTTGATTTAGGTCATCTGATTGACTCGCCCGTTGATGGGCCTTGGGCAAACACGCCGAGTCAGTTGTTACCTCCCGTGCCAACTCCAGAAAAGGTGATTTGTATCGGCCTGAACTATCGTGATCACGCGATCGAAACAGGTTCAGAGATTCCAGGCGAACCGGTTGTATTCAACAAGTTTGTTAACACGATCATTGGTCACGGCGAATCCATTTTGCTGCCGAAGGTTTCATCGAAGGTCGATTATGAAGCAGAGCTGGTCGTCGTGATCGGCAAGACGGGGAAACACATCAGTGAGTCTGATGCGATGGACTACGTCTTTGGCTACACCTGCGGTCACGATGTCTCGGCACGGGATTGGCAAAAAGGACGTCCCGCTGGTCAATGGCTACTTGGCAAGACGTTTGACACCTTTGCTCCGATAGGCCCCTGCGTGGTCACGAAAGAAGAGCTGCCGGATCCGTCGAACGTTCGCGTTCGGATGATGCTTAACGGTGAGCAAGTTCAAGACAGCACGACGGCACAGCTTATTTTTAGCATTCCTGAATTGATCGCGCATGTGTCGAAAATATCGACGTTACGTCCCGGCGATTTGATATTCACTGGCACGCCTCCCGGCGTGGGAGTTGCCAGGAAGCCACCCGTTTTCTTGCAGCCCGGCGATGTTTGCAGTGTTGTGATTGATGGAGTGGGGACACTCTCCAACGATTGCGTTGCCGAGTAACAAGGTTGCAGGTGGTGCAGTCCCTGTGCCGCCTGCATCGAACTCTCACCTCGATCACTGCGCAGAAAGGCGAGAACCGGATGCGGGCGGCAGAGCGGAGTCTGCCTGCAACAATGTCGCAGGCACAGTCCCTGTGCCGCCTGCCTCAAGCACTCCTCCTCGATCGCCGTGTGGAATAAGCGAGAACCGCATGCGGGCGGCAGAGCGGAGTCTGCCTGCAACAATGTCGCAGGCACAGTCCCTGTGCCGCCTGCCTCAAGCACTCCTCCTCGATCGCCGTGTGGAATAAGCGAGAACCGCATGCGGGCGGCAGAGCGGAGTCTGCCTGCAACAATGTCGCAGGCACAGTCCCTGTGCCGCCTGCCTCAAGCACTCCTCCTCGATCGCCGTGTGGAATAAGCGAGAACCGCATGCGGGCGGCAGAGCGGAGTCTGCCTGC
>CAYUGI010000128.1:0-19118 GCA_964444105.1 uncultured Pirellulaceae bacterium
AGAGTTTGCTGAAGATGTTGGAAGGCACTGTTGCAAATGTTCCTCCGCAAGGCGGACGGAAGCATCCCGAGCAGCAGTACATCCAACTGGACACGAGCAATATTTTGTTCATCGTAGGCGGTACCTTCGTCGGCATCGAAGATATTATCCGCAAACGGCTTGGACATAAGACGCTCGGCTTTGGCGGTGGTGTCGGTGAAAGAAACGATCAGTCTCCCGCGGAATTGGCTGCTCAGGTGCAAACCGAAGACATCCTGCAGTTCGGACTCATCCCCGAGCTTGTCGGACGTTTGCCCGTGGTCAGCTATCTGCAGCCATTGGACGAAGACGGATTGGTCAGCGTGATGACAGAGCCTAAAAACTCTCTCACCAAGCAGTACCAAGCTCTTTTCCAAATGGAGAACTGCGAGTTGAAGTTCACTGATGGGGCACTACACCAGATGGCTGCGAAAGCACTCGAAAAGGGCGTTGGTGCCCGAGGACTTCGCGGTATTTTGGAAGAAGTCATGTTGGACATCATGTATGACCTACCCGACCAAGAAGAGGGTACGGTTTTCACCATCGACGAGACCGTCGTCCTGGGATCGCGCAAGCTATTTCAGATGCCTACCACCAAGAGTGCGTAACCAGACGACAACCAGCAATGGCTAAACAAAATCGCCGCAGTCACAAAGTGTGACTGCGGCGTTTTTTGTTGAACACTTCCCAATTCAGTCGATTTGCGCCACAGATTCTGCTCCGTCAATTGTCATTGCCGCCGAGATTATTGATTCCTGGACCGAAGAACTGACAAAGCTTGTTCGTCCATCAGCAAAGCAAAAATGTGCGCCTGAAGAATGTCCAGATCCCCAGTTGTGCTTGAATAACACACCGCGGCCATCGTTAACCACCTTGGTCCCAGACCTTGCTGTACCTTTGGATCGGTGGTGTAACTTTCTTTCTGTACTTTCGATTTGTTGATATTGCCGCGTTTTGATTCGTGAGCTTGCGAACGAAACAAAACGCGGCAATATCGGCGACCGCTTGAAAGAGCGGGCCAGATCGGTTTCTTTTCAAAGTTCTAACGCAACGAAAAGGAACACGACCATGACCCACCAGATGCAATCTAACGAACTGGGCGAAGCTGTCCAGCTATTGGCCGACAATGGCTTTGAAGGAATGGCAAACGCTATGCAAATTCTCTTTAATGAAGCCATGAGGCTGGAGCGGACCGAGTACATCGGCGCCGAACCCTACGAGCGAACCGACCAGCGAAGATCCTATGCCAATGGATACAAGGCAAAGGCGGTCAATTCCCAACTCGGCAAGACTTTTCGTTTTTCATGCGTGGCGTCATCGTTGGCATGTGGTCATCGCGGCCACTATTTCGCTGCTTGTCGTCTTTCCTTGAACGCTACGGAATTACCATATATTCGGAAAATTGGTCCCCATCAAATCAAACGCCAGCTTTGAACTCTGGCAATCATCAGTTGTCGATGATGATGGGGTCGTAACGGTTGACACATTCTTGCTACATCCGTTTGTAAATGCCGACGGAGTGCAACGCCGGCGATATTTGGAGGTTGGCGAGCCAAAGTATCTTGAGGAAAAGAATCAGCAATGGACCCATTGGGCCGCTAAACATCCAGGTGAAACGCTGAATCGTATCGCTAGTCGTTTTCTAGCTGCATTTGTTTGGTATCACCCACTTTCGTTTTCCGAGTACGGTACGTCGCGGCTGTTCGGGAAGCGACTTTGGACGATCGCGGGTACACTGTCTATCTTGCTAATTCTTCTCGATCGTAGGCGAAAGATTCCTCCAGAAGTCACCGTTGCGATAAGTGCATGGGTGCTATTCCTAATTCCTTACATTGCCGCCAGTTTTTATGATCGATACTTTTGGCCTACGCTTCCAATGCAATTCATTGTCATTGCGTATGCCGCCAATTGCCTTCTGGATCGTTTCGCGGCAGAAGTGACCCGACATCGTGGTTAAGGTGAAAATGTGGTAGCTGCGGCGTTTATCGTTATCGTCCTGCGACACCATTCACAAATGCGGTGTGAACTTCCGCAAGAAGCAGTCGGATCTTTCCCGAAAACCAAAACTTCTGCTCATTCAGGATTGTCTAGCAGTTCTGCCAGCCTGCTAGACAGGTCCGTCGGCAAACGATCCAACCGGGTTCGGTCAATCAATCCAACGCCAATCATGTCGCGCAAGTGCACACGATCTTTGTCGCGAAACGATGTCAATTTCATCCGAACAATTGCATCAAATGAAATGACTTGAAATTCGTTCGCTTTTTCAGATTCGTCAATCGACGGTGTGGCCACCAAATCAGTCGGCTTGACCTTCTCGTCTGCAAACAAAAGATGGATGCCTTCGCTTGGCTTGCCGTCAGGGACGTCGATGAACATATTCACGTTCATCGTTTGGCTGTACTTGTATCCACCGACGGTCATCGCCTCGACCGTTCGGGGTAAATCCACTCTGCGAATCAGTAAATCCACATCCTTGGTAAACCGAACGGCACCATCGTCCACGCGACCAACCCATTCGGCGACCGCGTTTCCGCCAATCACTGCATACGGAATACCAGCTTCTTCAAGAATGCGCGTTGACGACAATAGCCTCTGACGCACACGTTCAATGCCCATCGCAACCCGCTCCCATCCGCTCGTGTTCGCTGTTGGTCGAATCATTTGCTACTTTCCCATCTGCTGCTGGTGTCTCGCGATCCGGCTCTGCGTATTGAACGATCTGATCGAAATTCTTACGACTCTGCACAGAGTTCCCCTGCTGACAGAACCCGTCCATGGTAAGTCCAACACCCAAGGTCGTCAAAGAGACTCAATACCGGGTAATCGTCTCGTGCAGGTTCAAGATGACTCGGCAGACCTGCGATAGCGCGGCATGCTGAATACGATCATTTGGTAGGTAGGCCGATTGTCTATCAACTGCCAGCATTTCCTCGACGTCCTTTAAATTCTCACTAAAATATTTCGACTGTGCATCAAACAATTCACCCAGAGCCTGTCGCTCAGTATCCATGGGCGAGCGTGACAACGCGATTAAGAAAGCCTGATCTAGCAGATCGTCGAATTTCCCTTCGTCGTTTTCCCGTAGTAAGCGGTTGGCCATCGCGACTGCGGCTTCGACAAACTGCGGATCGTTGAGCAACGTTAAAGCCTGTTGAGGACTATTGCTTTGGGTTCGATCGGCGGTGCACTCGTCGCGAGATGGAGCGTCGAAGTTGACCAACATGGGATGTAGAAAAGTTCGCTGCCAGTGCATGTAGACGCCGCGGCGGTACTGCCGACCATCCGAAGTTTCTTTGTACTTGCGACCGGGGAACTGCAAGTTGGAATAGTGCCCGTCGGGCTGGTAGGGTTTGACGCTGGGACCACCCACATAGTCGGCTTGCAGCAGACCCGAAATCGCCAATGCGTTGTCTCGCACCAACTCTGCGGGCAATCGCCGTGCATTTTGTTCCGCCAGCAAGCGGTTGTACGGATCGCTTCGCTGCAAATCATCACGTACCGACGCAGCCTGACGATAGGTTCCGCTCATCACGATTTTGCGAACGGTGTGCTTAACGTCCCAGCCACTGTCAACAAAATCCGCAGCCAACCAATCCAACAGCAACGGATGACTAGGCCATTCGCCCTGGCTACCAAGATCGTCAAGGATTCCCGATAGACCCGAACCAAAAAACTGTTTCCAAAGTCGATTCACGAAATGACGTGATGTCAGCGGGTTGTCCTTTGACACGATCCAATTGGCCAAGTCCAATCGACTCAGCCGCGCGTCACTCAGTTGCTCTGGCTTAGGAAGGAAGCCCGGAAAACCCGGAGGAGCCAACTCGCCGTTCTCATCCAACCAGTTACCTCGCGGCAACACTCGACTGACTGGAATCTGATCCTGCGGCAACGATTGCGCCACCAACGTCATTGCGTGCCCCGAATGCAATGCCAAAATACGATCACGATAAGATCGAGCTGTCACCGATTGCTTGGCGTACGGGGTCGCCGATAAGTGAAAAGCGCTGACCAAGCCAGCCTTGTCCGCGCGATTCCGTTGGGCTCCTGGTTTTCGCAAAGCTTCCACCAACTGTGGTGACACAGCGTCCCAACCGGCGACGGCGTGTCCAAGCGGAGTGACCGAAAGCCGAACACGTCCGACGTCGCCGCTTTTAATCTCTACGACCAGTCGATCGTCAGCCGATATCGCGACGGGTTTTTCGAGGTGGTAGACCGCCGTATGAGTCATCTTGTTTTCGTCCGCTGGTAGCTGCCATCGCTCTGGACCGCTTTGCCATTTTTCTCCCAACGTCAATGGCGGTTGCCCACTGCTGTAACTAGGCGGATCTTCGCGATCAGCTTCGCCCCATGCGAATTCCAACCCATTGGTGGTTGCCGGAGTGACTTCGTTGGGCACGTTGACGCTTACCTTCGGCTTGGGCGTAGCTGGCTTGGCGATGTGGAGGGTTTTTCGATCTTCGTCCAGCAACACCAATTCAAAACCCTTTAATCGATCTAAGTAGTTGCCGTCCGTTCGACTCCACACAACGATTTTTTCAACCTTCTGCTGGCTACCCAGGTCAACTTCCCACCACGGATCTGATCCCGCGATACTGGTGTGAGTCACGGACTTGAACTTGTGATAATCTCCATCGGTCACGCCATCGATTGCCAGTTCTGCCAGTCCACCCGACTTGTAGTTGGTCGATTGTGACGCCTTGCCGTCAACAGCGATGTTCTTCAATGCCCCATCCTTGTCTTTGACGAACACTTCCAACTCTGCAAGCGACAGAATCTTCTTTGCGCCCTTCGTCCGCACGCGTATATAACGAGGACGATTAAGAACCGTTTCCACGTTTTGCTCCGTCAAGCTTTCAATGCTTGCCGAGAGACCGAGTGTGAATCGCCCGTCATCGGCACGCCCAACGAATCCACCGTTCGCGTCATCTGGCAGTGCTTCCAAACGAATCGAACTGATCGTGATGGGTGCCTGAAATGAGGAAGCGACACGAATCGTTTCATCTGAATCCCCATCGCCTTTTAACAGAACGCTGCCATCGTCAAGAACCGTATGCTGCGTCTTGTGACTCGCTTTCACCTCATCTACGGTCGCCGGAACCCAGCCACTCGGGTGCGATTCCAAGACGACCTGAAGCGAATCCGCCCAGGTTGTGTACGGCTCGGACTCGAGCGTTCGATCGCTCAGTTCATCCAGCAGCTTGTAATCGCGTTCGGACTGCAAGAAACGAATTTCAGCTCGGGAAGCTTCACTCTCGACTCGCATCTCTGGCGGGAAAGGGAAGTTGTTGTTGAAGCCAGCCAAGTCTGGGTTCGGCGTGTACCCATAGCTGCTGTAGACACCCCATTGACGTAAATCGTCAAAGAACGCTCCAAAGGAATAAAAGTCCTTGATCGAAAACGGATCGTACTTGTGGTTGTGACACTCACAACAAGCCAGAGTTGATCCCAACCAGGCGGTCCCCAAAGTACGCACGCGGTCAGCCTTGTACTTCGCCAAGTACTCGCCAGGCTGCGCGCCGCCCTCGCGAGTCACCATGTTCAGCCGCAACGCACCGGTTGCCGTCAATTGCTCGGTCGTGGGATTCGGCAACAAGTCGCCCGCAATTTGCTCGCGAGTAAACACGTCAAACGGCTTGTTCTTGTTGAATGACTCAATCACGTAAGTTCGATACGGTGCGTTTCGCAAATTCTGGTCACCGTGGAATCCAACCGTGTCAGCAAAACGAACGGCATCTAGCCACGAACTAGCCATTCGTTCGCCGTAGCGAGGTGATTTCAGCAGCCGATTGACTTGTTTTTGGTAGGCATCATCAGATGTGTCTGCCAAAAAAGACTCCAACTCTTCCACGGTCGGCGGCAAACCTGTCAGGTCCAGGCTCAACCTTCGCAACAAAGTCGATTTCTCGGCCTGCGGTGTTGGATCGATGCCCTTCGCTTCAAGCTTTGCCAAGACGAACGAATCGACCTCGTTGACCACCTTGTCGGCATGTTTGCGCAAGCGTGGCGGCTCAGCACGCTGGATCGGCGCGTACGACCAATGCTGTTCATACTTCGCACCTTGCTCGATCCACCGGCGAAAGAGTTCCTTGTCGTAGTCCGTCAGATGGTGGCGAAACTTCTCGGGTGGCATTGGTTCGCCATCGCTTTTACCGATAATGCGACGGTAGACCTCGGATGCCATTGCATCACCTGGAACAATGCCGACCACCGCGTCGTCCGACGGAAGATTGCCCGTCGCCGACGCGAACGAATCGATGCGAAATTCACTTTCGTTTTCTTCTTCATCCGGTCCGTGGCACGTAAAGCACGTGTTGGACATCAGCGGACGGATGTGCGCATTGAAGCTAACGGTATCTGGCAGGGCTTTCGCCGCCGATTTGAAAACCAGTGTGTTGGCCTCATCAGCTTGGCTTTGCATCACTATCCAGCATGCGGATAGAGCAATCGTCAAAGATAGAGCGGTTACTTTGTGAATCATATCTGTTCAAAGCGACGAGTAAGTTCAAGCTGCGTTAGGCCAAAATGTCTGTGACGATGCGTGATGGTTCGACCCCGGTCAGTTTCAAATCCAATCCTTGAAATTGGACTCGTAATTTTTCATGGTCGACACCAAATAGATGCAACATCGTCGCGTGTAAATCGTGGACAGAGACGACATTTTCAACGCTGCGGTAGCCCAATTCATCAGTCGCCCCATAAGTCATGCCGCCTTTGACACCACCGCCAGCCATCCAGCAACTGAATGCGTTGATGTGGTGATCGCGTCCCGAGCCCTGTGCCATTGGCGTTCGGCCAAACTCGCCGCCCCAAATCACCAAGGTGTCTTCCAGCATGCCCCGATCCTTCAAGTCTTTGACTAATGCTGCGGTCGGCTGATCGGTTGCTTTGGCCGAAGTGGTGAAGTTGGGAATCAAGTTACTGTGGTGATCCCAGCCACGATGATAAAGCTGCACGAACCGCACGCCGCGTTCTAGCAAACGCCTCGCCAACAAACAGTTCGACGCATACGAGCCATCGCCCGGTCTCTTGACGCCATAAGCTTCCAGCGTCTGCTTGGACTCTTGTGACATGTCAGTCAACTCTGGCACAGCCGACTGCATTTTGAACGCCATCTCATACTGTGCAATTCGCGTATCAATTTCGGGATCCGTATGGCGTTGGGCAAGCATGCCATTGAGACGCCCCACTTCGTCGATCACTTGTCGCTGTGTCGACTGGCACACCCCGTCGGGATTGCCGATGTAATGCACTGGAGCACCGCTGGACTGGAACGCGACACCTTGGAATTTACTGGGCAAAAAACCTGCGCTCCATTGCCTCGCTGAAACCGGCTGCGCCCCAGGACCCGACGAAGTCATCACAACATAACCAGGCAAGTTCGCCGTCTCGGCGCCAAGGCCGTACAGAAGCCACGACCCCATGCAAGGCCGGCCCTTAATGATCGACCCGCTATTCATGAAGGCATGAGCGGTGTCGTGGTTAATTTGCTCAGTCGTCATCGAACGAATCACGCACATGTCATCCGCAAGCTTGCCCGTGTGCGGAAACAGTTCGGACATCTCCATCCCCGAATCGCCCCACTTCTTGAACTTAGTAAAAGACTTGCGAGCCTTTAGTTCCGCATTTTGAAGCTGTGCGAGCTGCTGACCATCGGTGAAAGAAGACGGAAAGGCTTGGCCATCAATTCGGTCCAGCTCAGGTTTCGGGTCAAGCGATTCAACATGCGAGGGGCCACCGGCCATGCACAAGTGAACGATCCTTTTGGCCTTGGGAGCATAATTGGGAAACCCCTTCAACGCGGGCCACGGATGCTTGTCCGCCACCCCTGCCGCAGAGAGGTCCCTTCCGTTCATCAAAGAAGCCAATGCGAACGATCCAATCCCGGCAAAAGAGCGTGAAAGAAATGTTCGTCTGGCCCAATCAAGTTTCTGCGAATCAAAATTCGGCGGTTGCATGCATCAGTCGCATAAAAGAGTAAGTCCAAGCAGTAAATGGCAGGACCATCGTAACCGAATTTGCTCGCGTTTTGACACTTCTCCGTGAACCGCATCAAGACTTCACTCTCTCGCTTGCGGGAGAGCGAAAATAGCTAACAGCCACTCTAAGCCAATAACGCGATGCAGGGCAAATCACTTATTGAGCTTGGGTAATTTAGCCGCCGTGCGATAGCACCGGTTCTCCTAGGCAACCGGGCCTATCGGCCTGCGGCTAATTGGTGCAGTTTGAAATAGTGATTCGCCCTGTGACGCGATGCTACTCGATGCCCAAATTAGGCTTAGTCGAGTAGAATATCATGGGATTCCGATCATTACGCATCAAGTATTCATTTCACATAGTGACGGCCATGCGAAGCTTGCTCGAAACAATCGATGACGACGGATCGTTGGCGAAACGATTGGCCGAAATGCCCGCTGATGCGAAGACCATTACTCTCGCAGTCTCACAATCGCGCAACGCGCTCCAACATCCGGATTGGACAGACGACGGCCAACTCTCGCTCTTTAGCGAAGTCTCCAACACGCCGTTCGGTGAAACAGTTGAACTTTCCAACACCACATCATCACCATCAATCGACGATGGCTTTGTTCCGCCCCGACGCATTCGATCGCTGAACGATGAAGACAACGACGATGACGACACGGTGGAATATCGATTGATCGGCAAACTTGGCAGCGGCGGCACGGGCGTCGTCTACCAAGCACACCAAAGAGCAATCGACCGCGAAGTCGCCATCAAAGTCCTGCGCAGCGAGTTGGCCGCTGATCCCCAAAGCCGCTCTCGATTCTTGGCCGAGGCGCGCGTGATCGGAGCCTTGGACCACCCCAACGTGATCGCCCTTCATGATCTTTGCATCGACGACCAGGGCCAGTTGTTCTACGCGATGAAACGCATCGACGGGACCAGTTGGGATGAGCAGATCAAGCAGTTTGATGTCGACAAAAACCTGAGCATTTTGATGCGAGTTTGCGACGCAATTCGGTACGCTCATTCACAAGGCTGGATCCATCGCGACCTGAAACCTGAAAACGTCATGCTGGGTGGATTTGGCGAAGTCCTGGTTGCTGACTGGGGATTGGCGGTGAACTGTTTTCCCCATCGCGAGCACCGCGAACACTTAACGGCTCAAGCCAGTTCGGCGATCGGCGGCACACCGGCGTACATGTCGCCCGAGTTGGCCAGCGGAAACGTGGCTTCGCTGGGCTTCCATACCGATGTGTATCTACTGGGTGCGATTCTGTACCAAATTCTATCTGGCTACCCGCCACATCATGGCGAGAGTTTGCTGGAGTGCATCAAGTCCGCCGCCCGAAACGACATTCGTCCTACCGATGCTCAGGGGGAACTCGTCGACGTCGCGATGCGAGCAATGGCGACACGACCAGAGGATCGGTATGAGTCCGTCGATGACTTTGTCGCTGCAATCGAACTGCTAAAAACACATGAGGAAAGCGAGCGGCTTGTGCGGCGTGCCAAACGACGCGCCTGGGAAACGCCGCCAGAGGAGGCTGACGATCCTTACGAAAAACTTGGCAGCGCGATCACGCTGACGAACGAGGCGATGGAGCTTTGGCCTGAAAATCGTCGCGCCGCCGATACGCTTCGACGACTACAAGTCGATTTCGCGCGAATCGCGGCCACCCAAGGAGACTTGGACCTGTCGATTCGGCTTTACGAATCCGCCGGCGAGCGTGACAGCGAAGCCGCTGCTCGCGTTCGCGCTGATCGTGATCGCAGAGAGAAGGCTCGCGAAAACCAAGCGAAGTTCTCTGCGCTGTTCATCAATTCGCCTGATGCCGGCCTGCTGATTCGCTGGGAAGACGGCAAAGTGATCGAGGTCAACGACGCCTGCTTGCAATTACTTGGCTACGAAAAAGAAGAACTGATCGGACAAGTCATCGCCGAACTGTCCTTGTGGGCCTGCCCCGATCGACGGCAGGAGTTTGTGAACGAACTTAATGCAAAAGGGCGTGTCGACAATTTCGAGGGCCAATTCCTGCATCGCTGCACGGACATGTCCGGTTCTGATTGCACGGACTCAGATACAGCAGAACCATTTGCAATGGGCGCGATCATGATCGCTCAACCGATCGATGTTTTGATCAGTTCCCGCACAGTGGAAGTCGGCGGAGAGCAAATGCTACTCTCTACCATTCGCGACATTTCTCGCCGGCGTGACGCCGAACGTGAGTTGGAACAGAGCCGACAAAGGCTGAGGGATCTGCAACGACTCGCGGATCTTGGGACATGGTCCTACGACCCGATCGCAAAAACGATTCAGTGGTCAAGCGAAACCTACCGCATCACTGGACGAGCGGTCGAAAAAGGGCCTCCCACTTTGGAAGAGTTGATCGGTTTGATTCACCCTGAAGATCGGGAAACCGTAAGTCAAGCGATTGAGATGGCGATCCAGAACGGTGCGTCTTACCAAATTCGCTTTCGACAAAAAGACGATGCAGGCGAGTACAGAGAATTACTTGCCAGGGGACAAGGCGAGCTAAACGAACAAGGCGTCACCATGGAATTGTATGGTGTACTCATGCCTGTGAGGTGAACCGAACTTCTCAGTGACTACGTGCGTGCGACCGACTCGCCCAAATTTACTTCCCAGTGGTGTTTTCCAGTAGTGCTTTGGACGCCTTGTTCAGTTCGTTAGCGAGATCGAATGACTTGGTTTCACTGTCTTCGTACATTTTGGGGGCGAACTTTGGCTCCAAATCAAATTCAACAAACTCGACCTTAACTTGCTCATACATTTGGTGTTCTCGCTTGCCAAAAACAGAGTGGGCTTCCATCTGAACCACATCGGGAAACCACTGACCGTCTCTTTTTTTCCAGTCGGTCCTTGTTTCGGGCACCCGTCGCAACTCAAATTGCCCTGGATTCTCTTCGTCTTTCGCTTTGACAAAGATCTCGAATACGGTCGGCAAACCATCAACCGATTCACTGAGCGTCAATCGAAATTTCGAAGCACCTCCGCCCACCAAAAGCGTGTACCGAGTATCGCCTTGAAGATTTCGTTCACACCGAACGGCATCTCCTTTTTCTTCAAATAGTTCAAGAGGAGTGCTAAGGGTATATCCCGGACTTCGCCACTGGCTTGGAGAATTGATGATCGCCGCTCGAAGGTCAACTCGATTTAAATGGCTTTCAGCATGGCGAAGAAAACAACTGGCGTGAAATTGTTCGGATTCAGGATGTCGAAAGAGAAACTTAATGGTTTCACGTTTCTTAGCCATTACCCCACCACTCAAAACAGGGTGATCATCCTCTCCTTTTCGTGAGCTGACTTTCGAGTAGTACTCATTGGCATTCGCTGGAAGTACCAGCGACCGAATGCGTTCAACGACCGCGATACTCTTCAACTCTAATCCTCGAAGCCGAAGCCAACGTGCGTGAACGACGACATCGCGTTTAGCGGTACGCTCCTCAAAATCTCGAAGAGGTCGCATGTTTTCCCGGCGTACTTCTTTGTCGAGCCCGATGTCAAAGTCAGCGAAAGTACCGTCTTCCCCATGGGCATTGCTTGCACAAGAAACGCAAAGGAGAAGAAATGCAATGCAGTATTTCATTGCTGCCAAACCAATTTCACAAAGAGATCGCGAAGATCCGATCGGTACGATGAAAATCATTTTTTGAATGCGGGACACAAACAAGCAAATCACTCAGGAAGCTCGGGCAACTTGAATTCACGCTTGCCCTTGTTCTGTTCGTAAAAGCGTGTGATGTCCATGCCGCCGCGATTTTCATCTTCGTGAATTTTGAGCCGCGCTTCTAAACGCTCGACGCGACGCATTAGTTGCGGAATCAATTCGTTTTCTTTGTCGGCCTGCGTGGGTCGCGGTACTTCCGGGTATCCCAGATGACGCTGAACCGCGCTGAACAAAAACAGAGGATCTTTCCGCCGATTCGCCAGCGCAATTCGGCCCTCTTTTTCGCCGAAGATGAATGGTCCTTTTCCTTCAATCGATTCGCCTGCATCAATCAATCGACGATGGTATTCTTCGCTCGCTAGGAAAACGAGGTCAGCAAAATCAACAAGGCCAACTTGTGCCCTTAAGTTCAAAATCCACTTCGCCCAATCTCGATCGTACAGCGGATCGTTGCTCATTGCTGTTAAGCCACGGTCATAGCTCAGACGATTTCGGCATAGCGCTTCGAATTGAAAGAAGAACATGCCCTGCCGTGTGACTTCGCCGAGCCGATAATTGGCGTCAGCTTCCAGAATCTGCAACGCCGTGTCCATCATGAAGCGGCCGGTTTCTTCTTCCGACTCGTGAACCAAATACGCTTGGAAATCAGTGAAGTAGTGCCGGAGTTTCCGCATCGCGGGCGCGAGCAGACCCGAGTGTTTCACTTCGGTCAGCAGATAGCCCATTGCCATCGGCAACTTGGTGGTAATCAAGATTTCGTGGCTGAGTTCTTCCAGCAAGTCCTGAATCGGCATCGACTGTTGCCCACGACTGCGAAGCAAACCATAAAGATGGGCCTGTTCAACATACTCGTCGCGCGGCAGCAAGTTTGCGTTGGATGGATCTGGCGCGAGCGGTTCGGATTGAGGCATGGTCCTATCGTAACCGATCAGGCGAATAACTTACCGATATCGATTGTCAAATCACAGTCATCACAGATTTGGATCGAGAGAGCATCTTTGAACGAAACAGGGTCGTACGTAGCAGACTCGCTCATTCCCAAAACAGTCAGCGTGGATTCATCCGGATCGACAATTAGGTAGTACGGCACACCCTGCTGTTCGTAAATTTCGCGTTTGTGTAGCAAATCGCGCTGGCGAGTGCTGGACGAAAGTATTTCGACCACAACCGCAGGCGTTTGATCGATATGTCGATCTGGTCTCGTTCCACAGACAACGCTTATATCAGGGCGTAGAACAGTGTCGCTGGCAATGACCCAATCAATTTCCGGCAACATCTGAGCGCGACAATTTGATTCGACAATGGCATTGCCAATCACTCTGGATAATTCGCCAAGCAATCGAGAGTGGGGACCAAATGGGCTGGGCGTCATCGATACAGCCGTCCCGCTCCACAACTCCCAGTCGCCTTTCCAAAGACGATAGTCGTCAACGGTGTAATGAGGCATATATCGAGGGGCTGAACTCATCAGAATCGGCTCGCATTGAGGACACTAGGCCGTCTCATTGTCCTACGAACCAACATCATGGTCAAATGGCATCGCAAAGACGACGCGTCAAGGACCGCTAGCCGTCGAAACGCCCGAAGACGACACAGGCGTTGTGGCCGCCGAAACCGAAGCTATTGCTCATCGCAATTTTAACTTCCAAGTCTTTCGCTTCGTTGGGCGTGTAATCCAAATCGCAAGCAGGATCAGGAGTGTGGTAGTTGATGGTTGGCGCAATGACGGAGCCCTGAATCGACTTGCTCAGGATCACCGCTTCGATACCGCCACTGGCACCCAATGAATGCCCCAACGCTCCTTTGGTACTGCTGATGGCAAGCCTCTTTGCGTCATCACCAAAAACGCCCTTGATCGCTTGAGTCTCCGCCTTGTCGCCTAGCGGGGTGCTAGTTCCGTGTGCATTGACGTAGTCAACTTCGCTTGGATTTACACCTGCATCGTCGATCGCAGCCTGCATCGCTGCGCCCGCGCCCGTGCCTTCAGGATCAGGAGCCGTAATGTGCCCAGCGTCACTGGTCGTCCCATAACCCAGGACTTCGGCGTAGATCTTTGCACCCCGAGCCTTGGCATGCTCTAGCTCTTCAAAGATCAGCACACCAGCACCTTCGCCCAAGACAAACCCGTCGCGGTCCGCATCAAAGGGACGACTGGCCGATGCCGGATCGTCGTTGCGCGTTGACAGCGCCTTCATGTTTTGGAAGGCAGCCAAGCCCATTCGCGTGATCGCCGCTTCGCTGCCACCGGTAATCACAAGGTCGGTCTCACCCAAGCGGATGCTGCGAAGTGCATCGCCCATCGCGTTGGTTGCACTGGCACAGGCCGTAGCGACTGCGTAGTTGGGGCCTTTCAATCCGTACGTGATCGATATGTTTCCGCCCGCGGCGTTGACCATCATTTTCGGAACAGTGAACGGACTGACCCGGTCAGGACCTTTCGTCAACATGCGTTCGATCTGATTTTCGATCTCCATCAGACCGCCGATTCCGCTGCCCAAAATGACGCCGCATTTGGTGCGATCGATACTATCGAAGTTCAGCCCTGCATCGGCAATCGCTTGCCCACCAGCGTGAACCGCGAATTGAGTAAACCGATCAAGTCGCTTCGCATCTTTTCGAGCGACGTAGCCATCCGTTGTGAAGTCAGGAATGTCGCCACCAAAATGAACTTTGTATTCAGTCGTATCCAGCGTCGTTAGATCGTGAATGCCGCTTTCGCCGGCAATCAAACGCTTCCAAAAATCATCAACATCGACAGCCAAAGGCGTGACTACACCAACGCCAGTTACGACGATTCTTCGCTGTTTGCTTTGTGCTTGGGCACCGTCTGCCATCAGACTGTCCTTGGAGGTCTTATCAACGCATGAAAAATGCCGCCCGAGAAACGCCACGCTTCGCCGGAGCAAAACGCCGGGCTAAAACATTGGTCGGATTCGAGGGCGGCAATCCTAATTGCACCTGATTCGATTCGAGAATCGAACTAGGCGTCGTCGCCTTTGGTGCTTTCTATGAACTCAACGGCTTCGCCAACCTTCTGAATTTTCTCAGCAGCTTCATCGGGGATGCTGATGTCAAATTCCTCTTCTAGTTCCATGACCAATTCGACGGTGTCCAACGAGTCGGCACCCAGGTCATTGACGAACGAAGTTTCGCGAGAGATTTTGTCTTTATCGACACCGAGCTGTTCAGACACGATATCGACCACGCGTTCTTCGATGGTAGCCATAAGCTTTTCCGGTTTTTATAGCAAGTTTGGTAGTGTGTCGCGCATCGGAATTGCCCAATGGACAGACCCAACACGCAACGAGTGTTTACAACAAGAAAGACAGTGCCCAGGTGGGCTCAAATGCTTCGGTGAAAAGATAGGTGAAACAAGTAAAAGACGTCAATACACCGGCGAAAACTTCATGCGTGCGTGCTGAATTTTCTCCTCAGCTGGTCGGTACAACGCGTTTTTCCGATGAATTGTGCCGCCGAATCGCCTCTTCAGGGCGTTAGCCGATCATTCCGCCATCGACCACGATCGTTTGGCCGGAGATGTAGCCAGCACCTTTTGACGCCAAAAAGACGGCTGCAGCAGCGACATCCTCTGGCTGACCGACCCGTTTGGCAGGGATACGTTTCTTGACTTCTTCCATCACAACATCCCCCAGCTCAGCGGTCATTTCACTGGCAATGAAACCCGGAGCAATCGCATTGACGGTCACGCCACGACTAATCAGCTCTTTGCTAAGCGTCCGAGTCAGGCCAATCATGCCGGCTTTGGAGGCAGAGTAGTTCGCCTGACCTGGGTTACCGATCAGCCCTGAAATACTAGCCATGTTGATGATCCGGCCATATTTTTGCCGACGCATGATGCCTGCAGCAGCTCGGCAACAAACGAAACAGCTAGTCAAGTTGGTCGCGATCACGCTGTCCCATTCCTCGTCGGACATGCCTCGCATCAATTTGTCTCGCGTGATCCCCGCGTTATTGACCAAGATATCCAGTCGGCCGTGGTTTTCCTTGGCGCCTTCAATCGCAGCCTTCGCCGCCGCACGATCCGTCACATCACAAACAACGGCTTCGGCTGTTCCGCCCGCGGCCTCGACTTCCTTGACGGTCTCTGCAAGCTTTTCGGCATTTCGTGCGACGCAAAGAACCTTGGCACCGTTTTGCCCCAACGCGATGGCCACCGATTTACCCAGCCCCTGTGACGCTCCTGTTACGAAAGCAACTTGGCCAGAAAGATCGGTTTTGATTGAAAGTTCCATGACTGATTCAAAAGAGAGTGATGACGTGGGGTCGTGTAATTTGCAGACGCAAAGTCTAACGAAAGTTGCTGTGGCGGGGCAGTTGTAGCCTGGGTAGCCAATTTCAAATAAAAGCGTTCTCTCATCACGCGAAACGCCAGCGTGCGGCCCGGTCATTCCTGCCACTCGCCGGCGCTTGGTGCTGAGGCTTAGTTGTCCGCGACTTCTCGACTCGAACTACGCTTCGTCGCCGAATCCCGCCGTGGGCAATTTTCGGTTGATTCGTTTGAGCGTGCCCCGCAGCACGCGGCCGGTACCGGCTTCCAGGAAACCTTCGACCCCATCACCCATCATCGCGGCAACCGACTTTTCCCAAAGAACGGGACCAACCACCTGGCGCGACAACAAATCGCGAATTTCATCAGCAGACGTGTGCGGGGCCGCATCGACATTGCTGTAAACGGGAATCGCGGTTGTCTGAATTGGCATCTCGTCGAGGGCTTCTTTCAGAGCCGCGACGGCAGGCTGCATCAGCGATGTGTGAAACGCTCCAGCGACGGCAAGCCGGACCACCATTCGTGCACCAGCATCGTTGGCGGCAGGTTCCAATCGATCGATCGCGGGAATGTGACCCGAGATAGCGATATTGCCTGGGCAAAGTAGGTTCGCTGGCTGGAGAACTTCTCCCTCGCCGCGAATGTCATCGCAGAGCTTGGTCAATACATCCAGATCCATGCCGACTACACTGGCCATGCCGCTTTCAACGGCGTCAGCGGCTGCCTGCATCGCTTGCCCGCGGCGCTGAACCAATCGAAGGGCATCAGGAAACTCCAAACCGCCTGCAAAACACACCGCGGTATATTCGCCCAAGCTCAAACCCGCAGTCGCCTTGATCTTCTCAACCAGCTCGGGTTGCTGTTCTCTCAAAACAGTCGCAGCAGCCATGCCCACAACAAACAAAGCGGGCTGACTAAATTCAGTCTCGTTTAATTTTTCGGCCGGTCCGTTGAAACACAAATCAGCCAGGTCATAGCCAAGCACTTCGCCGGCAGTGTCAAAGAGTTTTCTTGCCGACGGGTAAGTTTCCGCGAGCCACTTGCCCATCCCAGGAGCCTGAGCACCTTGGCCGGGGAAAATAATCGCGGCAGAGTCGACGTCCAGAACGACGTCTTCATGTTGAGAGTGAGTCGCTGTCATGCGACGGCTCCTTAAGTGGGCGGCATCGCAGACCAAGGGCACCCACGCAGGGAATGCCAACAACGAAGCTGCGTGATCGAAGAAATTCAATCACGAACCAGCGTCTACCGCATGAGAGTTGCAGAGAAATTCAACCAACGCAAATAAAACTAACGAGAGAGCCGAAGCCTACTCTTCGTCTTGCGGCGTCACGGTGCGACCTTGGTAGTAGCCACACTTTGGGCAGATCGTGTGCGTGGGCACAGCATTGCTGCACTGCGGGCAGTAACCAATTTGCCGTTTCTTGACACGATCGTGGCTACGACGTTTACCGCTGCGGCTGTTGGAGTGTTTTCTTTTGGGGACAGCCATCGCTGCAAACCATTTCTAATGGGAATTGGGATCTATTCGAGCCGCGTATCGTAGAAAACACAGGGCATTTTCGTCAACGCAGCCGAGCCACCTTTTTACCAAAAGAGCTCCAAAAGCCGCTTTTGCCCCTAAACCTGGGCTTCTGAGCTGGGTTTAACCCCCACCATCAGCCCCAGATTGGTCCGGCTGGCTGCCAAAAACGAGAATTGAACCAGCCCCAAGCCGGCTCCCGCAAACAAATCCTTGCCATCTTCCAAGCTTCTCATATAGCCTTGCTTCGTCTCCAAATTCAATTTCAACGCCTCGATCGTCTCGGACAAATTCGGTTTAGACGGCAGGCGAAACTGATCGATCACCACGACGCGACCGCCAGGCCTTACCGCAGCGACCGCACGTGCCATCAACTCACCCGCCATCTCATCTCCCAGAGCAGAAATTCGTTGAGCGATAACCGCGATGTCAAATTCTTCGGACGGCAGGTTTGACTTCATAGGATCAGCCACCATCGCGTCAAACCGATCGATCAAGTCAATTGAGTTGGCCATCGTCCGAGCCGCTTCAATGGCTCCCTCGTGATCAACGACGGTCAGTGTTGCCTTGGCGTCTTGATGAGCCATCGCACAACTCCACACGGCCGACCCACCGCCAATGTCTAGAATCGTTGGACCTTGGATCTCATCTTCGCCACCAATGTCCAGAATCTCCGCAGCCTGAATCGCTGAAGGCGTGTGTACCCACTGGGTTGCGGCAATGTGCGCGTGATAAGCGGCATCTTCGCGGGACCCAGACGCGACATCCGGTTTTCCTTGAATCGCGCCAGCCAACGTTTCCCAGCGTTCGTCGCCCAGGTCCTCGTCATACTGACACAACAGCGCCGCAGATCGCGACAAAGCAAAGTCATCATCGTATTTTTCAACGATCCCAATCGCCACGAGCGCATCCAAGGTCAACGCCAACGTGCCTGTTTGCAGCGAAAGCGTATCGGCCAGTTCATCCGCGGTATGCTGGCCTTTGCGAAGTTGATCAATCAAACCCACCTGCCGCGCCGTTCGCAGTAAATGCGAAACCGCGTTGACCTGCATGAATTCGTGATACTGATCCAGTGTGCGATCTTGAGCCGACATGATGATTCTCTTGGCGATGTTTGCGAACCAACAGTTTGGCGGAGACTGTGTGGGCAAATCAATCCCGTGCAATATGAAGCGTCTGACAACGCTGTTGCGAAAACGTATCGGTTGCATTAGCGGAAGATGTCTGCTGCGAAACGTGACAAAACAGTAAAAATTCGCCTGACAGTGAATGCCAAACGTTATGGTGATGCGTTCTATTAGTCATCGACAACTCCTGATTCGATTGACCTTCCCGCCGAAAGGAACACGCGTGATGATCCGTCTGAACTATTTTCTCATCGCCAGTGTCACGATTGTTCCTGTATCGATTGGCTGGCTTGACACGAACACCGTCACGATGGCGCAAGAGAGTGCCCCGAAAGACGCTCACAGTGAGTTTCGGCACTGGACCACAGCGGACGGACAACGCAGTGGCACCCGCTTGAAGCTCGTGAAGCGAAACAAGAATTCTGTTCGCCTGGAGCGTGAGGACAATGGGAAAATCGTCACGTTTTCTTTGGCTAGATTGTCCAGCGAAGACCGCGCCTTCTTGCAATCAC
>CAYUGI010000129.1:0-4089 GCA_964444105.1 uncultured Pirellulaceae bacterium
AGGGGCCCGGAATGGGAACAATCAGCCGCACGACGTCACCCGCGTGATCGACTGGCAAATTGAACTTTCAAAGTTGCCAGTATCCAAAGTTCGGGGCATTTGACGGTTCGTGGACCGAAGGTGTGCGGTAATCGCGACGGGGATGTTTCAAAAACACCCCACCACTCGCAAGCCGTCACCGCAGGCGTAAAGTGTTTGAATACCAAGATTTAGGTGCTCAGGCCAAGACGAAACCACGTTGACTAAACTCAACGTTGCGTTTTTGCATCATGGCTGTGCCAAGCGACGTAAGTCGTTGGTATCAAACAGATTTCACGCCGCGTGACAATTACCGCAGGGAAAGTGGTACTCCGCGTGCAATGGATGGCCTCCAACAGAAACGGTTTACACCCTTTGCCAAATTGATCTGGGCTACGCAACAGCTAGCCAAGCGATTGCCCCCGACGGGCAATGCCAAATCAAAACACTAGGAATCACGAATGCCCAAAACGACGATCGGTTCAAGTCAGAAAACTAACGAAGAAACACCCGCTGAATTGCAAGAGTTGGCCAAGGCAATCAATGCCTTGCCGGAACGCTATCGCGACTCCGTTGCTCCTGCATTGGAACGAGTGGTCGAATGCAGCACGCGTCGTCGCCGCATTTTGAACTTGGTCCAGGAAGCTCTTTCGCAGCTACGTTTGGACATGAAGTACTTGGTCTTCGACCTAGAAGCCACCCGCCGCGAACGAGATCAGTATCGCGAGTTGCTAGAAAAAGACGGCTTGCTGTAGGTCGCTTGCCTGTGGCTACTCGTCGTCTAAACCTAATGCGAGATGAATGTCGCGCAGCGAATCGAGTTCCTCTGCGTTTTGCCCGTGTGTACGGCTGATCTTTATCTCGGCAGCTTGTCCAGTTGCCGGAAGTTTGGCTTTGACGTGCACCAAGCCAAACGGATCGTAGCGAAAGCTGACATCGACAGGCGTGCCCGCCGGAAGATTCGGCGGTAGATTACGAAGAACACAGCGGCCGATCGTGGTTCCGTTTCGCCCGCGCGAATCTCCGCCCTCGACGACGTTGACAACCACGCTGGCCTGGTTGTCAGTCGCAGTTTCAAACTGCGCGACTTGCTTAGCGGGAATCGGTGAATTCCGCTTTATCATCACATGATTGCGTTTCAGGCCAGTCGAGTTTTCGACCCCCAGCACACAAAGGTTGTGCGAAGTCACGTCGTTGATCGTAAAGTCATCGTCCGTCTTCGTCTTCTTGGATTTCTTATAAACCGTTTGCGCGTAAACCGCTGCGCCGTGCGCAATCGCTTCGTCAGCCGACACGGTCAGGTTGGGATCGATTCCTGAATCCCGAGCAAGCATGGCGCTGACTTGCGGCATTCGGGAAGAGCCGCCGACCAAGATGATCTGGTCGATACCGCTCCATGTAATCTGGCTATCGGTCATCAGTTGCCGAATTGTAAATCGCGTTCGATCCAATAGGTGTGCCGTCAGTTCTTCGAAGTCTTCACGCGTGATTTGCGACTGCATGACCTGACCGTTGAACGCGATTCGGACGCGTGACGAATCGCGGATACTCAGCGTGTGCTTCAGTTCCTGCGCTTCGGTGCTCAGCATCGACATTCCCACCGGAGTCTCCGACGGACGAAACCCGCAGGTGGTTGCAAATTGGTCATCCAGCCACTGGATCAAGCATTTGTCCCAATCAATCCCGCCCAACATCGCGTTTCCGTCCGACGCCAGGACATCAATATTGGATCCGTCTACACGAACCAACGAGATGTCGAACGTTCCTCCCCCCAGGTCGTACACCAGCACCGTTTGCGGGCCCAGCATGGTTGCGTGTCGCTGCACGCCAAACGCGATCGCCGCTGCGGTGGGCTCGTTAATAATCGCCAGCACTTCCAAGCCAGCTAGCTGGGCAGCGTCAATCGTGGCCCTACGCTTGGGTTCGTTAAAGTGAGCCGGGACCGTGATGACGGCTTTCTGAACGGTTTGCCCCAGCTTTCGTTCGGCATCTTTTCGCAATCGCCCCAAAATACACGACTGAATCAGTTCTGGCGGATACGATTGGCCGTCGACAATCTGCGAAAAAACTTTGCTACCCATCTCACGTTTGGCGAACGACGCGACTTGGTCAGGCAGCGCAGATTTCGCCTTCAGCGCTTCTTTGCCAACGACAATGGTTCCGTTTTCAAACAGCACGACCGACGGCGTTGTGGGGTCGCCTTCGCGATTGGGAATCACGTAGGGGATTCCGTTCTGATCGACGTGCGCAACCACACTGCGGGTAGTTCCTAAGTCGATCCCGATCACGGGCGGAGATGAGTCAGGCAATCGTGAGGCCTCCCGATCAGGATGTCCGAATAAATAAAGTCGTGCAAGCGACCGGATAAGCCGCACCGCATCCGTCGACTCACTTCACGATAACATCACAGAGCCCACGACACGACAGCCCGCAAGGCGCGTTCGCGTCCGCCGTCTTTCATGTAAACCGAAAACCAGCTGCGACCATCCCAATCCGGTGGTGCCCAGGTCTTGAGATCAAATTCGTAGAGGCTCAACTGATTGATCGGAACGACTTGGTCGGGCTGCGATCCACGCCCCCATTCAGGTTTGTCGGTATGCGGGGTCACGGCCGAGCCAATTGCTTGTAAAAACACGCGTTTGCTATATCCCGTCGCAGTGTGATAATCGACGAAAAAACCAATTCGCGTTCGAGACGATTGGCCGGTGCTGCTCTTTTGCACCAAGCCACCATTGACCCGCACTCGGGTGGCGTTTTCCAACTCCAATCCCGCAACGGCTTCGCCATAGTATCCACCGGCTCCCATCCCCAACGTGATAATCGGTCCTGGCAGGATCGTCGCAAAGTCGACGGTGTATTCGGGTGAGTCCCAGGTCTTCTGATCCAGAAGCCGAACTTGTCTGCGTGTACGCTGGGAGCGGCGCGGCGTGGAAGCCCCCACTGGTTTTTGAAACGATGCCATTCGGGCCGCAGTGGTCTGGGGCTGAATTTCCTGCAAGCGACGATCGATCTGAATCGCTTCGAGCCCCTTTCCGGTTGCTTTCGCCTTTTGGTACCAGCCATACGCATGATCATAGATGCGACGTTTCTCAAGAGGCCCTACATCCTGCGATGCCAAGGCGTACCAGGCTGCAGCCACTTCAGCGGCACTGATTTGGCCTGGCAATCGGTCGTGCTCCATTTTGGCAGCCGTGCCGAATTCGCCCGTTTCATCTTTTGCCAGATGCTCCATTCCATCTTTCCAGCGATTTTCAACGAAGCAAAGGTAGCGTCCCACAGCAACAGCGGCGTCGGTATCGTTTGCATTTCCCCGCAACGAAACCAATCCCACGTCATAACCTTGTTTTAACTGCCGTGCGTTTTGAAAATCGACCGATAAGCTCTCAAACTCTTTTGCCCTGGAACTGGGAAAACCCGACGGAAGTTTGTTTTCGGCTCGATCGATCAACGCTAAACCGGCTGCGACCTGCCCCGCCTCAAGCGAGTCATGTGCCACATTTAAGACCGCATCGAGGTACTGCAATGACTTTCCCGAGGCGACACTTGGCAACAAAGCCAACGGCTCACTTTTTAGCATCACGGTGTCGACATCCTCGAAATACTCCGTCATCTGATCGACCGTTTCCATGGCAACGTCATACTCGTGGACGTTCATGTAGATATCGCGGACGACTCGCATCAGCGCGAATTGACCGGCGGCGTCATTTTCCGTCTCGTCTACGACATCCAGCAACTTATTGGCGAGCGCGAGTTTCTCTTCCTTTGTTTTCGCAGATTCATATTCTTGTTTATAAATCGAACGAACGACCGTCAGCTTACTTTCGATCTCCGCAGAATCGGGGACAGGTGGCTTTGTCGATGCCTGAAGCAGATCGCCCATGCTGCCCGTCTGAGGTTCCGGTGGTAAATAAGCCAGAGCCGTGCCTGCATTCGTCCCAGCAGCCGGACGCGTATAAGGTGCGTTTGAAGATGACGGCGAAGTACGACGTGCAGCAGAAGTTGAACTTGGAGGCAGCGGGCCATTTTGACTGCCAGCACGCGCGTCGCCCGTGTTTGTCTCAACGTTTGTGC
>CAYUGI010000129.1:4189-19114 GCA_964444105.1 uncultured Pirellulaceae bacterium
GAAGGTTGCTGATTTGCTGAAGGTTGCTGGGGATAGCCAGACGCAGCAGGCGTTTCGCCCACTGGGATTTGAGCAACTGGGATTTGAGCAACTGGGGCTTGAGCAACTGGGGCGACGCCTACCGGTAAAGGCTGGGTGGGTGGAGAACCGAGCGCCGTCGCGCCACCTGGCGGTTGATTGAGCGGGATGCCTGACAGAGCTTCCTTGAGTTGCTGATCGTAAGCAGCTCGTTTCTTGGGGTTCAGCAATCGCAGTCGGGCAGCAGCGATCCGATTGGAAAGTTCTTCGGCCTGAACACTGTACTCGCCGTTTGCCAACCCATGCAGAAACGCAAGGTGTTTGTCCGCCGCCCCATCAATGACTTCGGTATCGCTCTCGAAGTTCGTGATTCCAAGTAACCTGTAATCGTTCGGCGGCTGCTCAGAGGGAGGAATTCCCAGCCATTTGTGCAGCGGATCGAACATAGAGCTGGTAGGAATGGATATCTGGGCGGGACGTCATGATTTTTCGGAGGAGGGGCAGGCTGCCCACCGAACCAGTGTACAAGAACCCTTCCCAATCGTCAGCGACAATGTGACGAGCCTCAGGTCAATTTCAATCAAACTGCAGCCAAATCGAGACTCTATGGCGAATCTTATCGATTTCGCTCTCCCCAGTCTTGGTTGGAGAGCGATGGTCGCGCATCCAGTGTGCCGTGACCCTGCCCAACCTCTTCGTGGGAAAGGAGAAGATGGTGGTTCACGCCAAGAACCATCAAATTTGATGATTCAATGACAGCACTATAACGCCCAAGAAACGACCGCTTGCAGCGATTGCCCTCTGCCGCCGTGCTTCATGTAAATCGAAAACCAGCACTTTCCGTCCCATTCCGGCGGTGCCCAATTTTTTAAGTCAAACTGGTAGGGGCCGCTGGCACCGACTCGGACAGTTCGATCTGGCTTTTGCCCGCATCCCCAGTCAGGTTTGTCCGTTGAGCCATCGGTCAAACCCCCATAAGTTTGTAGACAGATTCTTTTTGAATATCCACTCGGAGTATGGTAGTCCACAAAGAAACAAATCGTTTTGTTTGGCATGGCGCTAGCGATTTGATTGCTCTTTGACTGCCCGCCAACAACCCGAATCCGGGTGGCGTTTTCAAGCTCAAGTCCTGCGCAGCATTCACCGAGGAGAGAGGCAGTTCCCATTGCGAGAAAAATGCGAGGACCGGGCAAAATTCTGGCTCTGCTGCCTGGGTAAACGGTTGATTCATAAATTTTTTGGTCAAGCAGTCGAGCGATTTTTCGATCACCCGGCTTTTGCTTGGTCACACTTAGAGACCCACCTGCGACAGCGGGTGCCCGTAGATACCCTGTTGTCAGTGGCAGGATTTCTTTGACGCGACTCTCTACCTGCAGTTTCCCTAGACCTTTGCTGCCCGCTTTGCCTGCCAGAAACCATCGCAGAGCGCGGTCGTACAATCTTCGTTTCTCCAAGGGACCGACTTCTGCAGTGGCGGCCGCATACCAAGCTTCGCCCAACTCTACTTCATTGCCCATTCCCGGTGTCTGCGAGCTTTCCAAGCTAGCCGCATGACGTAACTTCTCGTCCGATCCTTTCGCGAGATACGACAGACCGTCCGTCCAGTTGTTTTCGATTAGGCACAAATATCTGCCTGCCGACGTGGAGGCAGCTTTGTTTTCCGGGTTGGCCTCCAAAAGGGATGCGTCGGTTTCGTACTGTCGAAATAGCTTTTCAGCGTTCTCAAAATCGAGTCCTAGCCCCTCGAACTCTTCGGAACGTGAACTGGGAATGCCTCCAGGGATTTTCCGGGGAACGATGTCTAGTAGAGCTTGGCCAACCTGAAACTTTCCGGCGTCGATCGAAGCATGAGCGACCGAAAGAACTGCGTCGGCGTATTCCAGCGACTTACCCACACCAACGCGGTTGAGTGCCGCTAACGGATCGCTCTTGTGCTTGATCTCGTCAACTTCTCTGAAGTGCAGAGACATTTGCGCCACGGTCGTCAGAGCAGATTCATATTCGTGTTCGCCCATGAAAATGTCACGCGCGACGCGCAGCAACGCAAATTTTCCTGCCGGGTCATTCTCGGTCTTCTCAACAAGGCTTAGCAACTGGTTCGCCAAAGCAATTTTCTGGGCCTTTGTCTCGGCTGTTCGATAATTCTCCTGATACAGATCTCTGACCAAATTCATTTTGACCTCAATCTCGCCAGCCGAAGGAATGAGCGGCTTTGCTGGGCCGCTGACCGACTCAGCGAGAATCTCGTTTTTTTCTTCGACAGCTGCTGTTTGGGAAGCCACAGCGATGCCCGATTTCACTGGCTGGCCAGCGCGTCTTTGCGGCGTCGATCCGCTCACTGACGGCTGCGCCGACGTCTTTGAACTGGAAGGACGAGTCGGCACTGTCGGCAGACGGACATGCGTTGACGAGCTAGGACGAGCGTTGGATTCGGTAGAGTCGTGCTGCGCAATCGATGAGGTTTTCGATGGAGCGTCAGAGCTTGGATGGCGGGTCGCTGTTGATTCGTTCGTCTTTTCGGACTCCAATTCCCCCACTGAAGAATCGGGCGTCGACTCTTCTGGATCGATGCCGGCTACCGACTCGGCAACCTCCTCCGGAATTCCAATTGCCACCATCTTATCGCGATCAAGCCGCAGTTTTCCCATCGCAATCAGCATGCACAAAAGCAACAAGATGACGGCCCCCGGCAAGACGGAATAGTGCCAAGTCCTTGAACGCGGTTTACCCTCCCTCCAGTTCTTTGCCGGAGCGGACTTTCGCAGCGCAGGAGTAGTTGTCTCAGCCTGAACTTGAGTCGACGTTACTGGATTGTTGGCCGCCAACGAAGCGGTTCGCAGTGCTTGATCGTACTCAGCTTTCTTGTTGCGGTTCAGCAACCGCAGCCGAGCAGCTGAAACGCGGTTGGAAAGCTCTTCGGCCAGTTCACTCTGATCGCCGTTGGCAAGTCCGTGCAAGAATGCCAACTGTCTGTCCGCGGCGCCGTCAATTACTTCGACATCGCTCTCGAAGTCCGCGATACGTAGCAATTGGTAATCGTTTGGTGGTTGCTCAGAGGGTGGAATTCCAAGCCATTTATGCAATGGGTCGAACATTAACTCGCGCTGCCCGCTGTGGGGTATCTGCTTATCAAGGAGTGAATCGGGACAAGCGAAAAAGCTGCCCAACGCATAACAGCATAGTGTACAGCAGCCGACACGAGGCTCAACGGCTTGCACAGTGGGTCGCCTAAGCCGGTTGGCGAAGCTGATCTCTGGAGGGGAACAGACTAGGTCGGCTGGCCTGCGTCTAACGGTACTCCGAGACTACCCAAAGGGCTATCTGCCTTTGGGCGTGACAGGATCGTGCACGCAACGCACCAAGCATCTATTCGCGTTTGCAATGACACCGGACATGTGTCCCTCGCCGTACCAGCACGCGAGATAGGCATAGTTGCGCGAGCGATCTCCGACGCGATGTGATGACCAGTAGAAAGCGCTAGAAGAAACTTCGGTATAAAGGGTGTCGATAAATGGTATCTCAGTTGCCGGAAAAATCGACGCCAACTCGTAGCCATGAGGGAGACGCCAGTTTGTCATGTCAGCCAGGACCAACTCCGCTGCGTATTGCTCCGCTTGGTCAAAGTTTTTGCGTCCCGAAGCATCTCCATCTTTCTGCCAGAGAAGCCCCGTGAGAGTGTCTTCGACATACTCGCCGCGGTCCACATATCGATCTCTTCGTTGCTCGATTGTCGTTGTCTTGCGGCGAAGTTTCTCAGCAGCAGCCGCAGCATACCAAGCTGCTCTTGGCGTCTTCGCTGACAAAGACAATTGGGTCAGAAAGTCAACTCCCGCAGGATCCGTGCCAAGAATTTTAAGAATCGCGTCGTACGTCACTACCGTTAAGTTTGAGTTGCCCACTACTGCGATATCACGAAGCTTAGGCAAGGCATCTTTGGCAATCGAACCGATTTCGCCCAGAGCTCTTACGATTTCTCTTTGCTCCCCAAACGAGCGACTTGAAGGTTCTAGCAATTCGATCAGTTTGGGTGTCGCGTCTTTGGCTGCTTCGCCCATGCTGGCGATCACGGCGCATACAATCGGTTTGTAGACGCGTGGATCATCCAGTCGGTCCAAGATCAACGGAAGCACGGGGGCGGCATCTGCACCGAGTTCCTGCATGCACTGCAGAACAAAGTGACACTCAGCTGCAGAACTTGTTTGCGAAAGTGCGTCGCGGAAGGCGTTAACCACAGACTCACCATGATCCCCGGATCGATAGAGTGCCTGAGCGTAGAGAGCTTGAAACGAGGTGCTCTCACTTGATTCGAGGAGTTTACGAAACGTCGGTTGGATACCAGCCATGTTCGCATTGAGTGAAAGGAGGAGGTGCGTCGCCTGCGCTGGCGCCTCTGCTTCCTCGAAGCGGAGAATGATGGCAACACCAATTCGTTTTCGCTCATCTTCAGGTAGTGCCTTTGCCACACTCAGAAGACGTTGGACTTCCGCCGAGCTTCTGTATCGAGTGATCGCGTACTTTGAATGTGGGTGCAAAGCGGATTCTAACAAACGCTGGCGAATTTCTAATTTGATTGGCGCTGAGGTCCAGCGTGACAGGTCTGCCAGAACACTGTCGATCGCTCCGCGTGTCTTTTCGCCCTTGCCATTTCTCTTCAAAAAACGACTAACGATTTCGTTCATGATCTCAGCATTGGGGGGCCTTCCTCTGCCCAGGTTTTGAAAACACCGAATCGCTTGCGAGGCACAATCTTCATCGTCAGAAAGCGACAGCGTGTAGACGCGTTCACGGACCTTCTGCTCTTGCGTCAAGCTTTCAATCAAAAACTCGCAAAGCCGCTCGGGGTGTTTCACCGAGTCGTCTAGAAGTCGCTTACTAGCGATTTCGTCAAGCGATTTGTAGTTTCTTCGAAGGAGAGGCTTGATGTCATTTCGAAACCGATACTCCTCGGGACTTCCCGCCTTGAAATGGGTGTCGAGTTCCTGAAGCAGGTATATCAATTCAGATTCTTGCAGCGGCTTGTTTTGCTTTTGTTTTTCTTGAATCGAGCTGAGAGAAATTACGGTAGGCTGCAAGCTTGCGATTCCTGCTTTTAACGGCTCCGGCTTTGTCGTTGGCGTAGGTTTGCTTCGTGTTGTAGACGCAGGCGTTCGAACTTGCCGAGGCGTCGATGAAGGCGGTTGAGTTGGTTCGCCCCGTGATTTCAACTCGCTGGCTGCCAGTCTGCTTTTTGTCGAACCGCCATTGGCTAGGTGAGTTCTCAGCCGATCCGTTGGGAGAGATCGGAACATCGACTTGAGTATCATCGCCAATTCGGGGTGTTCTGCTCTGGCGGCTACTGCGCTGAGCAATACTAGAGATTCGCTTGGATGCGATTTTACGATCGCATGGGCTTCACGCAGTTCGCTGATCTTGTTGCTCTTCAGCAATCGCGTTGTCAGGTCGATATCGAAATCGGCATGCTGAGCCGACACAATCCCCGATGCAAAACACACGATCAAAACGCAAGTCAAACAAATCAGAGTGCGTGTCATATCGAGGCTTGATGAGGTGTTGGCAAAAAGAAAACGGACTCTGAGACGCTCTATCATAAACCAGTCTTCGCTCCGCGGGATGCCAAGCAGTGAGAGAACATCTCGCGACGTCAATTCGATGTTCTTAACGCGAGTCAGACTCAAACGCATCTGCTTGGATGATGCAATTCTCGCGATTGAGCGATTTCCAGGCGAAACTCGCAATCAACTCGTCTGTCGTCATTGGTTTTCGGTCACTGACCAATCCCGCTGAGTGCGCAGCCCAGCCAATGACTTCCTCTGCATCAACACCTTGTTCGCGGTAGTGGCTAAGCCTGGTATCGCCGTGGCGTTTTGCTAAACGACGACCGTCGGTGCCAATGACGAGGGGAACGTGTGCGAACTTTGGAGCTTCGTAACCCAATGCATCAAACAGATCGATTTGCCGGAACGTGCTAGGAATCAGATCGTCACCTCGGACAACTTCGGTGATACCCATCATTGCGTCATCAACGACAACGGCGAGCTGGTATGAGGTGTTGCCACTTTTTTGAGTGATCGGAAAAGCGCCCAGTTGCGTGGCGGGATTACAGCGTTGCTTGCCAGCGACCAAATCAGTGAACACAATTTCGCGGTCCGATGGACGAAAACGCCAGCAGTACGTGCCGGCTGACGGAGCTGGGTCACCGGCATGCCAGTTGGCGCAAGTCCCGGGATAGATGATGCCTTCGTGTGCAAAGCTCGGGTCGGATTCATGGGGCGCCGATGCGGCTGCGGCGATGTCTTTGCGAGTACAGGTGCAAGGGAAAACACGGTTGGCATCAATCAGTCTTTGCAACGCCTCGGAATACAATTCAACTCGTTCGGTTTGAATGTACGGGCCATTGGGGCCACCAATGTCGGGGCCTTCCTCCCAGTCAATTCCCAGCCATCGCAGATCATCAATGGCTTGTTGCGTTGCCCACGGTTTGACACGGGGGGAATCAATATCTTCGATTCGCATTGCCAAGGAAGCACCGCTTGACCGTGCCGACCAATAGGCAAGCAAATAGGTCCGCGCGTTACCAAGGTGCTGAGCACCTGTCGGAGACGGAGCAAGGCGACCTTTGGCGTTCATGGAATTTTCACTAACGCCTGGGTTTGTCTTACGCTCGAGCTGTTCGGCGACGGATAGGTTGTGGACTTTGGTAGGGTGGGTCAAGGAGCTTTAGCGACGCTGACCCACCAATGTAAAAACACCGAAGATAATGGTGGGTCAGCGCGGCTGTCGGCTCTTGACCCACCCTACATCTCTAAAAGTTCACAGCTGCGGAACGTTGCGACAACGGAAACTAAAAGTCTGCGTTGCCAGGTGTCCTTGGAAAGGGAATCACGTCGCGAATGTTGGTCATACCGGTGACATACTGCACTGCACGCTCCAGCCCCAGTCCAAAACCCGCGTGCGGAACGGTTCCGTATTTCCGAAGATCAACGTACCACCAGTAGTCTTCTTCGCTGAGTTCGGCTTCAGCCATTCGTCGTTGCAAGACATCCAATCGTTCTTCACGCTGGCTGCCGCCGATGATCTCGCCAACACCCGGTACCAACACGTCCATCGCTGCAACCGTTTTACCATCGTCGCTGACACGCATGTAGAACGGCTTAATGGAAGACGGGTAGTCTGTCAGGATCAGCGGGCCGCCCACATGTTCTTCGGTCAGGTAGCGTTCATGTTCGGCTTGCAGATCGGTTCCCCAAGAAATCGGGTACTCGAATTTCTTGCTCGCGTTTTCAAGCACCGAGATCGCTTCGGTGTACGTCATGTGTTGGAACGGCTTTTCGATGACCGCTTTGATCTGATCGATCTTGCCTTTTTCGATTCGCAAGTCGAAGAACTCCATGTCTTCGCCGCACTTGTCCAGACAATCCGTGAAGATTCGTTTCAGAAAATCCTCTGCTAGCTTCATGTCGTCCGCTAAGTCGAAGAAAGCCGCTTCGGGCTCAACCATCCAAAACTCTGCCAAATGCCGACTCGTGTTGCTGTTCTCGGCGCGAAACGTTGGCCCAAACGTATAGACGCGTCCCAGCGACGTGGCATAGGTTTCGGCTTCCAGTTGCCCACTCACCGTCAGGAACGTCGGCTTGTCAAAGAAGTCATACTCATACTTCACCGGCCCGCCTTTCTGAGCCAGCATTTCCAGGTCCAAAGCGGTAACCCGAAACATTTCGCCAGCACCTTCGCAATCACTCGCCGTGATGATTGGCGTATGTGTGTAAAAGAACCCGTTTTCGTGAAAGAAGTTGTGAATCGACTGGCTGATCTGATCACGCACTCGCATCACCGCACCAAGCGTGTTGGTGCGAGTCCGCAGGTGAGCCCACTCGCGTAGCTTCTCAAACGAGTGTCGCTTCTTTTGCAGCGGATAGGTTTCCGGGTCAGCCCATCCGATTACACGAAAGTTATCTGCGTGCAATTCGGTAGCCTGCCCTTTGGCCGGTGAATCTTGCAGTTCACCCGAAACCACAATGCTACATCCCGTGGTCAGCTTCTGAATTTCATCGGCATAGTTGGCAAGTTCGTCGGGCGCAACAATTTGAAGGTTGCCCATGCAGCTGCCATCGTTGATTTCGATGAAGCTAAATCCACCTTTGCTGTCACGCCGAGTTCGCACCCAACCGCGAACTTCTACCGACTTGCCGGCGGAAGTTTCCAAGCGAGCCTCTTTGACACTAATCCAGTTAGCCATGTTTCAATCCGTTTCGCACACCTTGAGGAGACACCGCTGGAACAGCTGATGCTGGTTTGATCAAGTTCTCAATGACAAACGCACTAATCCGTCTGTTGTCCGGATGGCTTTCGCATAAAATGCCCCACAACCAATGCGACAATGAACAGCACGAGCAGCCCCATGATCGCGGGGAACGCATAGGCATTGCTCTTGTCCATTGCTTTTTCGTAGATCGCGGCCGAGGCGGCAACAATCGCGCCGATGACAGACAAGATCATCAGGACGTTCCACATCAACATGCTCGCGCCCTTTGGTTTTTCATCCCCAAGAATACGTTTGCTGTTCATCATCAGAAAGAACGTGATGTATGCAATCGGCAGCAACATCATGCCGAAACTGGAGGTGAAGATTGCCAGCCAGAACTTCGCGTCTCCTTGCCACACATAAAGCCAACTTGCGCCAAACAATCCTGCGACAAGACAACCAACGACAAATGGCGCGGTCGCATCTGGCTTCCCAACAATCTCGCGGAAGGCGTAGCCGTTAATCAACATCAGAATGATGATCGTGGAAAAGCCCATGCCAAAAACACCCAAGCCAAACACGAGATTCGCTAGCCCAACACCGAGCAACGGCGAAAGTGTTTCGGAAAGCTGAAAGGCATTTCGCTTCACTAACGACAACGCCAGCTTCTTTTCCTCGACGCTTAGGCTTGCCGCCATCGCTAGCTTTTCGGCTTCGTCGATCGATTCGGCTGTGTCGCCCAACTTTGCGTCAATGCGGGCCAGCAGTGGTTTCTTGACCGAATCAAACATCGGGCTTTCTTGCATCACGGCCAATTCGCCGCTGGAAAGCTTGTCGTCAATCTTGGCGTGAAACGTGGATGCTGCTGCAACGACCACGCAGGTTGTGACCAAGACGTAAGGAATTGCCATCCCGGTCGACAAGTCAAAGCGAGCCAGCCCACGAAACGGCTTGTCCCAGCCACGACTGAGCATGGAATACGGCAGCAAGAATGTCATGTTGATGCCGACTGCTGTGGCTGCTGCGGCAATCATCACGGCACGCTGCGAACTCAAGATCGTAGTGTTCCAATAGTCCTGAGACTCTGCAGGCAACCCAGCAATCAAAGTCGATAGCTCGCCCGCTGGTTTACTCCACTGTCCGATATTCGGAATCATTCCCGAGAAGATCTCGCCAAAGTTCAATTGGCCGTTCAGCCCCAGTAAGATCACAACGCCTACGAAGCAAATAACAACAAGGCCAATCAGCGCTTTTAAGAACAGGTCGAACAGCTTGGCGGTTTTTCCTTCCTTGGCCTTCAGCAAGACGACAAAACCTGCTGCCAACAGCAGTGCAATAGTGACGGTCAACTTCGTCCCCATCGCATCGCCCAAGCCATCGCCACCACCACCTAGAGCGAGCAAGTTCTTGTCGAGCGCGTCGTAGGCCAAACTAAATTGTGGCATGCACCAAATCATGTTAGCCATGCACGTCGCAATCAACCAAGCCCATCCCAACGCCGGATTGATTTCCCGGTTGATCGTCTCAAACGGACGACGTCCCGTGGAAAGCGTGACGTAGCTGATCGCTGACAGCATCACGACGCCCATGACGATCGCGATCAGCTGCAACCAGATCATGCTGGTGCCACCGAGGACTCCAAGGAACAACGCCCCAGCCAGCGATCCGCCACCCAACGTGATTGCACTTTGCAACCAGCCCGGGCCCGACAGCCGAACGTAGGCTCCCAGCAACTTGCCATCCTCCGATGCCTGCTGCAACAACTCACGATCGGATTGAACTTTGGTAGACGCCGTATCAGACATGGGCAGGCTCGATGCGTGGCGAGATCGCGAAACGCGACATCACGATGGAGGGCAATTTCAGGAAGGAATGTTGGTGTCCCGCCTTTAGGCGGCATTCATTAGGGCAGCCGCCTAAAGACGGGACACCAACGAGTTTATCAGCTGTCGATTTCGGCGATATAACGTTCGGCATCAAGTGCCGCCATGCAACCCGTTCCGGCTGACGTGATCGCTTGACGATAATAGTCGTCAGCGACATCGCCCGCCGCAAACACACCTTCGACATTGGTGTTCGTGCGGAACGGCTTGGTCCACTGGATGTAGCCTTTGTCGTTTGTTGTGATGGCGCCATCCAAAAACGTTGTATTGGGCGTATGACCGATGGCGACGAACATTCCGCCGACTGGCAAGTCGCTGATCGAACCATCCTTCGTGCTCTTGATCTTCAAGTTGTTGACGATCTTTTCGTCGCCTTGCACTTCTTCAACCGTGCTATTCCACTTGATCTCGATGTTGGGATGATTGAACGCACGATCTTGCATGACTTTCGATGCACGCAGTTCGTCACGTCGGACAATCATGTAAATGGTCGCCGCATCCTTCAAGTTGGCCAGATAAGCGGCTTCTTCGACCGCCGAGTCACCACCACCGACGACGGCAAGCGGTTTCTTGCGAAAAATGGGCAACGCACCGTCGCAAACCGCACAAGCGCTAACGCCTTTGTTCTTGTAGGCTTCTTCTGACGGCAGGCCTAAGTAGTTTGCTCGGGCACCGGTGGCGATAATAACGGTGTGCGCCTCGACGGCATCGCCGCCGGCCGGATTCAGTTTCAAGAGCTTTCCGCTGAAGTCGACGCTTTCGATGTCGTCGCCGATCACTCGCGTGCCAAAATTCAGAGCCTGCTGTTTCATCAGCTCCATCAACTCAACACCCTGAACGGCATAATGCGGCTGGCCGTCCTTCTCTTCACCTTCAGGAACCATCGGCAGATTCCATTGGCGATCCTTATCGACAGCCGATTCGATGAAAGCCCGAACGTTACCGAAAGGAAACCCCGGATAGTTTTCCACTTCGGTGGTGTAAGCCAATTGCCCCAGGGGAATCATTTCAGGACGAACGGTGCCCTCGTAGACGACTGGATTCAGGTTCGCGCGAGCCGCGTAGATAGCTGCTGACCAACCTGCAGGCCCACTTCCGATGATGATCGTTTTTTCGACGTTGTCCGACACTGATACAAGGCTCCATGGATTGGCAAGTATATTCGTCCGCTTGATGATCAACAGATCGCTGACCACGCTATGATGGATGACGCGATAGTATAGGGCCGATTGCGGTCTTAGCCACACCGGCACAACGGCTGATTACCCAAAACCTCCATCGCTTTTCCCAAGTCCCTATGTCTACATTGCTGATTGCCGTTGGTGCCATGGTGGCCTACTTGATCGCCTACCACACCTACGGACGCTGGTTGGCAAGAAAAATATTCCAGCTCAACGTCAATAACGATGTCCCCAGCATCCAACTGAATGACGACCGGGACTTTGTTCCCACCGACAAATCCGTGTTGTTTGGGCACCATTTCACATCCATCGCTGGCACCGGTCCAATCGTTGGCCCGGCGATCGCCGTGATGTGGGGCTGGCTACCGGCTCTGATCTGGGTGTTGTTGGGGTCAATTTTGGTGGGAGCAGTCCATGATTTCGGCGCGTTGGTGGTTTCGATGCGAAGTCATGGGCAAACTGTCGGCGACGTTGCCGGACGCGTTCTGAATCGACGCGTCCGCTTGCTGTTTTTGCTGATTCTGTTCATGGCCCTCACTATCGTGCTGGCCATTTTCGGATTGGTCATCGCGGCGGTCTTCAAGCAATATCCTGCTGCAATCTTTCCGTGCCTGGTGCAAATCCCCATTGCCATGGCGATTGGTGCGTGGCTGCACCGCAGGAACGTGAATCTTTTGGTGCCATCGATTCTGGCCCTAGCGACGATGTACGCAACTTTGATTTTCGGCAACGAAGGATTTCTGGGCCAAGCAAACGAGTTAATGGCGTCTTGGTCGATTATCACATGGGTACTGATCCTGTTGGCGTATAGCTACGTCGCTTCCGTAATGCCGGTCTGGATGCTGCTGCAGCCGCGCGATTACATCAATTCTTTGCAATTGATCACAGCGCTGGGGCTAGTGGTTGTCGGGCTAATCGTTGCGGGACTGATTGGTGGCGCGCCGGTCGCCGCCGACGGAGTGCGTCAGCCATTAGAAATTGTCGCCCCCATGATTCGCGCGAATCCCGAAGGTGCACCGGCGGTCATTCCTTTCTTGTTCATCACGATCGCTTGCGGCGCTTGCAGCGGATTTCATTGTTTGGTTTCTTCAGGAACATCCAGCAAGCAAATCAAATGTGAAACCGATGCACAGTTCATCGGCTACGGATCGATGTTGACCGAAGGGTTCTTGGCGACCATCGTGATCTTGGCCTGCGTCGCTGGACTGGGTTTGGGTGCAACGGAATCGTCGGGAGCCGGCGAAATCGTCACCGGCACGGCAGCCTACGACGCCAGGTACGAATCGTGGGCATCGGCCAAGGGCCTGGGAGCGAAAGTCGGTGCGTTTGTCGATGGCTCGGCCAATTTCCTGAAGGCCATGTCGATCTCGCCACCCATCGCGATCGCGATCATGGGAGTCCTGGTGGCATCGTTCGCGGGCACAACGTTGGACACCGCATGCCGATTGCAACGCTACGTCGTGCAAGAACTGGCCGCCACATTTGTGGGCGACAAGTCTGTGAACCAAACTGATGGCAACGGCTTTTCGTTAAACCCGCTTGTTTGGTTGACCAACAAACACGGCGCAACGATTTTCGCAGTGACGCTTGCGCTGGTCATCGCCGCCCTTCCAGCGCCGGGAACGACAGTCTCGCTAGGCGACGCAATTTCAGGCGACCTTCCTGCTCAGTACCTCGCAGCCAATCCCGAATTACCGGCAGCCGCGACAGCGGGCGGAATCGCAGGTGGACAATGGTGGATGTCGGCCTTCGCTGGAAAAGGCGGTTTGATTCTCTGGCCGCTTTTTGGTGCGACGAATCAGTTGCTTGCAGGGCTGGCCTTCCTGGTGATCTCATTTTTCTTGTGGCGGCGCGGCGTGCCCGTTTGGTTTGTCGTGATCCCAATGGTCTTCATGCTCATCATGCCTGCCTGGGCGATGCTCAGCGATTTGCCAACGTGGTTCAAGGAAGAAAACCCAAACTGGGTCGTCATCGTTGTCGGAGTTTCAACACTCGTGCTGGAAGCCTGGATGCTGGTAGAGGCGATCATTCTGTGGCCGAAAGTCAAAGGTGTCTTGGAAGTCAAAGCCAAGTTACCAACCGCCAATTGACTTGAAGTTTAGCTTTACGAAGTGAGTTTACTTCGCAGGCTTCGGCTTCTTCTGCTCTAGCATCCAACGATACAAATCGGGTTCGTCATACGCTTGCGTCCAAGCGTCGTGCCCCGCTTCGGGATAAACCGTCAGTTTCACGTTCCCGCCGGACTCCTTCAACGCATCGACCAGCCGCTGCGATTCACTAATGGGAATGACAGTGTCTTGCTGGCCGTGAAAGACCCACGTGGGGATATGCGAGATGCGTTTGACATACGGCAAAGGACCGCCGCCGCAAACCGGTACCAAAGCCGCAAAGCGAGTTGGATTTTGAATCGCGAGCCGCCATGCTCCGTAGCCACCCCGGCTCATTCCTGTCAGGTAAACACGCGAGCGATTGACGGGATGTTTCGATTCGATCTCGTCAAGCAAACGAATCAATGCTTGGTCATCCCAAAACTGTGTCTCGCTGGGATTCTGCGGCGCAACCAGAATGAACGGAAACGACTTTCCTTGAGCAATTAGCTTTGGCAGTCCATGCTTCTTGACCTTGCTCGGGTTGTCGCCGCCCTCACCGCCGCCATGCAGGAACAGAACCAGCGGGTACGTTTCGCTCTTCGTCTTTCGGTTGGTCGCCGTATTGGGTAGGTAGACCCAATAGCGCAGCGAAGTCTTCGCGTTGGCTGCTTGCGTATGGAGTTTGAATTCACCGGCAATTCCACAAACAGACGATACGGCGATAAAAACAATCGGAAACGTGAAGCGAAGCACAAGAAAACCCTTAGAAGTTCGCGAAAAAACGCCATCATAACCGATCGAATCCGACATAATCCTGTTGCAAAAGCTTGCTCGTGCGTCAGCGCTTGTGAGTTACCCGCTAAATCGCCTCGTCCTAAGGAATCTTGTCATGTCGAAACCCTGTGCTGCGTATCTAATTGCGATGATCTTCTTTTTGCCATGTATCGACGCGTTGGCACAAGATGGTGACCCGTTTGGCAGTGATCCATTTGGGGGAGATGCGGACAAACCGGCGGCAGCGGATACCGATCCCTTTGGCGCACCCACTGAACCTGCGACGACGAATGACAATCCGTTCGGCGACACGAAAACGCCCGTATCACCGGCTGCCGATCCATTTGACAATGCTAACGATGCTGCTGAAGCAGATGATCCCTTTGGCGGGAAAACAAAACCAGCAGAAAAAGCAATGTCGGATCCGTTTGGCGGTGGGCGTCCCACGCCGGCCGCTATTCGTCCCGCTGTGAAAGCGAAACCAAGAAAAGACCTCTTGCCAAAGCACGAAGTAAACGAGCGCATCCGACGCGTGCTCAGCGACGAGACGAGAGTCACGTTTGTTGAAACTCCTCTGGCAGACGCCGTCGCTATGCTCTCACAAGATCACGATATTCCTGTCCTCTTAAACAAGCGAGCGCTCGAGGAACTTGGCCTGACTGAAGACACTCCTGTCGATATCGATTTGTCGGGTGTATCGCTTCGCAGCGTTTTGAAAATCATGCTCACGCCTTTGG
>CAYUGI010000130.1:0-19030 GCA_964444105.1 uncultured Pirellulaceae bacterium
ACGCAGGCGATGGCTAGTGGAAGGACGGCTGATGGTTCGGGGACTGCGGTCACTTGGATGCTCCAATTAGCCGACTGCTGCAGCGATGATGTGTCCGCAAGGCGCCACCAGTCCAGGGCACTTCCGGTATTGGAATGGTCGAGGATCGCGTCGTACGCGCGGGCTTCGACGTTGTAATTGCCCGTGGCCAATCCCAATGAATCGATAGCGACCGATTCGCCTAATACGCCTCGAGAAACTCCGTCGACGAACCATTCGACATTGAATACTGACTCGTCCACGGTTTCCACCCACAGAGTATCGCCTGACAGGTAGGTACCCGCGGAAAGAAAGTCATCCAGCGGGTCCACTTCTTCATAGATCTCTTGAATCAAGCGTTCCCGCGATATTGCATCAAAGGGACGATTTAGGCTTCGCATCATCGAGTTTTGGCTTGGACGCCAGATTCCTTCCTCGTTATAGCGGCCGCCTTCGTAGTATCCGATTTCGCCGATGTTTGTTTCTGGATCTTCGTAGCCAACCCAGCGATCCCATTTGCCACTGTTGATGTCTGCAGTGACATTGACCTCGCCGGGCTCAACGCCTGTATAGACGGAGCCGGAAAAATAGTACTCGTCAGCAAGCCCGGCAAACGAGTGGCCGATCTCGTGAACCGATATACCCTGCGCCTGTGCGTTTGCCGCTGACCAGACTGCCCAAGAGCCACCGCACCCGCCGTACTTGGCTGAGTTCACCGCGCCGAGTCTCATGTCGATATCGATCGACGTACCGCTCAGCGCGTTGGCAACAGCTGTGTTTGCTTTGCCTGTATTGAAATACAAGCATCGGTCGGTTCCACCGATATTGTAAGACGCATCCAGTGCTGTATCGACTTCGATACCGTTGTTGGGATCGTCTGCACCGGATTCGTTGCTAACAACGTTCACGCGGTGAACGTTGAAAAAATTCTTGTAACGAGGAAAGGGATTAATCGAAGAGTTGAAGAAAAAATCAACCGTGTCATTAACATCGCTGGCGTATGTCGATTCGATCTCGCTCGCGCGGTAACCATCACCTACGAAAACAATGTCTACGCGATTGCCAGACTCGCCATTGTTTATGACGGTGGTGAATTGAGCCGAAGATGTCGTGGTCGCCAACAGCGAAAACAGAACAAACAACAAGCCGCGTAGTCTGTTCTTTGGATGCTGGTAAGAAAGGAACATCATTCCTTACTCCAAGTGTTTCGAGCGATGAGCGGAAGAGACGCTCAGGTTACACGATCGATCACAACCATGCGGGCGCGCATCTGATTTACATCTTCTACGTCGTCATTGATGCTCGCTTTTCAAGGCGAGCAGACAAGGCGCTTTCAAAGTAAATACCTCAATAAAGACGAAGAAGTCTACTTTTGGCGGCGAGGCGCAGTTCTTCTGATCGCCGGCATTTCCACCAACGAAACGGCGTAATCCGGCGCCCGAAGTCCAGTTTCCTAAAACAAGCGGTTGTAGCCGTTTAGGGCGGCCACTCGGTAGGCTTCGGCCATCGTCGGGTAGTTGAACGTCGTATCGATGAAGTACTCCAGCGTGTTTTGTCCTTCGGGCTGGTGCATGATTGCTTGACCGATATGAACGATCTCCGAAGCGTTGGCTCCGAAGCAATGCACGCCCAGAATCTCCAACGTTTCTCGGTGAAACAATATCTTTAACATGCCGGTCGTTTCGCCAGTGATCTGTGCTCGCGCCAAGCTCTTAAACTGACTGTGCCCCACTTCATAGGGAATACAGGCTTCGGTCAGCTCTTTTTCATTCTTCCCAACTGAACTGATCTCGGGACTAGTGTAGATCCCAGAAGGGATGTCGTGGATCCGTAGATTGCCATCCTTTTGACCCAGCAAGTGCATACCAGCGGCACGGCCCTGCGTGTACGCCGCGCTGGCCAATGACGGGTAACCGATTACATCACCTACGGCGTAGATATGAGGCACCTTCGTTTGAAATTGCTCATCGACTTCCAGTTGGCCACGGCTATTGGGTTCCAGGCCAACATTTTCCAATCCCAGTTTTTCGGTATTACCACTACGGCCATTGGCCCACAGCAACGCCTCGGTCTTGAGTTGTTTGCCACTCTTGAGATGAAGGACAACGCCGTCGTCGAGTCCCTCGATGCGATCAACCGACTCGTTGTGCCGGATCATCACACCCTGTTCACGCAATGAATAGGACAAGGCATCCGTGATTTCGTCGTCCAGGAACTCAAGCAATTTGCTACGAGTATTAACCAAGTTGACTTTGACGCCCAAGTTTCGAAACATAGAGGCATATTCTGTACCAATGACGCCGGCACCATACACGGCCAGTGTTGCCGGTTTCTTGTCCAACCCTAGGATCGTGTCACTGTCATAGATTCGCGGGTGATCGAAATCAACAAAGTCGGGCCGGTAGGGGCGGGTGCCAGTCGCAATCACGAAGTGTTTCGCACGAATTGGCTCGCAGTCTTCACCAACAGTAATCGTGTGCTCATCAACGAATTTCGCATCGCCAAAATGCACGGGAACATGATTGCGATCGTAGAACGACTGCCGCATGTTGACCTGCTGTGCGATGATCGTCTGCGTGCCGCGTTTGAGCTGTTCCATCGTCGGACTGACGTTGACGCCCATCTCGCGGAAAACAGGATTTTTCAATGCCTGTGTCGTCGCGGTGATTGTATTTCTTAGCGCCTTGCTGGGGATCGTTCCCCAATGGGTGCAACCGCCACCAATCTGCGTGTATCTTTCAGCAACGCCCACCGTCATTCCGCCCTTGGCAGCCTGCATCGCGGCTCCTTCACCGCCAGGTCCGGTTCCGATGACAAACAGGTCGTAATCGAATTTCTTGTCGGTCATATTCTCTTCGCCAAGTTGCGTTTGCGTTTTGAAAACAGTATTCAGATAGAGGTTTTACGATGTTGATCGCCTGCGTCCAATCCGATGTGGTTTTTGCCGATGTACAAGCCAATCTCCGGCGAGTCATTCAGCTGATTGATCAGGCCGGAGCCAAGGGGGCAGACCTCGTCATCATGCCCGAATGCATGCTCAGTGGCTATGCCTACAATTCACGCGAAGATGGCCTCCAGCAAGCGACAGAAATCGACGACCCCTTGTTTGAGACTATTTCCACCCAATGCGCCAAGCACAACCTCCACGTGACATTGGGATTTTTGGAAAAGGATGCCGATCGACTCTTCAACACGGCCGCGATGATCGGCCCGAAAGGCATGGTCGGGCACTACCGAAAAATCCACCTCCCTCATTTGGGTATCGATCGTTTTGTTGATCGCGGTGACATCCCCTACCAAACGCTTTCGACTGGTGAATCAAACCACTCAGCTAACATCGGCTTAGCGATTTGTTACGACTGTTCCTTTCCAGAACCGATGCGAGTCCTGGGACTGGCCGGCGCTGACGTGATTGCTTTGGGTACCAACTGGCCCGTAGGTGCATCCCACACGGCCACCGTGGTTCCGCCTGCCCGTAGCATGGAAAACCACCTTTTCTTTGTCGCTGCAAACCGCGTTGGCGAAGAAAACGGCTTCGTTTTCTGCGGTCAAAGCTCCATCTGCGGTCCAGACGGGGCACTGCTGGCAAAATCAGATGACGACGCAGAGACGATTCTCTACGCCGAGGTTGATCTGTCCCTGGCAAGAAACAAACGCATCGAACGCACCAAAGATGCTCACGTGATTGATCGCTTCCAAGACCGCTGCCCGCAGTTCTACGGTGACATTCTCAATCCACCCAGCTAAGTCCACAGCCCACCCCTCTAGTGGATATTTGCCCAGTATTCCTGCGCTGCTGAAGCCCCCTTACTCTACCCAGCAATCCAATCTTCACAGGAACGCTGGTTTCCAAAAACATCGTGAGCAAAGGGACTGAAGCCATGAGAAAACTACTGAGCAAGAAGAGAACCACTGATTCGCGAAGGCCCTCAAGAGCAACGCGACGCCTGCGATTTCAAACGCTTGATTCACGCCAGCTTTTGGCTGGTGACCTGATGAACGCTGACAACCCTGTCGACGTCAACGCAGACGGCGACGTGACTCCCGGCGATGCGCTAGCGGTCATCAACGATTTGAGCGACCGGCTCAACGGTGTGGCTCAAGGCGAGACCGCTTCAACCGTCAAGATCTACCCCGACGCGAATGGTGACGAGAAGGTCAGTCCTGCCGACATTTTGACGGTGTTAAATAGTCTGGCACAGGGCGAAGACATCGTGATGCCAACGGTCTCAGTAGCAGCCAGTACCCAAACGACTAACGAAGGCGACTCAGCGACATTCACTTTCGCACGAACCGGTGAGACGACTTCCGAACTGACAGTGGGCGTGTTGGCGTCCGGCACAGCAGACCTTGATGACGTGACCATCGACACGACAGAAAACATCACCATTACTCAAACCGGTGATGTTGCCCGAGCAACCGTTACCTTTCCGGTCGGCGTTTCGCAAGTCGTTGTTCCGATCACGGCGATCGCGGACGAATTGACTGAAGGTGGTGAAGAGTTTGTTGTTTCTGTCGAGGCAGCCTCAGGTATCACGGTGGGCGGCGCAAGCCAAACCGTCGCGATCGTTGACACGTCGACCGGAATGGAATCGATGATGTCAGATTCCGATGGCATTTTTGAAAGCTTGTTGGGGACTTCGCTGGCCAGTTTTTCGGGTAGCAGTCTTTCGTTAACACTTGGCGAAAGCAACGCTGATATCGCAGTCGATGCACAGGAAGACGGCACCGTTCGTGTACGTGCCTTCGACGGTGCTGGCACAATGATCGCACAAGAAGTACTTGACGTTGCTCCACGAAATGTCAACTTGACTATTTCTGGTTCCAACAACTTCCTATCGATGACGGATGTGATTATCGCGAACGATATGAAGATCAATTTCACAGGTAGTGAAAACGTTCTTGTTCTCAACAACACGCGAATCAAGGACGATCTTCTTCTCGATAGCCATTCTGGCGACACGACTGTCATCTTGGAAAACTACAGCCGAGTCGATGAGAATTTGCTGGTCGACTTCGGCAGCGGTGATGACCTTATCTCACTGGACCAAACCTATGTGGGCAATCATGTCATTGCCAAGCTTGGCAGCGGCAACGACACGTTCACACTGAATCGATCCACCGTCAAAGAAAACCTAAAGGTATACGGCGGAAACGGAAACGATGAACTGCGAATGGGGCGTGCTCAAGTTCTAAATGACGTCTTCTTTTACGGCGAGCATGGAAACGATCGACTGTTCGCAAATCGTTCGTACGTCAGTGATGATGCTATCGTCGAACTAGGAAACGGCAACGACGAGGTCTTCGTCTTCGGCTCAGTCGTCAAGGACCGTGCAAAGCTGGACGGGGAATCCGGAACGGATACCCTCTTCGCCAACACAGCTGACTTCATTACCGACGACCTGAAAACCGACAGTATTGAGCGACTCATGGCAGCGTCTGATCCGGGCGAACCGTTTAGCAGTTCATTTTCGTGAATCAGATCTAGCCGGTTGTTGCCGAGAGGATCGTTTTGATCCTACGGATCGCTGCGTGAGATTCTCTAGCAATTTTCGCATTGGACAATTCACTGCTGGCGAGTGATTCGGGATAGTCTTCCTGAATCACTTGCCGCAGTTTCTGATCCAAACTCGGCGACCAAAACGCATTTGTCTTCAAGCTAGACAATTGGGCTTCGTTCATCGGAACGCGCAGACGCAGGCAGGCAGGGCCGCCGCCGCCCGACATGCTTTGTCGCAGTTCCAGGAACTCGGCTCGCTGAAAAAGTCCTTCATCAACCCATCGCCGCACAATCCGCGACGCGTTCTCGTTCTCGGCTACCTGTGTCGGGCATAGCAGTGTTGGCGATGGAGAATCGGTCGTGCTGACAATTTGGCTGTTGAAAAGATAGGTTCCAATCGCCTCTTCTGTGCTGAGCTCTTTCTCAGACACTTCGATTCTCCTCAAGTCACAACCACATATCTCTACGTATCGCCTCTCGATATCAGCCAGCGTCTGCTCAGCATCGTAGTACGCCGCCGCATGATGCAAAAACAAATTGTGATGGCTCGCCGCCACGACATCGTTATGAAACGCGCCCGCATCGATGGCCTTGGGATGTTGCTTCAAAAAGAACGTGTTTTCCGAACGCAGATTGTGACGGCGCGCGATCGCTTGGCAGGCGGCCAGCGTTTGCCGCGGCCAGAACTTGCCTGGCAGCGGATCTTGGTCACCGTAAACGAAAACGTGAATGCCTGGCCGCTCCAAATCGGAACCGAGTCTCATGTGGTTCGCAGCACCTTCGTCTCGCATCGCTGCGCCGCCGTCAACGGGTGGAAGAACGTCGGCAGATGCACCAAAAACCATTTGCAGATCGTGTAGAGATTCCAAAGGCTCGATCGCCCGGTGCAGACTACTACCTAAGTTCGCAACCGTCACCGAAAGCGACTCGGAAGTCAAATCCACGCTTGGCGTAACGGTCGCTGCATTGGCAGTCCACATCGCCGAACTACTCATCGCTGCCGATAGAATCTCCGGCGCTTCGATTGCCGCTTTGGCCAGGACCTCTTCGATCGATCCCGCGAACCCAAGATTCTGTAAGATTTCGACATGTGGCCGTTTCTGTGGCGGCAAGACGATTTGCGGTACACCCAAACCAGCGACCAGCCGCATCTTATCCAAACCCTGAAGTGCCGCAGCACGAGGATTCGACACACTGCCGTGGTGTTGGTGCGATGCGACATTGCCTACGCCTAGACCGCCAAAGTGATGTGTTGGCCCAACGATACGATCGACTTGAACTTCAACTAATTTCATTTCACCACACTCCACGGATCCGAAGCGTCGATCGAATCCGACTCCATCGAAGCAACCGGATCGTTACAAAAATCAATGGCGTGAAAACCCGCGGGACGATGGTTACCACTTTCTCCCAAGCCACCAAACGGCAAGACACCCGCCGCTCCGGTGGTCGCTCGATTCCAGTTCACAACGCCTGCGCCCACTTCATTGACAAACTGATCGAACAGCGGTTCATCGCCGCCAAGTAGTGCTGCGGATAATCCATAAGGTGTGGCCGCTGCAGTCGCGAGCGCTTGCTCGAACGTTTCGACGCGATGAATCACCAAAATCGGTCCGAACCATTCCAACGCAGCTAGCTCGGACAAGGCGGTCTCGTCCAACCCGCTGGCATCCAAAATCACAGGATGCACCAAATTTTTGCGTCGGGGATTGCCTTGCCAAGCAACCAGTGCTTCGCACCCCAAACTTAACATCCGATCGTAAGTCTCACGTAGTGAACTTGCCGCATGCGCAGAAATCACAGGGCCGACTTCAGCCGGTGGATCGTCACCGGGCAAACCGACTCGCAAGTTCTTCGTCCGGGTTAGGAGTGCAGAAATTTGATCATCGGTTTCCTTGCCACTTACAAAGTAGGCGCGTCGGGCACAGGTGCAACGTTGCCCGGCTGAAATGAATGCCGAAAAACTAACCGTCATCGCCGCTGCCTTTGGATCAACGCCTCCCATTACAACAATGGGATTGTTACCTCCCAATTCCAGCGCCAACAGCACGTCGTAACGCCCCGCCAATTGACGGTGAATCGCTTGGCCTGCCGCGCGACCACCCGTCAGAAAGACGCCTTTGGCAAATGGCGAATCGATGGCAGCAGTCGCCGGATCGACGCGACCGACGATCAATTGGAAGACATCTTCAGGCAAACCCGCTTCTCGCCAGGCTTTCGCCATCCACATGCCAACGGCAGTCGCCTGCTCACTCGGTTTCATCACCACAGCGTTGCCGGAAAGTAAAGCCGGAATTACTTGACCGCCCGGCAAATGCAACGGGAAGTTGAACGGCCCCAACACGACGGCGACACCAAGGGGTTGATACCGAATTGTTCGACGGGGCGGCCCCTGATCGACGACCGCATCGGACCGTCTTTGTTTCATGGCTTCGATCGACACGGCTGCTTTAGCGATCGATGCGCCGACTTCACCGGCAGCATCCCAGGGCAACTTGCCCACTTCGCGAACGATCAACGCAGTGATCTCATCGCGATTCTCTGCGAGATATTCAGCGTATCGCTGAACGATGGCAATTCGATCATCAACACTCACTCGACGCCAAAGACGCCCCGCTTCATCAGCTTTCCGCATAATTGCGGGCACATGATCGATAGCGGTTTCGGTGCCTTCCCAAACAACACTGTCATCGATTGGACTTGTGATTTTCATGGTGGAAGTGGTTTCAAAAGAGCTGAGCGAAACATGCAAGGCTTAGAGTTAAGCGATCGCTCTATTCTATCGTTAACTCCCACTGAGTATCCGCGTAGGAACTAGAAAATGCTGTTGTCGCATCGGCTGCGAAGCTCAGTTAAGGCTCTCACCCATAGCACACGAACGGCAGCGTTAGATCGCCCAAGTTGACTGGCGATTTGCTCGTGGGTCATCCCGTCGAAATGACGCAGTTCGATCACACGCCGATAATCCTCCGGCAGGCCTTCCAGGGCGGCGGCGAGCAGCAGACTTTTTTCGGCCGCTTCGATGCGTTCATTTGGCATTGGCTCGTTGCCACTGGCGAGTTCGTCAATGCGAACACTCGCATGCCCAATTGCTTCGGTCATGGATCGTTCGGCGCCGTATCCACGCTTGGCAGCCGTGGCTCGACGATGATGTTGCAGGATGACTCGCCGCATAATCACTCGGAGCCAAGCAAGCCGTTGCCCGTGAGTGCTTCCCTGAAATCCCGCTTCGCCGTTCCAAGCATCCAGCATGGTTTGCTGGGCGATATCCGATGGATCAAACTTACCCTTTAAGTCTGCTGGCAATTCTCGCTTTGCGATCTGCACCAGCCAACTTCGCAGGGGCCCAATCGACCAACTCTGACGCAAGTTACCCTCCGGATCAATCGTTTCCCTTTCACTCATCGCGAGACCATTTCGGTCGCGGACGGCCCTGTCGAAATCCTGGCCATTCGCTTCCAAAGCGGAGCGACAAGCTGAAACTGAATCGACATCATTGTAAAAAGGAAAGCAAAAGTCATCAGAAACATCGTTGCCATGCCAGAGACTGACCAGTCATAGGTAACATCCTGTTTTTCAAAGACTGTACTAAGAATCGGCCCGGCCAGCGTTGGAAGCATCATGCTGGCCGCAAAAAAGAAGGCCATTCCTATCCCCATCCACTTCCCGTCCGCAACGGCTCGCCAGAAATAGACGACAAACGCTATCGAAAAACACCCACCGGTGACGACTAGCCCCCAGTGTTGGCGTATGTCGATGTTTTCGCTTTCCAAGCGGACCGGTGACAGTAGATAGCGCCAAGTCAGCAGCGTTGCGGCGGCGACCAAGGGTGCGATCATCAAATAGGCAAGTGTGAATCGGCGCCGTCGAATTCCTCGAAGGACGTAAAACGCTGGCACAACGACTGCAAAAAGCGAAAGGAAAGAAGATCGCACAAGCGTTCCAAGGATCGACAATGCGGATCGATCATCGTAGATCAGCGACCCTTCCAAACGACGGCGTATTCGCGGATCAGTTACCGATGTTGACTGAGAGAGTTTCCGTGGCTCGTCGTTGGACTCTATTTGAATACCACGAGCTCCTTCACCTGTCATACGCACCAGAGTAGTGTACTGAGATGTGGCCAGCAAGACGGGAGTACTTGCCCGCAACCACCGTTGTTCTTTCGCATCTCGCTGACGCCGGGGGCTGGTCCAAACTGTTTTGCCATCGCTTAGCGAAACCAACCGATAGACATCGTTTTTGTCAAAAACGCCAAGCAGCGGCTTACGATGTGGCAATTGATGAATACGATCAAATTGATTCCAGCCAGATGTATCCACGCTCCATCTTTCGCCTGAGTCATCGCGGCAGGCCAGCACTTTCTCATTAAGCTGCAAATGCTCGGCGACGCCATCCGAATCAACGTCAATTCGCTGGTGGTAGCTACGTATTCCCTTTTGCTCCACCACGGGCCGACTCGAAGGCGTCAGTTTTTCTAAGCCCATCTCAAACTCTCGCCAAGCTTTTACGCCACGCGAACGCGGATAGGCGACGCTGACGCGCGGCCATTGGGCTTTGGGATTAACGATTCCTACCTCCAGACGCGCGAATTGCGTGACGGACCTACGATACGTTTTATCAACTACGATCGGCTGTTCATCAATTTGCGCACCGTTGATTGCGGAGAGCATTTTGACCGAGTGTGTCCCCTGAGCCTTGCTGTTCCCATCAAAGAACACGATTCGCTGATCTGATAGAGGCCCGCCTTTGACCATGGCCGGCCAAGAACTTCCCGCTTCCCACCGATCCACCGCCAAATCGGTCGTCACCTTCCAAAGCGTCTCTCCGTCGACGCCCGATATCGCGACCAACTCAACCGGTGCGCGGGCGTCACCATCGGGAACAATCGCATCGATAACTCCATCGCCATTGCAGTCCATGTGCAAAACACGAATTTCTCCGTAGGACAGGTGGGAGCGTGGATTCAAGGCTCGGCAAAATTGTTTTCGCCACCGAGTTGCACCCGTCGATGCATCCACGCAAATCAACAGCATGCCACGAAGCCCGAACTGAGTTTGCCCGTTGAACGACGCATGAGCCAAAATCCAAATGGAACTCGGATCGCCATCACAGACCTGGACATCTTGAGGGACTCCAAACGGTTGCTCGATCGTGCAGATCATCCGTCCGGTTTTCGCATCCAGGATCCTGGGCGACTCTTCTTTGCTAAGCGGCTGAACAACAACACGATTGGCGCGTCCTTCTTGGTCCAGTACCGGTTCCGCTACCGCCTTGTTCGTCGCAAGGTGCTTCCATCGTTCTTTCCCCGTCACCACGTCCACGGCTTTCATCATCGACGAGTCGTTTTCACGCACCAACATTAACGACTGTTCGCGATCGTCGGTCCAAGTCGCCAGAACGACATGAGCATCACTGCGAATTCTCGATGGCCGTTCGCTCTCTATCCAGAAAGCTCGATCGTCATAGAGCCCGTCTGCTCCGGGACGCTGACGATAGAAACCAGACGCTATGCCGTTGTTTATGTTCAGACGCGTGACACCTTGAGCAATTTCGGGTGGTGAATCACGAGTCACATCCAAACGAATCGTTGAACTCTGTCGAGAGACGTCTTTCAGCACGCCGGTTGTCACCGAGACTTCGATCACATCAGCACCATCGCTGACAAGATGATCGACCTCGGACGTCACAACATTCTTGCTGGTCGTTGCGATGGGCTCCTGCCAAAACCGAATCGATTCGCCACTCTTTCCACTGACCAAATCGACAAACAGCGAAAAGTCACTCCGCTGAAACACGCTCGTTCGCAGGGCTTGGGTTGCGCGGCGACCATGTACCGATGCAATGGCAATGTCGCGGAACCCATCATTGTCAAAATCGCGAAGTACGGTGGCCCTTTCGGCAATCGATGCCAAGCAATGGATGGTCTTTGGACGCGACCAGCGTGCTTTTCCGTCGGCAGCATCCAAGCAGATGACACTCGCCTTGGTATCTCGATTGTCGTTGTCATCGGCGATGAGCAGTTCATCCATACCGTCGCCATCTAAATCAGTCACCATAGGAAAACCGGTTCGTTCGAATCCATTCGACAACCTACTCCAACGCACAGGACGCTGGTTTTTCCACAGGATGCCTGGCGACGCCGATGCGTCTGAGGAGATCGGTGAAACAACTGCAATCGAGCCAATGGTCTTGCCTGAATCGGTCGTCTGTGACCAAACGCAAAAAGCGGGCGGTGATCCGTCACCCCGGCGAATGACAACCGGACTGGCTGCGATGGTAAAAGGCAATGTGATCGGTTTGCCAACTCGTCGTCCATTGGAAACGTCCCACAAATCCATCGTCGTGGCACTCACCGTGACGGCCAGCGTTTGATCTTCCCAGCGAACGATTTTGACGGGAGGAATCATGGGTACGGCTGCAGAACTCGTTCGACCGGCCCAGTGAATCGGATGTTCCCATTTGATTCCTGATCTTCGCAGTACACCATCAACGGTAGAATTCAAGTTCTGAAACGGACGGATGTCGTTGCCAGGTGAAATATGTACCAAGGATCCATCGGTTGGCCAGAACTTCTTTCTCAGTGGAATGGTCTTCGTTAACTTCAAGTCAGGACTTGGTAGCTTGGCAATTGCGATCGTCTCACCCGTCGCCCCACTGACCGTCACCAAGAACGGGTCCAGCGAAAGGTCGGGATTGTTGCGAGTCAAGTTGACTAGCAAGTCGTCGGTGCCATCAGCATCGCGATCATCCAACAACAGGACTTCCATGATGGCAGGAAGCTCGACAGGGCTGGCTGTTTGCCGCGCAGGTTTGCCGGGATTGATCTGGGGTGGCAAGTCCAAACGGGTCGACCAAGAGACGCTTCCTTTTTGATTGACCACGGCCAATGACGCTGACGTGCGCGCGGTGACCACAAAGTGATCGACGCCTTTAATGCTCAGGGGCTGAGTCATTACCCGCCTTGGCTTGGCATAGTAAGGATTGCGAGCGACTGAGTTATTCGTCCATCCGTCATTGGCGAGAAACGAATAATCGACATCGGTGTCAATCTGGCTCGTTGCGATGCTTAGGACTTCGGTTTCTGTCGCGCCAAAGACCTTGAATTCATCGGCATCAAGTGTTGCCAGCCACTCATGTCCATCGCGACTGAGGAGTGTTTCCAGATACTTGTCCGCAATTGATATACCATCGCGAGAGTTGCGCCGATCAACGTAACGGGGGCGACTGGAACGATTGGCATTCACGGCCGCTCGTGCCGTTTCGCTGAAACGCCCGTGCTGTGCGAACCGGAATTCGTATTCGCCTGCGGGTAGCTCGGCTTCGCTTTGCATCGGAACTGTCGTGGTCAACTGCGGCGTGTCTGCCACGCCCGCTTCCTCGACGCGGTAGGCCGTGGTCGTGAACGGACCGCCAGCAGCGGCAATTTGAAGCTCACCCAGTTTGGATGTTCGATTTTGCTGGAACAACGCATACAAGATCGCGCCGATAAAAAGGGTTCCTGCGACCGCCACTGCCGCCCAACGCAATCGTTCACTGTTCCGCTGAATTCGCCGTTTCGCGACGGTCCAAAATGGTACGCCACGTGCTTTGATCGGCAGACCGTCGCGGATCGCGATGAGATCACTTCGCAGCGCTTCAGCGGACTGGTAGCGATCAGCCGGATCTTTCGCCAAACACTTCTGCAAGACGACCTCCAGATCGCGTGGCAGTTCGCGCCGGATCGCGGCTGGATTTGGCGGATCAGCCATGCGGATTTGCTGCAAGACATCTAGCGGCGTCGGTCCATCAAACAGAGCAGCGCCCGTTACCAATTCGTACAGCGTCGCCCCGAGTGAATAGATATCGGAGCGCTGATCGGGTACTGATCCGGATGACTGAAAGACCGTCTCGGGACTCATGTAGCGTGGAGTGCCCAGCATCGCCCCGGTTACCGTTGCTGTTACGTCCGCTGCGCGACGTGCCAACCCGAAATCGGTCAACCAAATGTGGCCATCATCGGACATCAAAAAATTGCCGGGCTTAATGTCCCGGTGCATCACGCCCTTTTCGTGTGCATAGTCAAGCGCGCCGGCTGATTCGATCCCAATTCGGATGACTTCATCAATCGCAACACCATCAGGAAAATCATTCAGCATCTGGGAAAGGGGCTGCCCAATGATTCGCTGCATCGCATACCAATGAACGCCTTGGTGATGACCGACACCATAGACGGGTACGATGTTTGGATGGTGGAGCGCAGCAGCGGTTTCAGCTTCGCGTTTAAAGCGCTGCGCCGCCATCGGATCGACGCTTGTTTGCGGCAAGATCTTTAATGCGACCGTTCGTTCGAGTGATTCCTGAACCGCTTCATAGACCACACCCATTCCTCCGCGTCCCAAGAGCCCAGCAATACGAAAATCGGGGATCTGCAGATCGGGCAGCGGCCCCATTGGGGACAAGGGAGCAGATTGACTGAATTCCGAATTGTCCAGTACAGAGATCGATTCAATGCACCGCCCCAACTGCGGTTGGAGGTCAGGGTGCTTCGCGACTAGCTCGGCGGGCAACTCGGCGGGCGATTCAGCAGTATTGGATTCTTTCCGCTTCATCCAATCTTGCAGCACTTCGGCTACCTTCAAATCCATGGTCGAACCGAGCCGATTGGGCAGTTCGTCACCTGGGACTTCGGCGGGATCATGGGGTGACATATCGGACTCCAATTATCAGGATCCAGGACAGGAAAACAGGCATCACCGTCCTAGATGCGAACAAAATGCGAGCGCAACACGGAAAACCAAGAATTCCCAGATTTGGGTGGCAAAGCCTGAGCACGTCTCAAAAATGCCCACTTTCCAACTGTTGCAGCGGATCACTCTGTTGGATTCACGAGCAATCTTCCTGCTGTCTTGGTTCGAGTTTTCCATAGCGTTCCGCCTGCCGTGATATACAGCGTTTTTGAATCCTTTCCGCCAAAGCTGCAGTTCGTCACTTCGTCACGCGGGATCGGGATAAAGTCAATCGGCTCACCCGCGGGAGAAAAAACGTAAACGCCGCCTTTGAAATCACGAGCCGTTTCGTTTGGCAGATTGGCTTCGTTGCGTCCACCAGCAACATAAAGCTGCCCCTTTTCATCGATCGCCATTCCGTCAGGACCGCGTCCGGTTTTCCAATCCAAAATCAATTTCTTGCTACCAAGATCAACAGTGCCATCAGCGTTAAGGTCAAAACGCAAAAGTTGCCGTGGTGCTCCAACGGTATTGTTGTGATTGTCCGCCACAAAGAGGTACTTATCATCCGATGTGACCAACACTCCGTTGGGTCGGTCAATCTCGTGCGTGATGATGCGATGAACGCTGCCGTCGTTGTCGATCCGGTAGACACCCTCGACCATTTTTCCATCATCGTCGGCCAGCTTCATACCATCACGATCACCGTACCGTGGATCGGAGAAGTAGATGCGTCCCTGGCTATCGACGGTGATGTCATTGGGCGAATTGTAGGCGCCACCGTCAAAACTATCAGTCAGTACTTCCAGATCCTTATTCTCAACATCCATCCGCGAAACGCGGTGCTTTTTCGGCTGACAAATGAGCAAGCGACCTTGCCGATCAAATAGCAAACCGTTGGATCCCGCGTCGGGCAAAAATAAATCCACCTTGCCATCGAGGGATACACGAGTAATTCCCTCGTGCCCGCTGCAAAACAGCCCATGATCGGGATGCCATGTGGGACCTTCGTTAGCACCTGTTTTCAGGACAAGAACGGGATCGCCGATCGTGACCCTGACTTGTCTCGAAAGGGCTCCATCACCGCTTTTGGCGACCGCAGAGTCTGCAATCAATAATGCGGGCACGAGAAGGCAAAACAAGGTTAAACGCGGAATCAGTTCTTTCATTGTCGAATATGTTTCGTTTTTCGTGCAAGGTTTCGTGGTCGTCTAAGATTATAGCCCCAGGAGACCTTATCGATCGTGACCAACCCAGAAACACGTGCCAGCTTAATCCTGCGACTTAGCGACCCGGCCGATAACTTGGCTTGGGCGGAGTTCTTGCAGGTGTACCAACCCATGCTGATTCGGCTTGCGTCCCGATGGGGACTACAGGAAGCCGATGCACGCGAGGTTGTTCAAGAAACCCTGCTTTCGGTAGCGAAAGCAATTCGGCAATTTGAATCAGACGGACGAAAGCAGAGCTTTCGAAGATGGTTGTCCACAATCACACGCAACAAATTGGCCGATCACTTGGCACGCCGATCGCGACAGGAACGTGGGAGCGGCGATTCGGATGTTCGCCGCTGGTTGGAGCAACAGTCGTGCGAAACGTCTTCTGCCAGCGTCTGGGACTGGAACGAAAAACGCCAAATCTTCGCGTGGGCGGCACAAAAGGTTCGCTCACAAGTTCAACCCGAGACGTGGGAAGCCTTTCACCGAACAACCGTTCTGGGCGAGAGCGTGAAAGAGGTTGCCGGCGCGCTACAGATGCGCGAAGGCATGATCTACGTCGCCCGTAGTCGTGTGATGTCACGATTGCGTAAGGCGGTGCAAACGTGGACCGTATCGCCAGAAAGGGAAGCGACGGGCATCGCATTCCCAAGGGAGGCCGACCAATGAAGTGCGACACTGATTTACTGGAATCGCTCGTGCTGCAGAGCCTGCCCGTGGGTGAAGAAATGGAAGCAGTCACCTCCCACTTAGAGACCTGCCAGAGGTGTCAACAGACCTTGGCTGACTTCGGCGGTGATCCAAACGCCTGGGAAGACGCTCGTGTCTGGCTGTCAGGCGTTGACGAATCGCCGCTGATTGAAGGCGACTGTTTGCCGCTACCACCGATCGACTTGTCTTTCTTGCAGCCCCCATCGCATCCGGAGATGCTGGGACGGATCGGACGATACGAAGTCGAATCGGTGCTGGGTCGAGGAGGTATGGGCGTCGTCTTTCGAGCCCACGATATTGACCTGCACCGAACGGTCGCGATCAAAGTGCTTGCGCCTGAATGGGCGGCATCAATTCCCGCGAGGCAGCGTTTTGCGAGGGAAGCACAAGCAGCAGCCAGCGTTGCGCACGAGAACGTGATTCCGATTTACAACGTCGAAGCTGACGCAAATCTGCCGTTCTTGGTCATGCGGTATGTTCCAGGCATGACACTGCAGCGCTGGGTCAAATCCAATGGGCCACCCGACATTGCCACCGTGTTGCGCGTGGCCGGTCAATTGGCCGAAGGACTGGCTGCTGCGCATCGTCGTGGATTGGTTCACCGGGATATTAAGCCGGGCAATGTGATGGTCGGTGAAAATATCCAGCGCATCTGGATTACGGACTTTGGTCTCGCACGTGCCGCTGACTCGGTAACACTAACGCAAACAGGCATCATCGCAGGTACGCCCCACTACATGAGTCCCGAACAAGCTCGTGGCGGCACGGTCGATCATCAAAGCGATTTGTTCAGCCTAGGTTGCACGCTCTACTTCCTGTCTACCGGTCATCCACCGTTTCAGTCGGACAATACGCTTGCGATACTTCACCGTATCGCCACGGAAGATCCAGTGCCGCTCGCTAGCCTCCGCGATGACTTGCCTCCTGCTTTCGCGAAACTGGTCGCCCAGTTACTTGATCGTCGGCCTTCGAATCGACCAGTGGATTGCGATGCGGTGATCGAAGCTTTGAAGATGTCGCAGTCCCAGTTGGACGAAGGTAAAACGGCGCGAGCGCCCATGAAAAAACGCACCCGTCGAGTCTTGATTGCATGCGGACTAGCCGCAAGCTTTGGCCTGATCGTTGCACTTTCTAAGGCGCTGCTTCCCGCAGAAATTGTGTCGAGGCTCTCTTTCACAGGCAGCGCTGATGTTGCGTTGCAAAATGCCGGCGTGCCGCCAAACGGCACATCAAACCAGGATTCCATTCAAGTCAGCCCCTACATCAGCCAAGCAGCTAGTCAGATTGAAAACGCAGCCTTGCTCGATTCTCGGCAGCTAAATAGCCGCATTGATGCGTCCAACAAACTGGTTGATCGATTGGGTCGCGCCGACTCGGTCTTCGGTATACCTGGTCTCAAGCTAGACAACCAGCGATGGCAGCGTGACGTGGATCGCCTGGAAAAACTCATTCGAAGGACACAACAAAGATGAAACCGCCATCACACTTTTCGTTTCAGGAGCCACCCATGAAATACGCGTTTACCATCTGCCTTTGCCTTGTTGTGACCAATGCTTGGTCGCAAACACCTCCCGCCAAAGCAAAGAAGCCGCTTGCCAATCCGTTTGATCAACCGATCGACGACGGCATGGAAATGATGGGCGACGATATGGGGATGGGAATGGACATGGGGATGGGGGGAATGGGAGGAGGTATGGGCATGGAAGCAAAACCGTCGGCGGACGAGCTTTTTCGAGCCAACTTGCCTCGAGCGATCCAGCAGCTCAAACAGTCCAAGACTCCCGAACAGAGAGCGGCGCTACAGAAGTTCATTCGTGAAGCCTTTGAGCAACGATACGATCGAATGATGAAAGACCGCAAAAAGGACATCGACCGACTGCGCAAGAGCTTGTCAGAATTGGAAAGCGATCTTCAGCGCCGCTCGGCCGCCAAAGATCGCGTCGTCCAGTTGCAGCTACAAAGCGTTCAGTTGGCCGCCGAAGGCTTACTGGAGCTAAACGATCTGCAGGGTGCGGGCGGTCACGGCGAAATGGGTGGCATGGAGATGGAGAGTGACTCAATGGGCGGCGGCGGGATGTTCTAGTCTCGCTCCTCGTACTCAGGCTTGGTCTAGACTAATGCGATGGTCCAGACGAACCCAGACGATGATATTGCAGCGACAGACTCCAACGTCGCGCCCGGCGACGTAAGTCAGCTCCTTGGTCAAGTAGCTGACGGTGATCGCAAACGTCGTCGATTTGGGCGCGTCTGAAAATCCCGAAGTAATTTTTGCGCTCGACGAGGCCTTCTATCGCTTAGAGCAACATGCGTCAGACAATAACCGACCACTAAACTCGAACGTCAATGACGTGGACAAAGCCAAATTCAAGCAAACGATGCTGCGAAACAGCCTCCTGTGGGGATGGGCCTTTCTGACGCCGCCGGTCGTGATGGTCGTTTTGGATATTTTCGACAAGCATACGCCGAACAACATTGCCCTCTTCAGCACATTCATGCTGATGATTCCGTTCCTATTCGCCAACAAATTGGTAGCGACCGCGCTGGCCCCATTCGTCACTGATGAGGAATCGAAATAGTCTCTTGCCGCACAGCAGGTCGCCGGTGCATTCCTAAATCAGCCAACGATGGACTCGGCCGACTCCAATCTTGCCCCCACTCTCGACACCGTCGATATCGCAGAATGCGTTGGCAGCGAAGTCGATCGCTGCAAGCTGCTGGAGATAATCGGCGAAAGCGACACACGGGGTAATAAGATCGCTTAAAATGGGTTCGCCCATTCGCCAAAATTGCCACCTAACCCAAACAAAACAAATCATGCCACTGCCCAAACAACTGCTGACGCTTTGCGTTCTCGCTGCCGCCTTTTCTGTTACCCAAGA
>CAYUGI010000131.1:0-1040 GCA_964444105.1 uncultured Pirellulaceae bacterium
TGGAAAATACTTTCTCCCATCGCGACACCGAGATGGAACCGAATCCGATTGCTTTTCAAGAAGCGTTCACTGAAGACAGTGCCAAGAAAAGCCAATGGACTGGCTTTTACCGAAAATCAAAAATTGAATCAGCTCCGAAGAACTTGTCCGAAATGATCTCGGAAATCGCTGTGTTTTTGACGCCCGTCGCCGACGCGATCATCGACCTGAGAGCTTTCGATCGTAAATGGAAACCGGGTGGACCATGGGAATAGAGAATTTCGCCGAGGCGATTTCATTTCATTTCATCGCAAACCCGGCAGGCCAGTCTTTTGGGCCGGAACCCCTTGTTTTTCAGGGGTTGCTTATTTCATCGCAAACCACACTTGCCTTATTTGACGGCTATTTGATGGACGCCCCCGATTGCGCCCTAAGGGCCCACGAAACCCCGTAAACAACGCCACATTGCCCAGCAATCTTATTTGATAACATCATGAACGCTGACTCCAAAGAAGCCGCTTTTCAAACCGACATCATCGACCAAATGGTCGCGGGCGGCTGGAAGCTGGGCGAACCGGCCAAGTACGATCGGAAACTGGCTCTCTACACCGAAGATTGCCTGCGGTACGTCAAAACGACTCAGCCCAAGATGTGGGAAAAGTATCAGCAGCTCTACCCCTCGGGCCCCGAGCAAGCGTTCATCGACAAGCTCTCATCCATGCTTTCCAAAGCTGATCCGCAGGCCAGCGATAAACACTTGCGCACGTTTGGCACCCTTGGCGTGCTGCGTCATGAAATTCGCGACAAGTCGGCGTCGTTCAAAATGTGTCAGTTCAAACCCGAACACGGTTTGAACCCCGATACGCTGGCGATGTACGAGGGCAACATCCTGCGCGTCGTGCCCGAATTGGTGTACAGCCCTTGGACAAAAGCCAAGTCGACTGAAAACACTCTCACTCCGGGAGAGTCGGCCTCTCAGGGACGGAGAGGGCAAGAGTCCGGGGCCGCCCCCGCCGCGACGGCGGGCGACCCCCCCCCCACCGGGCGGGGGATGTGGGGGG
>CAYUGI010000131.1:1050-13723 GCA_964444105.1 uncultured Pirellulaceae bacterium
CCCGCAAGCGGGAGGGTAAAGTCTGGTGTTGCTAAGAAGTGGCGGATCGACTTGGTGTTGTTCGTCAACGGCATCCCCGTCGCGACGATGGAACTGAAAAGCGAATTCAAACAGGCGGTCGACAATGCGATTCGCCAGTACAAGAAAACGCGACTGCCCAAAGATCCCGAAACGAATAAGCCCGAACCGCTGCTAACCTTCAAACGCGGTGCCCTGGTTCACTTCGCCGTCAGCCAGTACCGGGCCGCGATGGCAACCCGTTTGGACGGAGCCAACACACGATTTCTTCCTTTCAACAAAGGCACGAAAGAAGGCGGCGCGGGAAATGATATCCCCGAGGACGTTCACGAGTACGCAACCAGCTACTTGTGGAATGAAGTGTTGGCCCCAGCGAACTTGCTGCAAATCATTGGTCGCTTCATCCACTTGGAAATCAAAACCGAGGAAGATTGGGAGGGACGTAGGAAGAAAACCGAAACGCTGATCTTCCCCCGCTATCACCAATGGGACTTGGTCCGCAAACTGGTCCAAGCCAGCCGCGACGATGGCCCCGGCCACAAGTATTTGGCTCAGCATAGCGCCGGCAGCGGCAAGTCCAACAGCATCGCTTGGACGGCTCATCAGCTTTCATCGCTCTATCGTGAAAACGGCGACAAGGTTTTCCACAGCGTGATCGTTGTCACCGACCGCACCGTGCTGGACGACCAACTGCAGGACACGATCTATCAGTTTGAACATGCTGACGGCGTCGTTGGGCGCATCAACCGCGACGAAGGCCAAGGTTCCAAATCTGAAAAGCTGGCTGCATCCCTCGAAGGCTCCCAGCCAATCATCATCGTGACGATCCAGACGTTCCCATTCGTCCTGAAAGCAATCGAGAATAGCGTCAGCCTGAAAGACCGTAGCTACGCCATCATCGCCGATGAAGCCCACAGTTCGCAGTCAGGCCGCACCGCCAGCAAGTTGAAAGAGGTGCTTTCGACTGAGGCAACCGATGACGATGCTGAATTCACTGCCGAAGACGCCGTCGCTGCCAGCGTCGAGGCCCGGAAGGGTTCAAAGAACCTCAGCTACTACGCCTTCACCGCTACCCCCAAAAGCAAAACGTTGGAGCTGTTCGGTACTCTTCCCAAGCCAGCCGAACCCCCAAACAAGCGAGACAACAAGCCGTTCGCGTTCCACGTCTACAGCATGCGTCAGGCGATCGAAGAGAAGTACATCCTGGACGTGCTACAGAATTACACCAGTTACAAGGTCGCCTACAACTTGGCGCAGAAAGTCGCCAAGCCCGATACGGAAGTCGATACGAAGAAGGCCAAGGTTCGACTCGGCCAATGGGTACGTCTTCACGATTACAACATCGCGCAGAAAGTGAAGGCCATTGTTGAACACTACCGCAGTACCGTGATGGGATTGCTCAGCGGTCAGGCCAAGGCAATGGTCGTCACGGGATCCCGCAAAGAAGCCGTGCGATACAAACTGGAATTCGACAAGTACATCGCAAAGAAGCAGTACAGCCAGCTTGCCGCGATGGTGGCGTTCTCGGGCGAAGTTCAATTCACAAGAGACGATCCCAATTGCGAAGCCCTGGTCGGAGAGAAGTTCACCGAAAGCGGTATGAACCCCGGCCTGAAAGGTCGCGACATGCGGAAAGCGTTCGACACGGATGAATTTCACATCATGATCGTTGCCAAGAAATTCCAAACGGGATTCGATCAACCGAAGCTCTGCGCGATGTACGTGGACAAGAAGCTGGGCGGACTTGAGTGCGTGCAAACGCTGTCTCGCCTCAATCGAACACACCCAGGCAAAGAAGAAACGTACATCCTGGATTTCTTCAACGATCCCGCGGACATTCTGGAAGCGTTTCAAGAGTATTACGAAACTGCGAAACTGCTTGATGTTTCGGACCCCAACTTGATTTGGGATCTCTACGACAAACTACGTGCAACCGGCATCTTCTTGTGGACCGAAGTCGTCCAGTTCAGCGAAGTCTATTTCGTCGAAAGTAAAAGCAACGCGGCGATCAGCAACATCTGCAAACCGGCAGTCGATCGATGGCAGCATCGCTACCAACAAGCCAAGGAAGAATACGAAAAGCACAAAGGCCGATTCGATCATGCCAAATCGCTCGGTGATCCCACGTCAATCGCCAACGCCGAAGGCGACATGCAGGAGGCCAAGAAAGAACTCGATGCGTTGGGGATCTTTAAAGCCGACCTCGTTTCGCTGTCGCGCTACTACGAGTTCATGTCTCAGATTTGCGATTACGATAGCACGGATCTAGAACGATTGAGCCTGTACGCCCGGCATCTGGCACCGCTGCTACGCGAGGAAGCCCCGACCGAAGATCCAATCGACCTTACGTCCGTCGCGCTTAGCCATTACCGACTGTCCAAGATCAAACAGCAAGACTTGATGCTGGTCAAAGAAGGCGGCGAAGGACTCACGCCCGGATACGACATCGGTACAGGGAAAGCGAAGTCAAAGGAAGAAGAATGGTTGTCACAGATCATTTCGCGACTAAACGAACTGTTCATCACCGACGGTCTCACCGACAAAGACCTCATCAACTACGCCCACACGATCCGCGACAAAGTCAGCGAGAACGAGCGAGTGATGGATCAAATCGCCAACAACTCCCCCGAGCAAGCCATGCTGGGCGACTTCGGCGAAGCCCTGGACGAAGCCGTGATGGACAGCAGCGAAGCCCACCAAAACCAAATGACCCAATACCTAAACAGCCCCGAACTCCAAAAGCGATTCCGAAAACTGATCTTTGACCTGCTTTTGCACGAGAGCGCCTAGTGCTGCGTTGCATCTAGGCATGAGGGTTGGCCAAATTAGCCGTTTGGGCGATAGCCCCCTGTTTCCCCAGCGGAACCGTGGCTAACTCGGAAATTGAGCTGTGACGCAGCACTACGGACTGAACGAGTTGAGCTTACTTTCGTCCAAGAACGAAATCATTCTATTTGCTTACGCGACGCAAAAGACGTTCCATGAACAATCCCTACCAACCGCCTGAAGACGGGCATTCGTCTGAGCCGCGCCGTGCTGGATCGAAGGCGTCGATATACGCGACCGATGCGGGGATGATTGCGATTATTATTGTGGTCGGCTTGTTCAGTCGACTCGCTGCCCTTGGGGTTGCCTTCTTTTACGTTGTGAGTCGAAATAAAATTCGCGATCGGCAGGAACTGGCGGACTCTTCGCGCTCATGCCCACAATGCTCGCGGGAAATTGGACCCGCCACGAAAATATGCCCACGTTGCAATCAACGCATCGATGACGACTCGCTTTATGCTGAAGCACAATCTGAAGACCCGGGGCGGTTTAATTGGGAGGTCCCCAGCGATGCTGATTGAAAGAGGCAACCTATCGCGTGTCCCTGGATGAGTACAATCGATACGTCGGTTCACACCAAATGAGATGCCATCCAGCAAATTGCAGGGAAAACCAATCACTTAAGCTGGACGCTCGCTAAAGGCGGTACAACAGTGTGCGCTGAAGAATAGTCGGGGCTAAGTGCCACTGATGAGCTCAGTGATTTTGCTGACAGCGATTTGGGTCCAGACCTGGAAAGACGCTGAGTTCAGCTTTGCGTCTTTCACCGATTCCTTTGCACTGGCCCAAACGTTGTCGTTGATGATGTTGTCGGCGAAGTCCTGTCCGGCCCACGTTAGCGCCATGTTGGCTTTTCCGTAGCGGTCTTTTCGCGGGCTCGTGTCGACAGCGGTCAGCATGTCGCCCTGAAGCAGCAGTTCAATGTGGTAGCTGTAGACGCCGTTGTCTTCATCGCTAATCAACGACTGCACTTCGCTGGCCGACGGTCGTCCTTCGTGCTGACGGATTGCAAGCACAATGGCTCGAATCAAATCCATGTTGCGTATCATCTTGGCAGTTCGCTCGCGGCAGGTTTTTGTGCTGACGGGTTTTGTGTGCGTTTAGGCGAGTAGCGGAACAGAATTTGCGATCGGCGACAACATCATTCGCTTGGTTGACCATGCCACGCGCGGACCATTTCTCGTGTGACATTCAGTGGGCCGTTGAAGTGCCACGGTAGTTCTCGCCATTGATCGCGATAGAAAATGAGCCAGTGCGGATCGGTAGTTCCGAGCTTGCCGTGTTGGCCAAGATTGCCATGCTGGATTCGCTCAACCTCGATTTCCAGATTGGTGGCAATGCGCAGACGCATCGCTTGGATCATGGTGTCCGCTTCGGATGCTTCTCTCCGACGGCTTGATCGTCCCCTTGATGAATGATGCATGCGACAACGATCGCAGCAAGCTGGGACAACACTGGTCAGGCGGCGTCCTGGCGACCGAACGCCTGCAACTTGGGCACACGCACGGAATGCGTCTCGCTAATGCCGATTCGAGTGCCAGCCAGCTTGAGCGATGGGGAGATGTTTACTGCGAATTGGTTTGGAATCACATCGGCGTGGAACCAGTTCAACCGATTGGTCCAAACGGAAATGATGCACCGTCTCGGTTGCCGGTTCAGATCCGTCCGGGAGTCGAATCAGCGAGGCATACTGCTTGCGAAGATGGCGATACATCTGACCTTGCTCGCAAAGAAAGATCTGGTCAGCTTGTAAATCAGATACGGGGATCTTTTGAAGGATCATATTCGCCTGTGTTGTTAGTGTCGCCCCACAAACATAGATGAGTCACTGTAGTTGAAGTTCCGCCAGTTTTTTCTCAATGCCGGTAGGATTGCTCAATAAAGCTCAGAAGTCCAACGGCATTGTTTTGATGCTATTGCAAGATTGCATCGCAATCTGCTTTGGCGCAGGCAAGCTTACTTCCCTAAGAGGAAATGGGAAGTTGTCAGATTGTCTTAACACGCAAGCCGCACGCTTCTTTCGGTCAACGGCGTGGCGGATACCTAACCGGCGATCACCACATTTGTGAGCCGCTGGCCGTGAGGCCACGGGCCACGTTCGCAATCGTGATCGATGAAATGCCCGACCGCTCACACATCACGGCTCACAAGAATCCGCTACGGCGCAGCCCGAAGGGAAAGTAAAGTGGGTGCCATTAGGGGGCAGGGCAAAGCACTATTTCAAACTGCACCAATTAGCCGCAGGCCGATAGGCCCGGTTTCCTAGCAGAACCGGTGCTATCGCACGGCGGCTAAATTACCCAAGCTCAATAAGTGATTGGCCCTGAGTACCTCGCCCAACATGTTTGCCAACGTCGCGAAGCAAACTAGACTACTACCTCTGTCATTGCTGCATTGTTTTACGTTCTCGTCCAAGTCGGAAATATCTCCATCATGAAGCGGTTTGCTCAACTCAATCAGTTTCTAATCATTCTCGCTCTGGTCAAAATCTCGTTTCTATGTAGCTCGCCGTGCTTCGCTGAAACCGTGCTGCAGCTGCCCCGTCAAGCGATCCAGTTGTCGCTTCGCGATTCAACAGAGATCTTAGCACCTGCTCGTGAAGCGTTTGATGCGGGTAATCAGCAAGAGGCGAAAGCTCTTCTTAATGCTGCGGCTACCAAATCACCTTACCTGCCTCATGGAGACATCCAACTTGCCCTTTGGTTTTTCAATGCAAACCTGCAAGCAAAGGGGACTGCGACGATGGAACTTTTGGCAATGGAGGAGTCTGACCAAGCGGACGTTCGATACTTGTTTGCAGAAGTGGCTCTTGGTCAAGGACGTTACTTCGATGCCTGGACGCACGCGTCAGCAGGATTGGATGCAGAGCCCCGTGAGCGATGGGCAAAAGAATACGCCACCCACATCAGAATGTTGTTGACGCGTGTGAAGGCAAAGACGGCGAATTCACGAGGCGATTGGCAAGCATCGATGGAGCTCTTCGGCGAACTGCGACGACTCGGTTACGCGGATGCTCAAGCTGACATGGCTCAAGGTCGTGCCGCATTTATGCTGGACGATGTTGATGAAGCTCTGGATTTTTATCGCAAAGCCGCGTCCCGACCCGAAACCGATTTGATTCCGGAGTTGGCGATCGCGTCGATGTACGACAGCCAAGGCAATGCCATGAAAACGGAAGAGTGGTTTCGACGTTGCGAGACGTTGGAAGCTCAACCAGCTGAAAGTGCACGACTGGAATATGTACGTTGGCTTCTCAAGCGGAATCGATCGGCCGACGCGCGGCGGCAAGCATCGCGCCTTCGCCCGTCAGATGAGCGACGCAAAGACTTTGAATACATGATTGGAGCGACGTACAAGATGGACGGTGAATTTGCGGCGGCTGAGCACATTTTCACTAAGCTAAATCGCGAGTATCCAGGTACCTTCCAAGTCGCTAATCAACTTGCTTTGACTTTGGTAGAAAGTGACGATGAGGGAAAGAGAGGCCGCGCTTTGCAGCTGGCGTCAAAGAACGTCAAAGCGGCACCGAAATCGGTGGACGCCCTGTCTACATTTGCCTGGATCAAGCACCGACTTGGTGAAACGGAAGAAGCCGAGAAGGTTTTCAATTTGATATTGCGTGGTGGCCAGGCTTCACGCGATACGGCTTTCTACGTTGCCAAAGTGAAAATGGCATTGAAGAAAGAGAAGGAAGCATCACTTTTGCAATCGGCTGCGAAGCGCAGCGAAGGCGTGTTCTTCAACGCGTTTCGTGTTGATGACTGATGCGAGGCTTGCGGAAGTCGGCAATTGAAACAACAACCTGATGGTCAGTCCCGCTTGAGTTGTCGTTCGAGCCGTTGAATTTCGGCGCGTTTTCGCGACAACTTTGCCACCAGCTCATCAATCTCGCTTGCTGGCCGCACGCTTGCTGACCGCGAGGCGGCTTGTCGCAGCTCTTTGACCAGCCGCTCTTTGGCATCGCGGCGACGCTTTGCATCCGCCAGTTCGTCTTTGATCTCTTGAACTTCCGCAGTGCCGATGTTTTCATCCGCGATCAACGGAGCCAACTGCTCCAGTAACGACTCCGAATCATTGACTTGCTTCTTCGCCGCCTCAAGTTCTTTCTTGGCTTCGCTGATTTTTACGGCGCGCGAGGACTTGGAATCTCTCGCATTGTCGGACTGACGTTTCAAAGCCGTAGCGTGCAAGGCCTCTAGTTTCGCTAGATCACGATTTTGGGTGGCCAGCTGCCCTCGAATTCGTTCATTGAACCTCGACCGCGACGCTTCACGCGACTTGTCCCGCGGCTTTGGCGTTTGATTTGGATTGTTTTTGGAGCCGACCGTCGCATTAGTTTGGGCGATGGAATCGCTTGATGTCAGATCCGAAGAATCTGTTTGCTGGGTGTCGGTTTCGCGATTTCTTGCGGAGGCCTCGGTCGCCACGTTGTTGCCCGTTTCATCGACGCGATTAGACGGTGTGTTTTCGCTGGCTTGCGACTGAGCGACATTGTTAGCAGTCGACGTCCGATCGCGCGACGAGAGTTTTTTGTCGTTGTCGGGTTCTGCGGTGTTGACGGAACTAGCTACGCCCCGATTGTCCGCTGACTGCGTGTCGGATTGACTTTCCGTTTGAGTCAGTCGCCTTTGGGAGTCTCCACCGGGTCGAAAAAACAAGAGCCCCAGAATGCCCGCTGCAACGGCGAGCGCAATTGCGTATCGAGACCATCCGGACCTTTGACGCGACGAGTCGGCAGCAGAGAAATTCTCGCTGCCAGCAGCGGCAGAATCCGAGTAGGTAGACGCCGGGGATGCCAATGGAGATGCCTCCGGGGCCGATTTCGGTCTGGCAGGCGGGAGGGGAGCAACAACGGTGGGGGCGTGCTTGGCTTGTTCGCTGGCGACCTCGGCACGTCTTGCCGCAGCAGCCATCAATTCTGCTTGCCAGGTCGAATTGAGTTGTTCGATTCGCTTGAGTTTTGCGACGGACAAGGGCGACAGTTGGCAACGTGCCGTTTTTCGGTCGGTTCCGCTCACACGAAAAAGAACGGGAATGTCGTCACCAAAATCGCTGACAAGGGTGCCGTTTAAGACCGGCGGAATTTGGTTGGGTGAATGACGGCGAACCATCGATTCGCTTCGAACAACAAAGTACTTGGCCGTGAGCGATCGCAGCGGAAAGCGTCGCGATTCCCAAAGCAAGTAAACGTTAGGGGCGTCCAGTTGACTCATATCCGCGGCAGTAGGCTCAGTTCTAGGAAAAGTGCGGTAGATGCCAGCAGGCAATCCGGAAACCTACGTTAACAAACTAGGCGGCCAAAGCAATGCTGGCAAATGCTGTCAGGAACGAATAGCACTCGGCTAGTTCTTTTGGGGTGCGGTCTGTCAAGTGAGTCGCATCTGGGTGTTGGCGAACTTTGCCGATTGCACGGGATTCATCGGGCGACGCGAATAGGCCGTTTTTCGCGTTGCAAATGGTCGAAACGGTAACAGTGCTTCTCTGGCTTCATCGGGAAAGATCCGTTTTCATGCACGGCTCATCCTCACCAAGAGACCGATCTCACGGAAGATTCAACCAGCTGGAGAGATCGTCAACCGACGTAGCGGCAAGCACTTCGCCCAGACCTATTGAAACGTTTTGCCGTTTGAGAAAGCGTGTCTCGACTATGTCGAAATCGGATCATCCAATGAACCAGACTCCGCAAATCGAAAATCCACTGCTTGCTAAGCCGAGCCGCCCGCTTTGCGTTTCCGGTTGGCTTTTGGCGGGAGCCTCACTGACCGGAGCGTTGGTGATTTCGAGTGGATGCAACTTGGGTCAACGCGCTGGCGGGCAAGCCGGCTACTCCCCGCAACAGGTTGTCGCATCGCCCACGATTTCGTCGATCGACGGCCAGGTACTAAGCAGCGATATTTCTCTCGAAAGTGATTTTCTGCGTAGCTCGGGCCCCCAACACAGCATGGGCCCGCAACACAGCTCGGGCCCCCAACACAGCATGGGCCCGCACAGCAGTATGGGGCCAAGTGGGCAGTACGCGTTGGCCGGCCCCAGCGAAGCAGAATTGCTCTCGACATCGCACATGCCGCCTTCGCCTCAATCGCCGCAAGATTGTGTTGACGGTTGGGACGTGTTTCAAGCTCCTCATCTACGGGTGCTGCAAACACGAGCCATCGAGAACGGAGTCATCAATGGCATCCGGTCTGGTGGGGGCAGTTTTCAAGGTCCGCATACGCAGACACGATCGCTGCTGAAGCAAGTGACCGAGGCCTACATCGACGTGCGCTACAACTTGGAACGTCTTCAGGACAGCTATGAAGTACTTTCGATACAAGAGCAAGCGGTAGTACGGGCGAAGCAGCGAAAAGCCGAGGGCAAAGCGGGCCGCATGGATGTCTTACAAGCCGAAAGCGCGATCGGTCTCACGAAATCGCGGATGACGCCGATGACAGCCAAATTGCAATCGTCGATCGATCATCTGGAGAGTCTAACAGGCGCCACGATCGCTCCAGCGATGCTGAAAGGAATTGTCAATTCACCGCAATTGAGCATGCCCAATTTGGATCGAAAACTTCCCGCATCCATTTTGCGTCAACGACATGATGTCCGCCTCGCCGAGCAACAGGTGGTCAGCATGGGTGTGCAAGCGGGCATCCCCGAAGTCGCGATGATGCCACACCTTTCATTGCAAGGTGAGCTGACGGCGAAGAATGACGAGGGTGGCGATCAAGCTAAGAGCATCAACGATTCGTTGGACTTGAATCTGGGCAGCGCAGACACGTGGAGCTTCACGGCGGATAGCTTGGCGGGATCAAGTGGCTCGCCCAATGGCTTGCCAGGCAACGGCTACTCGCCCATTCCCGACACGATGCGGTCATTCCAATCGACCGTTTTCTCGGCTGCCGGCGAAGTGGAGCAGTTGTTGACGCAGTACCACCAAGCACTCGCAAACGTGCAAGCGACCAAGCGAACAAAATCGGACGCCAGCGAAGCGGCGCGTCTGGCCCTGCAGCAATTCCAAGTCGATCGGATTGAAGGGAGCTATGTCGCGAACGCACAAAATCGTCGCGCCGAAGCCGGACAAGCGTTGGCAGACGCAAGTGCCAGACTCGCCTCGATCGCCGTCGCACTTTTGGTCGCAACGGGCGGAGACTGCTATCCCGATTTGGATCCCGTCTCGGTCTACGCAGAGTAGGGGCAGGGGTCGGTACCGGGGCAAATGCAAATCACGCTTCAATTCAGCGTTTTCAAACTTCACTCTCCCTCTGGGCAACGCCGTAGCGGATTTCTAGTCGGCGATCACCTCATATGTGAGCCGCTGGCCGTGAGGCCACGGGCCTTGTTCGCAATAGTGATCGACTTAATACCCGGCCGCTTACGCGTCGCGGCTCACAAGAATCCGCTACGGCGTTGGCCTCTGGGAGAGTCGAGCCTTAGCGAAGAGAGGGCCAATCCGGCGTCTCAGCTGAAAACCGTTTGCTCTGCGCGTTTCCCACTCCGGCCGACCCGGCGTCCGGCTCACCCGAAAGAAAAGTGAAGTTTGCAATGGTTGGTAGACTATTTCGTGCCGGCTGACCACAAAGCTACGCGGCGGCTCGCATGGCTTGGTATCCACCCTCTTGGTCGCGGCAAGTCACGATCCAGCCTTTGACTTTTCGCATGCTTGGCAATCGCCGTTCGCCAATCAGTTTTTGACCGACTGTGCTATGCGCAAATCGTTGCAGGTCCTGGTACAGAATCGCTGGCGTGTCCATTGCGATTGCGCGAATGCTGTGGCGGTGGATCCGAATCAGTAGCTGTGCATCGCGAGGCATCATCCCCGGCACCGAGGCTGCCAAACGAATCGCGGCGCTGTAGCGTTTCAAGGAACGGATCGCACTTGCGGGCGCATTCATCTGAATCACCAAGGATTCGACGTCGACTTCCGCAAGGTCGCCTGCGGTGATGACGCCATGCTGCGCGAGTTTGTCGCAGCGTTTTGAATTGCAGATTTTGATGTGGCTCAGCTCCTTGCTCAACAACCACGCGCGATGGTTGGCAGCCAAAACTGGCGAATCGTTCACTTCAACGATGCCCTGCTCGCCGATCTTCCCAGCAATCATGCCTGGCGAACCAGCAACATCTGACGGCGATAAGTCGTTTACACCGTTTGACCCCGTGGTCGTTTCTTCGTCGAACAGTTGCGTATTTGATTCGATAGCGTCTTTCGACCGGATCAGCTTCAATAGGTTTCGCAACATGACGATATCCGTGTCAGAGGAGCAGCAGGCACACGTTCAGGAAATCTGCTGTACCGCATAATCGTCGCGCAAGGCTAGATCGAATCTCCCGCGAAGTGGACCGCGTCGCGGCAGAATCACGCAAATTTTGCGTAAAACACGCAACAATCTATTTGCTGGCAAACGCCAGTCGGACCATGAACGCCATCGATCGGATCGCTTCCTTGATCGTTAGTTTGCTCTGACCATCTTGGCGTTCGGTAAAGGTGATCGGTACTTCACGCATCTCGCTTCCACTGCGGTCCAGCCGCACCAGCAGCTCTTCCAACAACGCGTACCCTTCGCATCGCAAGGTGGTCAAATCCAGGTTTCGCAACGCCGCGACGCGGTAACACCGCATCGAACCGCTACAGTCGGTCAGAGGCAATCGCAAGCATAGCGTTGCAAATCGATTGACGATCCAGCTCATCACGCGTCTTCGCATCGGCCAGCCAACAATCTTACCGCCTGTCGTGTAGCGAGAACCCACGACGACATCAACGTCTTGCTCAGCTTGGGCCACGGCCAGAAGACAAGGCAGCTGTGCTGGATCGTGACTGAGATCCCCGTCCAGGTTGACGAAGAAATCGTGTTGATCATCGATGGCTTGTTGTGCCGCCGCAAGAATCGCACCGCCGAGCCCGCGTTGATTGGTTCGCACCTTCAGCATCACCCGTTCGTCTCGCTGCGCGATCTGTCGCACCAAGTCAGAAGTCCCATCGGGCGAATCATCGTCGACTATCAAAATGTCCGCGTCCGGCAATGAAGCTCTTAAACGCTGAATCATTTCAACGACATTGCCAGCTTCGTTGTAAGTGCAGACACCCACCAAAATGCGTGGCGAAGAATTCAAAACAAAAGTGTCCAAAGGCAAACGTGCGAATACCTAAACCGTGACATTCAAACGCGAATGCGTCAATATGTGCAAGTCAGTTTTGCCAGAATCGGTGAACACCATTCCGGAAGCGGGTCGTCGCTTTGGCTGACACCAATTGCCAGACAGGAATCAGCCTGGGGTCTGCTGAATTGGCTAGCCAGTTCAATCGTCCCGTCCATCGGCTCAGTCTCCATCGCCTTGCCAAGCGATCGATTCAGCTTGGACACGTAACGCCGAGTGGACCAAAAGCGAACACGCGAACCGAGACGGTTGGACATCAAACTTTTGCCGATCAACCAGTCGAATCGAACACTGTGAAAATCTCCGGTCGAGACGATTCGCTGCGTTAATTCACTGAAAAAAGCGCCGCGAAAACGTAGATGGCATGGAATCACCAACACCGGAGTAGCTGAACTGTCGCAAGACGCTCGGATCGTCTGTTCTGCGAGAGCAGAAATGGGGTCTCGAGCGATCATGTCTGTTCTCTAGCTTTCAATCATCGATCGTCCAATTGTCGTCGCCCGGTGGCCGTCGAGTTACGAGTGCAACGCTTTCGTAGCAGGCAGACTCCGCTCTGCCGCCCGCTGACGGTCGGGCAGTCCCTGTTTCGTAGCAGGCAGACTCCGCTCTGCCGCCCGCTGACGGTCGGACAGTCCCTGTTTTCGTAGCAGGCAGACTCCGCTCTGCCGCCCGCTGACGGTCGGACAGTCCCTGT
>CAYUGI010000131.1:13823-19004 GCA_964444105.1 uncultured Pirellulaceae bacterium
CGTAGCAGGCAGACTCCGCTCTGCCGCCCGCTGACGGTCGGACAGTCCCTGTTTTTGTAGCAGGCAGACTCCGCTCTGCCGCCCGCCTACGGTCCAAACAGTCACTCTTCGTCATCATCACTGTGTGGCCAAACTGCGCGCCGCCAATAATCATGCCGGCTGCATTTAGCACCAGAAAACCGTGCGGCGTTGATCCCTCAAGTCCCGGTCCGCATTCTGGATAGCATCGCTTGGAAGTCGACGCTCATAGTGGTTTCCGATTCGGTGCTGCTAGCGGTATGCGGACGCGGCACAACCGACATTTCGTCTTCGATAATTAGCAGATCACTGTCATCGTTAATAAGCTGCATGTCCGAGTGTTCCGCGGCGTTGGTCGCGGTCGTTGGCATCGGTCGCTCATCATGACTTCGCATGTCGGCATGGCCGGAGTGGTCTGTTTCCTCTGGCACGATGTCGTCTTCGGCTAACCAAATGGCTGGCTGTTCGTGTGACGACACGCCGTGATTGCCAGCGTTTGCAAAGGCGTTCTCCGGATCGACGCCTCCAAATCTGGCCTGCGTTGCCATTTCATTCAACAACAGAACTTCATCGTGCAGCGACGCTTCGAAGTCGATTGATCCGCAGTGTGCAACATCCGTCGGAGCATCGTAGCCAGTCGCAGGAGCATGATTGTCGTTGGTAGGTGCGTTGGCAGCCGAAGGTTCAAGTTCTTGTGAAAGTGGACCGACGTCTGAAGGGTTCGCTTCAGGGACGATTTCCTCGGCGGTGAGTTCCTCAGTGGTGATTTCCTCAGTGGTGATTTCCGCGGTAAGAACTTGCTCGCGATTGTTGTGCTCGCCAAGTTCCTGCATCGTTTCGTCGCTTTCACGCCTTGCATCGGCGGGCTGCAGTTCACCTTGAACCGCCAGCGATTCTTCCATCTCAAATTCGCCAAACAACTGCGTGGCGTCGGGTGTTATTTTTTCACTTGCGACCATGGATGAGTCTGCGGTGATCTCCGATACAGTGTCGGAGATTTCGCTGGTCGCGTGATCCTCACCAGCGAAAGAAGCAATGTCGTCTGCAGCAACCTCGTCCACAGCAACCTCGTCCACAGCAACCTCGTCCACAGCAACCTCGTCCACAGCGATACCGCCTGCAGCGACCGCTGCCAACATTGCTTCATTGCTAATATCTTCGACCTCCAGTTCTGCCTCCTCTTCGCTGGACACAGACGCATCCGTCATTTCTGAATCGCTTGATTCTGACATCGCCTCTTCTTCACGCTCCAGTTCCGGACCATCTTGGCCCTCTGAATCGCAGGACTCTGAATCGTACTTCTCCGCAGCGGTCGTGGACATTTCCTCCAGATCGCTCAGAGCCGCGAATTCGACCGGTGCGCTTTGGTGGACGATCTTCTGCTCCTCGACCATTGGACTGGGCAGTTGCTGCAAAGTGGACCAAGCTCGGTCGATGACCTTTTCGTCGATCAACGATTGCTGGGCATCAGCCGCGCAGTCAATCGCTTCGGTCATCATTTGGTTGATCAGCCGCGGTACTCCGTTGCAAGCATGGTGCACTGCACCCATCGCTTCGTCCGTCATCGTTTCTTCGGGGACGCTTCCGCATGCGCGGATCGATTCGCTGATGTACTGCCGCGTCTCGGACGCATTGAGCGGATGCAGGTAGCAACGTGTTGCGACTCGCTGGGTAAACGACTCCATTGCCGACATCGCGAGCGTGTCTTCCAGTTTGACACCCCCGCAAACCACGGCGGAAACGCATGGCTGCTGGTCCTTCATGATGTTCGTCGTCGTGCGAATCGCATCAAGCACTTCAGCTGGCAACGATTGCGCTTCATCGACAACGATCACCAGTTGACCTTGCGTCATCGCATGTCCAGTGATGCGATCGACCAACGCAACATACAGGTCACCCGCTGGGATATTTTGAAAGTCCACACCCAGATGATGCAATACGGCGCGGTAGTAGGATGCGGCATCGGTGATGGGAATCTCGCCCAGCATCACGACGTCATGAGTCTCGGAAAACTCGTTTGCCACGGCGTTGCAAACCAAGGACTTGCCAACACCTGGCGGTCCGATCACGAGCGAAAGCGATTCGCTACTACGGATGGCTCGGCTGACACGTGCGATCGCGTCCTTCGCGGACCCAAGTTCAACAAGACGTGCCACACTGGGAAATGGCGGAAACGGGGGGATGGATTGATTGGAGTTGGTGGTCGACATCTAAAACCAATTCACTTTAGGAGGAGCGTTAAGGTGGATTTGAATCAGCAACAGCCACTCGCTGTCAAAACAGGCGTAATCCACGTAATCGGAATCATCGGCACAACCAGACCTGTTCCTGAAGTCGAAATGGTTTGAGCCCAAAGGCAGCAAAACAAGACGTTTCTTGTGCCAAATCTCATGCAAGGCGTTCGTTCGCCCACTTCGCTGACCCGGAACGCCTCTTCACTCACCGCCGCCGCTAAGTAACTGCCCCGGGATAACATTCGTACGATGGACATCCTTGTCCGTCAAAACTAAACGGCGGACCAGGAAGTCCGTCGTACAAATCGGGAAGTTATTTCGGGATCGTTCCTAAGCAATCAGCATGGCAAGTGCGGTGATGACCAAGCCGCCCAGAGTGGCGCGGCGAAGTTTCACGGCGATGTTTTGTGAAACGGCGACCCACTTGGCGTCAACCTGGACGATCGATTCAGGGGCGTCACCAAAGAAGAACTCGATCGCACCAGGTACACGCGTCGGCGTTCGACGTGACCACTGCAAATAGGCCAGTGCCATCAACACGCCACCACATAATGCCAATAAGAATGTCATCGGAGTGCGTCGTTCGCTAAAAACAAGGCCGAGATGCTTGGCGCCCGCCCCAGTATTTCGAGCCGCATTGTTTCGGAACCCAATGTTTTTCGCGGCAGCGTTTTTCGACACACCCTCGACCTTAGCGACAACCGGCGTGCTCTTTGCATCCGCAAGGGGAGACTCCGTGGGCACTTGGAATCCAACCATCTCAATACGAGAGTTCGACATTGCACGTGGTTCAGCTACCGGCAAAGTCGCCTCATCGCGGCGTGCATAAAATGCCTCGGCTTCCTGTTGCCAGCGTGCAACCGCCAGTTTCGGGTCTTGGCGCGGACGTGCTGATTGACTTGCACTTTGCCGTCCAGCAACGTTGTCACTTGCGATAAGTTCGGTGGAGTCGGAACGATGAACGGTCAGACGCTGCTCGGGCCAATTCGGCTTCAAATCCTGCACAGGGTATTGCTGCGAAAGAGCCAATGGCAACAATGACATCAATATCGTGGTCGCGGATAAGGCGACTAGAGCGAAATCGATCAAGCTGTCAGAGCGTTTCATAAAGTTACCAATCGGAAACGCGATCGCTGGAACCGAAATCGAACCGTGCGGATTTTGTTGATTCCGTCGATTGATTGAAATTATTGTCCGTAGGAACGCTGTGTTTGAAATCAAAATCTGCGGTGTCAAACGCCAAGTCGACATCGATGCTGTTGCTAAAGCGGCTAAGCAGCATGAAATCAAAACTGCCATCGGGCTGAATTTCTTTCCCAAGAGCGTGCGCTATGTTGATCCCAGCCAAGCGGCAACACGCCAGCTTTCTGAACATGCCACTTCGCACGGGTTGGTTCGCGTCGGAGTCTTCGTCAATGAAACGGCCGATCAGATGCAGCGAATTGGTGACGATGTGGGTCTGGATGTGATTCAGATACACGGCGACGAACCACTCACAACGGCCCAGCAACTGATCGATGCGGGGCACCAAGTCATTCGCGCCGTCAAGCTTCCCACGGTCGATTTGTCCGCTGATCACATTCATGATCAGACCATTGCTTGGCTGGATTTAGGCTGTCATGTCCTGTTGGACGCCGACGCCGGCGCAGCGCATGGCGGCAGTGGTAAGACACTTGACTGGCAAATCATTTCCCTTTGGGCCACCCAGCATCCGTCGGCTCGTTGGACGTTAGCCGGTGGCCTGAAACCCGAAAATCTGGCTCAGGCAGTGACTGTTTCGCTGGCCCGCAGCGTCGATACAGCAAGTGGTGCGGAATTGGAGCGGGGAACAAAATCGTCGCGAAGAATCGAGCAGTTTTTCGCAGCGATGCCCTAGGAACTGTGCGAAAACAGCCCTCTGATTTGCACGACGGACTTCCTAGTCCGTCGCGTAGTTTTTGACGAATCTGGATGTCCGTACTACGGAAGTAATTTTGGGATGATGCCTTGATGCCACGGCATGGCGGGCTGTGCTATTCTTGTCGGTTGCTCAATCGCAATTCCTCAATTCACTTCTGGCTTCATGCGCATTCTGTTCCTCGGCGACATTGTTGGCAAACCCGGCTACACCGCCGTCATGCAGCATGCCGAAACGATTCGCAAAGAAGAGCGTTTGGACTACATCATTGCCAACGCCGAAAATGCTTCGGATGGTTCGGGGCTGATGCCTCGTCAATTCAGGCGTTTGACCGAATCGGGAATCGACGGCATGACACTGGGCGATCACATCTATCGTCGCAAAGAGATCTCTGAAGTTTTGGAATCGGACAGTCGACTCGTCAAGCCTGCCAACTACCCCGCGTCTGCTGCGGGAAAAACATGGACGCTGATTCAGCGTGCTGGCGCAGCACCGTTGGCGATCGTTTCGTTGATGGGCCGCGTGTTCATGCGTCCGGTTGATTGTCCGTTCGATGCGATTGACCGCGTGCTTGGGGAAATTGGCAGCCAAGCCAAGCACATTTTGGTTGATGTGCATGCCGAAGCGACCAGTGACAAACAAGTGCTCGGTCGTTACCTGGACGGGAAAGTAACCGCGGTACTGGGAACCCACACGCACGTGCCAACCGCGGATGCGTGCATCTTTCCCGAAGGCACGGCGTTTCAATGTGACGTTGGAATGTGCGGTCCCTACGAAAGCATCATCGGTCGCGATATTCGTCGTGTCACTCAAACGACGCGAACGTTCCAGCCGTGTCACTTTCACGTCGCAACTGCCGACGTCCGATTGTGCGGAGCCATTGTCGAATCCGGAGAAGACGGCCGCGCCAAGACGATCGAGCGTTTCGAGCGGAAGGTGGATGGATAGACCAAGAGAACGTCATTCGCACGAGCGTTTCGTAAGCGTCTTTTTTCCGTGGCGGACTTTTCCTGCCTTCACTCTCCTTTTGGG